>NZ_JAKJSP010000034.1:0-80583 GCF_050337085.1 Photobacterium sagamiensis | reverse complement strand
CTCTTAACAAATGTGTTCAGATGGATTACAACGTGCTTACTCAAACAGAAATGCTGGCGGAGCTTAAAAAGAACTTCCCGGATCATCCATTTGAATATGAACATTTTTCTTCAGAATTTATCACTGATTCCCGAAACACTGCTGGCGACGAGGTGACGGCGAAGAAAGGTGCAGAGACAGATCGCGAGCGCTGGGGGATCAATTACGTTATCTATGTCATTGGTAAACTAGCTTCTTTCACCGACGAGACACTACGTACAACCGCTCTGTATCCTGATTATCAGGTAACACGCACTCCTGAGCAGGCACTGGCTGATTCAGCGTTTATCTTCGATAACTAATTCCACTGTGTGGATAACTGAAAACTCATGATCGCACTGGCTCGCTCCGTTACGGACGAGCTTTTCTATATCCAACATTTGGTTCGATATCTACCATTTTTAGGGGAATAATGACCGTGTAAGAATTTGTGCTCTCTTTAAACTGACCTCAATGAATTGATTTGAGGTTTCAGTAATGAATACTTGGTTGACTTTATGTCCTCCTCTTTTAGCGATTACGCTAGCAATCGTAACCCGGCAGGCGTATTTGTCGATTTTTTCAGGCATTTTAGCGGGCACCATTTTGCTTAACGGCTCACTTTTTGTTGGTGTGACGCAAAGTTTTGATGCCATTGCGACGACGTTTACTTCCATCAGCGCAGTGAAAAGCCTGATTTTTATTACTATGATTGCTGCGATTATCAATGTACTGCAACAATCTGGCGCGATTCAGAAGGCAATTTATAGCCTGACTGTTCAGCGAAATATAGTGAACTCTAAACGAAGTGCCCAGCTTCTGACCTTTTTGACGGGCTTTCTAATGTGTTTAGAAGGTATTGGGTCGATGATGATAGTTGGATTAGTAGGGCGTCCGCTTTTTGCCAAGCACAATGTTTCGAAAGCGAAACTGGCGCTTGTCGCTAATAGTACAGGATCACCTCTTGCGTGGCTGTTACCCATCAGTGGTGCAGGCGTATTTCTTTCCAGCCTGTTAGCCATTCAGATCGAAAATGGTGTATTAACAGGAAAACCGATGGATTATGTTTTCTCCGCGGTGAGTTATCAGTATTACACCATATTGGTATTGGCATCTGTGCCTTTTCTTGCAATATGTCAGCACGACTTTAAATCCGGGCCTCACGATGTTGATCAAAAGAATGTCGATCACAAGAACGTTGCTCAGGGCACTGAGCCTCAGTCAGCGGAGCCACAGAACCATACCTCTATAGCAGTGCTTATGCTTCCCTTAATTTTGCTATTGGGCTCAATTATTGTGATCACGCTGGTAACTGGTGATGGGAATCCAGCGCAAGGGAATGTCGGAGATGCCATTTATTGGAGTGGCTTTATCTCCCTGTTCGGTTCGGCGTTGGCTTACCAAGTCGCTGGTATCGCATTTAGTCAATATATGAACTGGGTACTGGACGGTTTCAAACAGATTTTACCGGCAGTGATCATTCTGGTACTTGCCTTTACGCTAAGTAATATCATCGGTCAGCTTGGTACAGGTACGTATTTAGCCGGATTGGTTTCTGAGCAGTTTTCGCTTTGGGTCGTGCCAAGTGTGGTATTTATTATTGGGATGCTGATTTCATTCTCAACGGGCAGTTCGGGTGCCACCGTGAGTATTTTGATACCTATCGGGATCTCAATGGCGGTCAACATGGGGATACCTGTACCAATGATGATTGGGGCTGTGATCTCGGGAGCAGTGTTTGGTGATCAGAGTTCGCCTATTTCAGATTCGATCATCGTGGCATCTTCTGCCGCCGACTGTGAACCGGAACTGCACTTTCGCACTCAGTTACCGTTTACTTTACTGTTTGCCACATTATCTGTCATTGGATATTTAATAATAGGCACAACAGTTTAACTCTTGTTTCTTTCTCTCCAGTCACTACACTAGCCACACGCTGTAGTGCATGGAGAGAGGAATGCAGATCCCCGAAATTGGTTTTAATCACAGTAAAACCGATCAGGCTGAATTTGAAATGGTTGAGCTTGAATCACTTTATCAACGCAACCTCGCTAGTAACCCCGAAAAACCCCATCGTGTCACTTTTTTTCTTCTTGTTTACATCGAAGAAGGGGAAGGTTCGCACATGGTGGATTTTAAAGATTATCCTTTCTCATCCGGTTCATTTGTTTTTATTCAGCGAGAACAAGTTCATGCCTTTGATTTTTCATCTAAACCAAAGGGAAAGGTTTTACTCTTTACTCAGGCATTTTTAGATCAAGTTCATGCTAATATGCGCTTGCCAAACTACACACCCACCCATCTTAATAGTCACCATACTCCTCTGGTAAAACTGGACAAAGAAAATAACCAGCGCTGCCACACATTAATCAGCGAAATCATCACAGAGATTGCACATCCTCAATCCGATCCTTTGATTGTGATGTACCTCTTCTCTTCACTTTCATTAATTCTACACCGTTTAAGACCAGAAACGCGCCACGATAAACTCTCGCAAGAACAGAGCATTAAGTTTGCCCGTTTTCTGGAGTTACTTTTTTCTCATTTCAGCAAAATAAGAGATGCGAACTGGTACGCCCATCAGTTAAATACCACCTACAAGACTTTAAACCAGGTGTGCAAACTCGCGACCGATCTTACGGCTAAGCAGCTTATCGACGCCTACACGATCGTAGAGATAAAACGACGTCTCGTCGTTAGCAGTGTAACGACTCAGCAAATGGCGTATGACTTCGGCTTTGAAGACGCAAGTAACTTCGTAAAGTATTTCAAAAAGCATACAAACTTCACCCCAAGCCAGTTCCAGAAGAAGTATGTTCAACCTGTGCTATAAGACGATGCTTTGATCATAACGCCCTAAAATTGAATGTAATTTTAACTTTAACGATCAATAGTACTTAGAGGTTCGATTTATACCATTTTGGGGCGCATATCCACTCTGCCCCCCGTAAGTGATAGTGACTAATATTGTGCTCAACCAAACAAGGGGACAAGACAATGAAGAAACTATCACTAACCAACTTTTTTAACCGAACTCTAATTGCGGCTGGCGCTCTTAGCCTAGCTGCCTGTACAACAGCGGCTGCAGATACAGCATCTATGTCTAACAAAGAGAAGGCGGTAGCTTTGATTTCGAGCATCGAAACAGGTGCTTCAGAGCCAGTTGGCGACATCAATCCAAACAAATACATTCAACACAACCTGGCTGTTGCAGACGGTCTGGCTGGTTTCGGTGCGGTTATGCAGCAGTTACCAGAAGGCAGTGCCAAAGCACGCGTTAAACGTGCAATGCAAGACGGCGATTATGTTGTAACTCATACCGAATATGACTTCTTCGGTCCTAAAGCAGGCTTTGATGTGTTCCGTTTTGAAAATGGTCAAATCGTTGAGCACTGGGATAACCTACAAGAAATGGCTCCTGCAAATGCAAGTGGCCGCACTCAGTTTGATGGTTCTACAGAAATCAAAGACTTGAATAAAACTGAGCAGAACAAGTCGATTGTTGCAAACTTTGTTCAAACCATTCTGATCAACGGCGAGATGTCGCAAATCGGTACTTTTATTGGTCCGGAAGAGAAAGACTACCTGCAACATAACCCAGGTGTTGCCGATGGCCTGAGTGGTTTAGGTGCAGCACTTGGTGAGCTTGCGAAGCAAGGTATGCCGATGGTGTACACCCGAAACCACAAAATTTTAGGTGAAGGTAACTTTGTACTTTCTATCAGTGAAGGCGAATTCCTAAAACAGCACGTGGCATTTTATGACCTGTTTCGTCTGGAAAATGACATGATTGTTGAGCACTGGGACACCATTGAAACCATCCCTGCCCAGTCAGACTGGAAAAACACCAACGGTAAGTTTGGCTTCAATTAATCCGCAATTCAGCGGTTACTCTAAGAACAGCACCATGAGGTCGCAGCATTGCGGCCTCTCTCTATTTCATCTGTATTGAGATGACCCATGACATCTGATACAACGCAAGTCACTCACCCCAAATTGGTGATACACATGTCTCTGTAAAAACGTCGAAATGTTGTCTATCACACGAAATTGCACTCCAACTTACCAGCGTGTTTTGTTATCCAAATGAATTTCGCTCATTTTTGCCAGCTTCACACTGAGGTTATTTCGCTGTATTCCCCCCCTTTACGCACAACCTTAGTAGAAATGTTTATATAGAGCGCCGCCCATACATTCAGAATGTTCTATTTTCCGTTAATATAATAAAAATTGGGTTTTCACAATCAATGGGGTGATTTGTTTACTCAAAATCGCTTCTATGGGAACGGAAGAAGATGCAGCATTGTCTAGTCAACTAATGCTGTGAATTGTTAGGCTTTAAAAGCCTGAAAGAGTGATTTCATGAAGAGGCTTTCGTGACCTCGAGCTTTGTAACTGTGACGAGCTTCAATCTATTGACATTTTTATTAAGTGTCTCGTTTGTTAAATCAGTTATCCGACAAGGATCGTGATGGATAGCTGGTTTCTTTCGATTTAGGTGGGTATTGTAGATAATCATAGAAACGTTTATATTGCGCGTATCTATAATGGAGTCCTTAATATTTCTCTCGTGATTGGTGTGACGCATTTTCTACTTAGGTGGCATTGTCTATAAGTTGGAATTGCACAAAGCCTGTACGGTGCAACACGCTAGAACATCATTTGATGTCGAAGTGGTGACCAGGCCGGTTGAGACAGTACCAGCCTCAATGACCTTGTGCGGACTATAGAGGGGGTTGAGTTCGGGGGGATATTTATAGCGTGTGCTTTGACGTTTAATTCTTAAATAACGCTCATAGCCAACATGTTGCATTAGCAGGGCGTAATGTAATGAAGCATAAAGTAATAACTATAAAGCGTTATTTAAAGAGGTCGTATGAATTCAAATTTTCCTTATCAAGGTTGTCTAAGCCGAAAGCTGATTGGCGGGCTATTACTGGCAATTGCACTAGGTGGCTGTGGCGGGGGAGGCGGGGGAGAGGCTGGGACGCCAGGTTACAAGCCAGGATCCGGGCCAGAAGAGCCAGGACCAGAGCCAGATCCCGACCTTGAGGTTTTAGTTGAGGCTTGGCCTTTCGAGGAAGAGCAGAGTCATCTTGTTGCGGCGGCCAAAGTGGCTGGCTACTACGCTGTTGCAAACGCGTCTTCGATGGCCATTGAAATACGTGATATATCCAAGTCTGTCTTGCATACTATTAGTGCCAGTGAGATTAGCCCACTCTTGCCTGATATGGGATTGGCACACGATGCACCTATCTGTGGTATGACATTTACCCCTTCCGGTCGATTCCTCTATATTGCAGTATGTAATAGTCAAACGGGTGACGATAAGGACGCGATATTAGCGTTGAACATAAATACTGAAACACTATCTGTTTTTGATCGTGTATCGCTCAGCTCGATATCCAAGAGTCCTCAATCGCATTATGGTATGAGCTATTTTGCCTCTCAGTTGTACGTGGGCAGTGATACAGGGGTATACCGTTATAATGCTGATCGTAATAGTGTCTATCTAGGGGGAGCGATAGAAGAACCTGATCATATTTCAACACCTAAAGCCGTTAAAGATATCGCACTTGATATGGTTGCCAAGCATCTTTACGTTTTGACAGACGATACCATTTACCGTCTTCCTCATACGGAAGATAGTCAGAATACGAAAGAGAGTCTGTCCACAGTATACAAGGATAGTAATCTATCAAGATTGAGCTTTAGCCGGGTGTTTGGCCGTGACTCGGCAGCAGGGCTTTACCTGACAAGAGATAACAATGACGACACGGAATTTTTGTTTGTTCCGAAGGATAAGGTAAGAAAAAATAATACTTTTTCGCCCGAGCAGGTCAACTTTAACATCAGCAATGTGTTGGATTTCACTACCACAGCTGACGGTAAAATACTTTATTCTGACGGGCAGGTATTTACTCTGGCAGATAAGCTTGACGATAAACTGTCATACCAGGGATGGCTGCGTGACGAACTGGCACAATATGTCACAGCGATAAAGAGCTTAATCTCATCAGATAACTTTTCTACCACTAACAATTTTACACCGTTTGATGGTTTTTTGCACCGGAAGCTCCAGCGAGTTGGGACTAATCCAAATACGACGCCAATAGCAGATACGGTTGGTTGGGCGGTTTACCTGCTGCTTGCGGCAGACAAGGTCAACCCGGACCATGAGATCGAAGAGTTGATCGAGCTTCTTATTGAACGTCACGCCGGGCTAAAAGATGATGGCCAAGGCGGTTTGAAGACGGTTGACGGCCACTTTGTCAGACAATACGAAACTGACGGTACCCCCAATACGGCAAATCCACAGCCACAAGTGTATACCAGCATGAAGTTTCTTCCTGCAGTATACAAAGCGGCTGAAATGTACCCGGACAATGAAAAAATTGCAGAAGCCTTAGCTTATTTACAGCAAGTCTTTGTCCGCTCGAGTGACACGATCCGGGCGCGCCAGACAGTTACCTGGCGAGTGGATGATTTCGGGCCAGAAAGAAACAATAATGGCATGGCGAACGAAACGTGGCTATACGGTGACTTAGGCGCCGCTCAGGACCCTCGTGCGACCAACAATTATGCTACATATGTCTATGACCGGACTAATTTCAAATACGACGACTGGTTAAAAGGTGAACCCGTCATACTGTCAAAGCACGCTGCGTTTATTGTGATGGGAGGGACGCTCGTCCTGGAGCACCATTTTAAGGATCCGGATTGGAAAGAGCAAAATAACAATTATTACGCGGTAACACAGGCTGCATCGGATGATTTGGGCTCTCCTTATTTCGCTGCGTTTTCTGCAGGCAATAACCCTGAAGCTGAGAGTGGAAATTACTATAATGATGGGCCAGCGGATCATCCGGGGAACATTCTCCATTTTCCGGCGCTGCTGGGTTTTGGCCAGCACGGTAAGCTAGGCGCGATGGTCGGTGGTTATTTTGCCTACCGGGATGGCTTGCGTCAGGCGATGCTCAACGGCGCAGGCGGCGATGACATCAAGTTGCTGACTCGCTGGTCTATGAATGATCCAAATTATCTGATGGAAGCCGTTGGTATTGCGGATTTTTGGTTTGGTGCTATTGGGCTGGCAGAAGCCATATCGCCGGGAACCACTGCTGAGCTCCGAAATACTTTTTTCCGTCCGGAAGTGTCGTGGGATATGGACTCTGACGACAATCAGGTCGTGTTCTTTTCAGCCATTACCCCACGTCATGTATCGGGTCTTCGCGATGACGGCAGCATGCAGTCGTTTGGATTCCAGCGCTCGCCGTTTACTGTTCCGAGCGGGCAGAAGTTCAAGTCCTTCTTAGCCGTTGATCCTGAAGGCGACTGGGTGGAACTGGATGATATCGTGAGTGCCAAGCACGACAAAAAAACTATTTTCACTAATCCTGATTTCGAAAATGGCCTGGCTGGCTGGAAAAAGAAAGGTGATGGAGCGGTAGAGCTCACGGATGGTGTCACTGGGCAGGGGGCAAAAGTTCAGGGCAACTCAATATTATCCCAAGCCGTCTATCAACCTTTGGCACTTGAAAACAGCCGTTTTAGAGTGTCGGCGTTCATCCGTCCGGAGCAGGCATCGACGGCCAAGGGCTTTATCCGAACAGGTTGGGCTGAATCGGGTGACAGCAATGCAGTATTAAGCAATACCGTGGACAGTAATACCACCGAAGCCGGAGATAGTGGTCAGCTGGTGTCAGTCGATACAAGTAAGCCTAAAGATGCCAATTACTTACACATCGAGTATGTTGTAGAGGGCGGTGCCGGGCAGTCATTTGTTTTTGATAACACTGCGCTGCAGTTTTTTGGTGCCTCGCATGAAATCGACAATGGTGATTTTGAAGACGGCAGTCGCAACTGGGATTTGTCTAACGGTCAGGTCAGTATTATTAATGACCAAGATTTAGTGCCTGAAGGCAAGCAAGCGCTTGAATTTTTGTTATCGGGTGGGATGAGATCTTGGCGAAGTGCAGAAACAGATATTGATGTTTCAAATGATCCTGTCGGAACGCGTTATATATTTCGGTTAACATTGGGTGAGCATGCCATTACCGATTCTGAATTTGAGATCAAGATAGATATTACTGATGACGATCCAAATACTAAAACGGTAGACTGGAAGAACGTCGCAGCTATAGAGAAAGAATCACCCGACGAGATCACATTCACAATGCGTAAGCGCCCAGGAGAGATGAATTTTCGTGTGATCTTCAGGATGCGACAGAACAGCACCGAAAGTGTGGCAACAGATCGTGTAGTGATAGACAACCTCCGACTCGACAAGCAAAGACTTCTTCTGGCTGAAGAGTGTACTGGCTCTGTGACGGGTTGTTAGACATAGCGAGGCCCATTTGTTAAATGGGCTAAGTTTCACTGAAATGATGCATACCAATAAACAGAATAGAGCACTTCGGTGCTCTATTTAATGATGATTATATTTTGGTTTCTTAAAGATATTTATGGCGCAATGTATAGCCACGATGGAATTGCATATATCGCTCATATTGCTGGTTTTCTTAGTGGTCTTGGCATTGGCTGGTTCATGTGAATGAAACTTCTCACCAATGTAATACAGTTAAATTGTACTTGTTGGCTCTGGATTGCCTGTACCAATGATGATGTGTTCCAGAAAGTATTATGATCAAGAGCTCTGTCATCAGCTAAAGACGTCTTGGGCGGTACATTCCAAGGTATCGTCTTTACAGACTAGTGCCCAAGTCATAACTGGTTAGACTCATCCACATATTAGTTCTGCCTATCTTGTGAAATGCCTACAGAATTTTGGTGATTGCACTTTAATTGCATTCCGTGATCAATCTCTCAAAAATTGTAATTAGGTAATAATTTCTCATTTGCATTGATGCTCAGCAAGCTGGCAAGCATCAGAGGAATCTGATGATTTTGTGCGTCAGGTCACGTTGGTTCTTCATTGATTTAACAGGATGTTTTGTTAAAAAATAGTTGTTTTATTGATTGGCCATACTTCCGTTTCCGATAGTGTTTTTGTGATTTGAGTGACAAAAAATGATCGCAAATAATTACATCACTAAACATTATTACTGCATGGAAATAGATAAAATGCTGATTTTTAGCTGGTCTTTTTTGCAACTGCGCCAATAATTACTTAGTATACAAACGATAAGATTGTTAACAGAAATTTATTTGTTGTGATCTTGAGCAGGTTCCTAACGGAATGGAAACCTTAACAGGGATATAAATATGCGAAAAATACTCGCCACATCGATCATGCTTGCTTCTGCGTCATTTGGTGTATCAGCCAGTGAATGCGGCAAAATTACTATTGCAGATATGAACTGGAACTCCGCTACTCTGATCGCCAATGTTGATAAATTCATTCTCGAACATGGCTATGACTGTGAGGCCGAACTCGTACCGGGTGACACCATGGCAACAGGTTCCTCGATGATCGAGAAAGGTGAGCCGGATATTGCGCCGGAGTTCTGGAGCAACTCGATGAAAGAAGCGTTGGATGGCGGTGTGAAAGAAGGCCGGATCCGTTACGCGGGATCAAGTTTGTCTGATGGTGGTGAAGAAGGTTTTTGGGTACCCGCTTATATGGTCGAAAAAGACCCGACACTGGCAACCATTGAAGGTGTAAAAGCTAAGGCCAAACTGTTTAAACACCCTGAAGATCCGGATAAATCGGCATTTATGGGCTGCCCTGCCGGGTGGAACTGCCAGATCTCTGCCGGTAATTTGTTTAACGCTATGAAGCTAGAAGATTCCGGTTTTGAATTGATTGATCCGGGCTCGGGTGCTGGTCTTTCTGGCTCTATTGCTAAAGCGTATGAACGTGAAGAAGCATGGTTCGGTTATTACTGGGCTCCAACAGCAGTACTCGGTAAATATAAAATGGTGAAGGTTGATTTTGGCTCAGGTATTGATGAAGAGCATTTTAAGTCTTGTACCAGCAATGTTGATTGCCTTGATCCAAAACCGACGATGTACCCACCTTCACAAGTAGATACTGTTGTTACGGAAGCCTTTGCTAAACGTGCACCTGAAGTACTTGCTTATCTTTCTACGCGCTCTTTCACTAATAATCAGATGAATGGTCTGCTGGCCTGGATGGAAGATAACCAGGCGGATGGTGAAATAGCAGCGGAAGAATTTCTGATTGAGAATGAAGATACCTGGTTGAAATGGGTGAGCCCTGAAACCGCTAAGAAAGTGAAGCAGGCGTTATCTGAACTGTAAACCTATTTAATGCCCGGCGATTGTCCGGGCTTTTTGCATTATTAGGATAGAAAATTGTTATGTCAGATCAATCATGGTTAACGGAAATTCCGCAGCTTGATCGTCACCAGTTATTAGAGATTCGAAAAACACTTGATGGTGCTTATCGAAGTTTCTCTCGTGAATACGGAGACAACATTGAAGCGTTTTTTGATCCGCTGCTCTCGTTTCTTATCTGGTTTGAAAAACTATTACTGGGTACACCCTGGTGGCTGGTGATCGGCGTACTGGCAGCACTTGCTTACGTTGCCACCCGTTCATGGAAGTTAACCGCCGGTGTTGTTGTTGCGTTTACGCTGATTGGTGTGTTCGGCATGTGGGATAACACCATGCGAACCATGAGCATTATTCTGGTTTCAACTATGGTTGCTATTGGGTTGGGGATCCCAATAGGGATTGCGATGGCCCGTTCAAATCGGGTGCAGTCGATTGTGACTCCGATGCTGGATGTGATGCAAACCATGCCGGCGTTTGTATACCTTATTCCCGTGGTGATGTTATTGGGCATCGGTAAAATACCAGGGGTGATTGCCGTGGTTATTTACGCGGTCCCACCTGTTATTCGCCTCACCAATCTTGGGATCAGGCTGGTGGATGAAGAGGTGCTGGAAGCAGCTACCGCTTATGGGGCTAGCCCGATGCAACGACTTTTCGGGGTTCAGATCCCGCTAGCGATGCCAAATATCATGGCTGGCATTAACCAGACGATTATGATGGCACTGGCGATGGTGGTGATTGCGTCAATGATTGGTGTAAAAGGTTTAGGTCAACCTGTATTAAAGTCGATTACTAACCAATACTTTACTTTAGGATTACTCAATGGCCTGGCGATTGTGTCTCTGGCTATTATCTTTGACCGGATTTCACAAGGTTATGCGAAGCGTACCCAGCAGCATTTAGGAGGTCGCTAAAATGGCTAACAAAGAAGAGAAGAAGCCACTGATTCGAGTGAAGAATCTGTACAAGGTGTTTGGCCCCAATGCTAAGCAGGTACTTGAACAGGTTAAAGCTGGTAAATCAAAAGATAAGATTCTTGCTGAAACCGACCACACTGTAGGCTTGAGTGATATTAATCTTGATATTTATCCAGGTGAAATATTTGTGATCATGGGTTTATCAGGCTCTGGTAAATCAACACTTATTCGTCACTTTAACCGGCTCATTGACCCTACGGAAGGGGTGATTGAAGTTGCCGGAACCGATGTCATGAGTCTTAACCCAAAAGGGTTGCAGGACTTTCGACGTCATAAAATGTCGATGGTTTTTCAGCGTTTTGGCTTGATGCCTCACCGTACAGTATTACAAAACATTGGATATGGTCTGCAAGTTCAGGGTGTCAGTACTCAAGAACGTGAAGAGCGGGCGCGTAACTGGTTAGAGACTGTCGGCCTTGATGGTTACGAGAAGCAATATCCGGCTCAACTGTCGGGTGGACAGCAACAACGTGTCGGACTGGCCAGAGCCTTGTGTACGGATGCTGAAATTTTGTTAATGGACGAAGCCTTCTCCGCGTTGGATCCTCTTATTCGTAGTGAAATGCAGGATCAGCTGATAGAGCTGCAGGAAAAACTAC
The DNA here is from genome assembly GCF_050337085.1 of Photobacterium sagamiensis. Lineage (NCBI taxonomy): Bacteria > Pseudomonadati > Pseudomonadota > Gammaproteobacteria > Vibrionales > Vibrionaceae > Photobacterium > Photobacterium sagamiensis. The sequence goes on along the minus strand of NZ_JAKJSP010000034.1, from coordinate 68,729 downwards.
ACAAGACCATTGTTTTTATCACTCATGACTTAGATGAAGCTTTGCGACTAGGTGACAGAATCGCCATCTTGCGTGATGGTGTGCTGGTTCAGCAGGGAGAGCCTGTTGATATCTTGCTCAATCCTGCCGATGATTATGTCGAAGCTTTCGTTAAAGATGTTAACCGAGCCCGTGCGCTGACGGTGGAAACCGTCATGAAACCTCAAGTATTCCGAATTTCATCAGAGACCATTGGTGAAGCGGTAGCAGCGATGAGAAAATCTAAAAATGATTACGGCTACTACATCAATGATGACGGTTATCAGGGTGTCATTACCCAGGAAACCCTGGAAAATGTCGAGAAATCCGATTACAGCAACGCCATTGATCCTTCTTTATTAGAAAACGTGCCAGCGGTACAAAGCGATGCGCTACTTGAAGCGGTTATCCCTGAAACACTTGATAACGAACACCCATTGCCGGTACTTAACGCTGATGGTGATGTCGAAGGCCATTTATCCCGTTCGACACTGGCTGAAGTACTGAGTGATCAGGCATCTCATTCGGAGGACGATCAGGAAAAAAAGTTCAGTGTTAACAACTCGAAGGTTGCTTAGTACCGTAGGTGAAAGTGATGAAACAACTTTTTCTTCTTCGCCATGCTAAGTCCTCTTGGGATGATCCGACGCTGGATGATCATGATCGTCCGTTGAATAAAAGGGGAATGAAAGATGCCCCCCAAATGGTCGATCGGTTGAATGCCTTGCTTGCAACGCCGCAAAGGGTTGTTACAAGCAGTGCAATCAGGGCACAGCAGACGGCGGAGATTTTCGCTCAGAGACTGGCCAATACACCGGAACTTGAAATTAGTACTGACCTGTATACTGAATCAGCGTTTGACTTGTTCGATCAGATCAAAGCAACCGATGATCGGCTGGAGCGAGTGATGATGGTTTGCCATAATCCTGCGATTAATGATCTGGTGAATATGCTTGGTTTTGAGATCGAAAATGTACCGACATGTGGCATCATCGTGTTCGGGTTTAATGTCTCATCATGGCAGGAGCTAGGGAATGAAGACGTTATTCCGATTTATTATGACTTTCCTAAGCGGCTTAAATCATAACAGATAGTTTTGCCGGGCGTAGTACTTATATATGTGAGGGATATTTGCTCGTGTTGATGATAGTTTTAGCAGTTAACAATAAATTTGCCATAAGCCACTTTACAGCTTGAATCGAGCTCTGTATTATCCGCCGCACAACGGAGAGATGGCTGAGTGGTTGAAAGCACCGGTCTTGAAAACCGGCATACGTTTATAGCGTATCTAGGGTTCAAATCCCTATCTCTCCGCCACATTCAAAGAAGCCAGCTTAATTGCTGGCTTTTTTACATCTGTTACTTGAGAAAGAGACAGATAGGGATGCAGAATCCTAGACAGGGTTCAACCGAGCGAAGCGAGTTCACAACGGCTCTGCCGTTAGCCCGAAGGGCGCGAGCTTGCGAGCAGTAAATCCCTCCGTTTTTATAAAGATCAGCTCCGCCACATTCAGAGAAGCCAGCTTAATTGCTGGCTTTTTTACATCTGTCGCTAGGGAGAACCAAGGGTTCAAATCCTCTAATACCCAAAGCGCTCCGCCACATTCGGAAGCCCCAGCAGAAATGCTGGGGCTTTTTCGTATCAGGTATTTGATGAAAGTAACCACTTACAGACTTCATCATTCAATTCTCTCTTCATTCGTACTAATAATCCGCTGTAACCAAAAAGTGACCGTAGAATTAACCTTACATACTTGAAATACTTATTTGCTAAATCAATGGCTAGAACACTATTGTTATTATGTATATACCCAAGTTACCTCAAGATGCCGGATTCAGAGTGATGCCAGCCAGTTCAATTCAAGGAAAATGTGCGAAGGAATGACTGGTCCTTTCAAGTGCATTTGACACAGAAGTGGGCTGGCTGGATCACTCCCGAAGGGCGAGTTTTCCAGGCACTAATGTTGCGTTGCTGATTTTTGATGTAGAGCGACTATATCTGCAAATCAGCGCCTGACCTTAGCGCCTGGAAATTCTCGCTGAAACGAACATTTTGAGGTTACTTGGGTATAGATCCCTTTAGTTGAAATCAAACTGTAGCCCCTAGTTTTTCAACAATCTGCTCGAGGTCATTATGAAGAAACCGCTAAAAGTAGTAGTAACGGGTGGTCCCGGAGGTGGAAAGACCACGGCGCTCGACCTTTTCCGCAGAGAGCTTTGCGATAAACTTGCCACTGTCCCAGAGGCTGCAACCGTTCTCTTTTCTGGTGGTATTACTCGATCCAGTGATACACAGGTACTTAAAAATATTCAAAAAACAATTTTTTCTCTTCAGCAAAATTTAGAAGACATCCAACAAAAGAAATACCCAGATAGACTTCTCGTCTGTGATAGAGGGACATTAGACGGCCTAGCCTACTGGCCCGGAACGGAAGATGATTTTTTTCAAGAAGTAAACTCTAACTTTGAAAATGAAATCATTCGCTACGATGCGGTCATTTTCTTTGAATCTGCTGCCGCAAGTGGGCATGATATCTCTAGTAACAATCCAGTAAGAAATGAAACGTCCCAACAAGCTGCGGAACTGGATAAAAAACTACAGAACATTTGGTCTAGACACCCCAATTATTACTTTGTGGGTAGCTCTGCGTCATTTGTAAGAAAAATCATGTTCGGAATCATGACAATCGAAAACGTGATCAACAGACACAATAAAGAAAATGGTAATTAAAAAGAGAGCGACGAAATGACAGGCAAAAAAAAGGCGCCTGGAAGGGCGCCAAAAGGACGTTGCGTGCAAGGAACAACTTAATGAATGATCTGCTGTAAAGGAGCAGTTGCGACACGTAGCGGCTGGCCGCCAGATAGCTGACCGGGATATTTGTGTGCCTGTTCGGAGATACGCCCCCGAGTCAATTACTGTCTGTATTAACAATGTTGTGTTTCAGTTTTAAACTGTTTTTTATATTACTTACGGTTCCACTGCTTTTTCTTATTGTTAACATCTTGTCTAGCCATTCATAAATAGACGTTTCTTGTTTCCTGATTTTTATTTCGCAACCCTCATGCCATGAAATTCCGGAAACCGAAATAATGTGGTATTCAGAGTTTTATACTAATAAGGTTATAAATTGATGAAGGTTATTCTGGAATGATTAATTCAGAAGGGTATTGAAAATCATTATTATTTTCATGTTGTTAGCTGTCATACCATGACGGTGCATGCGCTGCACCATTTTAGAGTTAATAGTCAATATTAGATGCACCAACCTACAGCAATGAGAGATCAAAACAGTGAGTGATATTCAAACCGCTATATTGCTTGTCAAGCCTAATGTTACTAAAAACCTGAAAGAGTACTTCACTACGTGACCTAAAGAACTGTTGATGTATTTTTTATACTTGGTTATCATTTTGTTGTTTAAAACAAATTTTAAAAGGAATTTAAAATGATCAAGAAACGATTTTTTAAAACTAAAGATGAAGTAGAAGTGACATTTGAATGGCCTAAAGGCGATATCAAAAACATTGCTCTTGCTGCTGATTTTAATCAGTGGGAAGTAACACCAATGAAGTTAAATAAAAAGACAAAAACATATAACTTAAAAGTTAGGCTACCCAAAAATCAGAGTTATCAATTTCGTTATCTTATAAATGAAAGGTTATGGGAAAATGATCCAAAAGCTGACGGCTACATCCCAAATAACTACGGTGATGATAATAGTATCTTATCAACATCGGAAGCGGTATAGAATGCACCTAAAGGTCGCCAGAAGTCTGTCTCTTGATCACAACGCGTGATCAAGAGGCTTCATCAACCGGTGATCTTCAAGGATGGTTTGTAGCTTTACTCCCTGCTCCATAGCGTTGACCATCTAACGCGACAGATTCATCTCTATTTCCCCTGCGTTACTGCCATCTCCGTCATTTCAGCCATACATTATGAGGCTAAAACTTTCGTCAAATACAGAGAATTGTGCTAGAAAAAATATAATAAGAGGAAATAAATTATGGAACGTATTGTTTATTTGAATGGTGAGTATGTCAGCGAAGCGGATGCGAAGATCTCTATCTTTGACCGGGGCTTCTTGTTTGCCGATGCGGTATATGAAGTCACTGCTGTGCTAGATGGAAAATTAGTGGATAACGCCGGCCACTTGGCGCGCCTGAAGCGATCCTGTGGGGAGCTGGATTTGGAACTGCCGGTGACGGCAGAAATGTTGACGGCTATCCAAAAAGAGCTGGTCAAACTAAATAATCTTGAAGAGGGTGGAATTTACCTTCAGCTTAGCCGCGGTAATGCTGGCGATCGTGACTTTGCCTATCCCGTTGATACCAAACCCACACTAGTCTTATTTACTCAGGTTCGTTGTTTGCTGGAAAGCCCGAAAGCGGAAAAAGGCATCAAAGTGATTTCATTGCCTGATATCCGTTGGAAACGACGAGATATTAAAAGCGTGGGTTTGCTCGCACCATGTATGGCGAAACAAGCCGCCTTGTCTGCTGGTGCAGATGATGCGTGGCTGGTGGAAGATGGCTATGTCACCGAGGGCAGCGCTAACAATGCCTATATCGTTACAGCAGAAGGTACGTTAGTGACTCACCACCTTAGCAACGATGTGCTTCATGGGATCACAAGAAAAAGCCTGCTGCAACTGGCTGAGGAAGCTGGTATTCAAATTGAAGAACGCAGATTTACCATCGAGGAAGCCTATGAGGCCAGAGAAGCATTTGTTAGCTCTGCAACCACTTTTGTCTGGCCGGTTATCAGTATTGATGATTACCAAATTGGTGATGGTAAGCCAGGGCCGGTAGCGAGCATGCTGCGCAAGATCTATATTGATATCGCGATATCCACGGCGGATTAAGATCCGCCATCGATTGCTTACAATCCCCATCTCCTTTATGGATATGCGTTCTACACTCAAAAGTATGATCCAAAATTTCGAGGAGTTTTCGGCATGGACATTGGCGTTATCAAGGAGATAAAAAACAGAGAGAATCGCGTTGCCTTGACCCCGAACGGGGCAAAGGCGCTGGTGGCGGCCGGGCATACCGTGAAGATCGAGGCTGGGGCCGGTGATGGTTCAGGCTTTGCCGATGAAGCTTATCGAACTGCAGGGTGCCAGATCGTAACGGTTGATGCAGCCTGGGATACCGAGCTGGTGCTAAAGATCAAGGAGCCACTGACCAGTGAATTTCCCTACCTGAAGAGACAGATCCTCTTTACCTATTTTCACCTTGCCGGAGTAGATCCAGCCCTTACCGAAGCGCTGTTAGAAGGCGGAACGACGGCGATCGCTTATGAAACTGTTGAGAACGAACGAGGAAAGCTTCCATTGCTGGCACCAATGAGTGCCGTCGCCGGTAATATGGCAGTCACTGTAGGTAGCTACTATCTGGCTAAATTTGCGGGAGGCAAAGGGATGCAGCTTGGTAGTGTCCTGGGTAAACGTTACGGGAAGGTCGTTGTACTTGGCGATGGTGTTGTCGGCCGTTACGCAGCGAAAGTCGCCGACGGAATAGGTACCAACGTGGTGATATTTACCCGGCACCCCGACCGCGGATCTGAACTGAAGCAAGATACCTCAGGAAACCTTCGCGTGGCTCTGTCGTCGCCAGAGGTAATCGCACAAGAATTGTTGGACGCCGATTTGTTGATAGGAGCCGCGTTGCGCCCGGGTAGCCGTGCCCCCCATCTGGTATCAAAAGCCATGGTGGGCACAATGCAACCAGGCAGTGTGATTGTCGATGTCAGTATTGATCAGGGCGGATGTATTGAGACCTCACGCCCAACGTCGCACTCAGCTCCGGTTTTTCAGGAACAGGGTGTCACTCATTACTGCGTTAGCAATATGCCGGGTGCCTATCCGAGAACCTCTACTATCGCTCTGACCGATGCCACTTTCGACTATGTATTGCGCCTGGCTTCGAGAGGGATATCTGCGCTAAGAGAGGATAACGGCTTCGGTAAGGGGGTCAACACTTACCATGGTTACGTCACATATAGGCCAGTAGCCGAGAGCCTTCAGATGTTATCAAGGTTCAGAGCATTTTCGGAAATCACCGACTAGGGGGCGAAAACGCGTTTTACACTTTGTTTGGCAACACCAAGACCCGGATATTACGGGTGCTTTACAATTGATAGCTCTAACACCGTCGCAATCATGCTAGATATCGATCATTTTAAAAGCGTGAATGATACCTATGGCCACAGCCAGGGTGATGTTGTGTTACAAGGTGTTGCGTCATGTATTCTTGAGCAGTGTCGGAGTGCTGATATTCCGATCCGCCTAGGTGGTGAAGAGTTTGTAATTTTTTCTCAGGTCGGTCTCGACGGAGCCTTTCATTTCGCGGAAAGGATTCGTAATCATATAGAGAATTTAAAATGGGACGGTCCGGTAGAAGGAAGACAAATTACAGCCAGCTTCGGAGTCGCTGTCAGACAGTTAGATGAAACGCTGGAAATGCTGATATCAAGAGCAGATGTTGCGCTGTATAAGGCTAAACATCAGGGCCGAAATCGTACTTGCGTCGTTGAATAATATTGTTGTGCAGTGAATAGATCGGGTGATCCGCTTTAAACCAGTACAGACCCATAAATAAGCCTCCAATCGGAGGCTTATACGTTGGGACAAAGCTCCCGCAGGATATTATTAATTAAGATTGCTTTTTAGATTTTGCATCCTTGAGGATTTCTCTGATGCGTTTGTTAGATACTCGTTTAGCCATAAATAAACTCCTTCTTTAAGATGAAAAGCCCTTACGCAAATTAGGACCGGACAATAATAACGCCAGTTACAACGTAACGTACTGAATCTAACATCAGGAGTGGTTCCTAGATCTAGGTGGAATACTGTCGTTCTAGTTTCAATATACAGAATTAAGGAATAAAGAAAATTCATAACTGGTTGATTTTGTGGAGATATCAATTGTCATTCCATATGTTAAATTGTGTGAACCCCCATGCATTTTCTCTGGCTCGGTTTTAATTGTTGAATTACACGACGAGCGTGAAATAAATCCTCGTTTTTATGACGCTAATGCGGATTTTATATTTTTATACAAAATGTGAGATCAGCCTGAAAGTGAGAGTTTGCTTAGAAGAGCATCGCATGTGACTACATTGTTCGTTTATTGTACGGTCAGCGCTTGTGTGGAAATTAAGTCTTTACAGTATTTCAAGCCATATGTATTATTCGCCGCACTGGAGAGATGGCTGAGTGGTTGAAAGCACCGGTCTTGAAAACCGGCATACGTTTATAGCGTATCTAGGGTTCAAATCCCTATCTCTCCGCCACATTCTAAAGCCTCAGCAGAAATGCTGGGGCTTTTTTACATCTGTTACTTGAGAAAGAGATAGATAGGGATGCGGAACCCTAGACAGGGTTCAACCGAGCGCAGCGAGTTCACAACGGCTCTGCCGTTAGCCCGCAGGGCGCGAGCTTGCGAGCAGTAAATCCATCATACCCAAAGCACTCCGCTAAATTCAAAGAAACCGCTGACATATCAGCGGTTTTTTTTGCCTGAATTTTTATATTTTTGGGTATACGTTAGATTTAATGGTTACCTTCAGTTGCAATATTAGCAATAGGATCGAGTTGCTCACAAAACCGTTAAGATTGGTTGCGGTTGAATTGTAATGGCATTTAATTAACTAGGACGGATTTCAATAAGTTAACTATTAACAGGGATTGAAAAATGATTAATGTGAAACAGTACAAGTCAGCTCTCGATAGACACAATGCATTAGCGATGGCCAAGTTGTCAAAACTCGTTTACAGCGATACCGATACTAAGAATAAAAAGCCTCATGAAACTTATATATTGCAGCAGCTTAAAACTAATGATTCGGGGTATCGTAATGTCACTGGATATGATCGAAATACAGCTCAAGCTATGCTGGTGGAGCACGAGTCATTCATTGCAGTGGTGTTCCGTGGTACTGATGAAATAGGTGACTGGGTTGATAATTTAAAGGCATTTGCAGTCAGTGCATTGTTTGGTGATTTTCATCGTGGTTTTTATGAATCGCTTGATGATATTTGGTCTGAGATGGAGAAAGATCTGAATGGATTGAAACAAGCGATAGTCAAAGACAGTAACGGAACTAAGCACAGGCGTCCTATCTTCTTTGCTGGACACAGCTTAGGTGGAGCAATGGCAACAATTGCTGCGGCTAAATATATCAATGAAGACAAACAGTTTACCGCGGTTTACACCTACGGCCAACCACGGGCCATGACCCGTTCTACCGCTCGAATTTTTAATGCAGAAGCAAAGAATCGTCTGCATCGATTCCAGAATAATGAGGATATCGTCACCCGTGTTCCTGCTCGTGTGATGAATTATAGTCATGTGGGGCAATGTTGCTATATTGATGCAGATGGCCAAATTCATACTGATCCTGGCTTTTGGTTTCGGTTTATGGATTATATTGAAGGCGCGGTTGATTCACTGAAGAAAATGACCAATTTGGGTGCAGTCGATGATCATGATATTGATAAGTATATCGCGGCTGTTGAAAAGTGGGATTACGATGAGTAATTGAGCTCAAGCCGAAAGATGTTGGTTACTTTACTTACTATTTTTTATATTTTTGCATCATTACCGATGAAGCGCGTCATATTAAAATGGCGATCGTTGATAAACACACCACACCGCTGATCTCGGTTAACGATCCTGAGTTGATGGTGGCAAAACCGGCCTCACTAACGGCTGCGACCGGGATGGATGCACTGACTCACGCGGTTGAAGCTTATGTTTCTGTTGCGGCGACGCCGGTGACGGATGCGGTGGCGATCAAGGCAATTGAGCTGATCCAGGCTCACCTTCGCACCGCTGTAAACGATGGCCAGAATATTGAGGCTCGCGAGCAAATGGCTTACGCTCAGTTCATGGCGGGAATGGCATTTAATAACGCATCACTGGGTTACGTTCATGCAATGGCGCACCAGCTGGGTGGTCTCTATGATCTGCCGCACGGCGTATGTAATGCCGTTCTGCTACCTCACGTACAACGCTACAACGCCCAGGTTTGTCCGGAGCGTCTAAAAGACATAGCTAAAGCGATGGGGATAAATGTTACAGATATGACGGCAGAGCAGGGGGCTGAGGCGGCACTGGAAGCGATTCAGGTACTGTCTAAAGATGTTAACATTCCTGCCGGTCTCAAGGAATTGGGGGCCAAAGAGGAAGATATTGCGGCCCTGGCTGATAACGCCTTAAATGATGCGTGTGGACTGACAAACCCAAAACAGGGCACGCACGAAGAAATTTCTGCCATCTTTAAGGCGGCGATGTAAGCAAAACCGGTCAGCCCCGGCACCGTGCTTAATTGTTTGCACTATCGTTCATGGCCAAAATTTATGTCAGCCATTAAAATGGCAAACAAAAATATTGGCCATATCCCCTTTCGGGCTGCGCTATTTCAGATCTTTGAAAGCATAAATAGGGGGAGGTCATCATTAATTACCTTGAGATTATTGTTGGGCAATATTATGCCAAACATTGCCCTCGGTGCAGATGGTTTCATATCGGTAATTTTCAATAAAGAGATATTTTTAATTGATTGATATTATTATCTTGAACCTGCCTCTTTAACCTCAAGGCGTTATTCCTTAAACTTGCATTTCAAATCATTCAAACAAGTTTTTTGATACTTCTATGCTTTCTATCTCAGATTTAAAATCTACAGGTATAGGCGTAGGGGCAGAAATTGACATTCAAGGCCATCAGGGTCTGAGGGATAACACATGAGCAAAGCGAAAATCGGTATTGTGACAGTCAGTGACCGTGCAAGTGCGGGCGTTTACGAAGATATTTCTGGTCTGGCGATTATCGATACTTTGAATGACTATCTGACGTCACCTTGGGAGCCGGTGTATGAAGTGATCCCGGATGAGCAAGATGTGATTGAAGCAACATTGATTAAAATGGCCGATGAGCAGAACTGCAGCCTGATTGTGACAACGGGTGGTACCGGTCCGGCAAAGCGTGATGTGACTCCGGAAGCAACCGAAGCGGTATGTGATCGTATGATGCCAGGTTTTGGCGAGCTTATGCGCGCTGAATCACTGAAGTTTGTACCGACGGCGATTCTGTCTCGTCAGACAGCGGGTCTTCGCGGCGATAGCCTGATTGTAAACCTGCCGGGTAAGCCGAAATCTATCCGTGAATGTCTGGATGCGGTTTTCCCTGCTATACCTTATTGTATCGACCTGATGGAAGGCCCATACTTTGAGTGTAATGAGGAAGTTATTAAACCATTCCGTCCAAAGCAGAAGTAATACCAATCGGGTTAATTCCTTCCTTTTCAGGTTAACTTCTCTTTCTGAGCCACTTTGATACCGATAGCCTTTATCTGGCTATCGGCCTTACAAAGAGGGAGCTGCTGTGAAATACCGAGCCGTTGTTGTTGCACTGAGTCTGTTCGCTTTACCAGCCCATGCGAGTTGGGAAAAGTTTAAGGAAACAGCGTCAGATATTGGCACTAAAGTCAGCGAAAGCAGTAAACAAGCCTGGGAGAGTGTATCTGACTTCTCTAAAGAAACATGGGATTCAGTGTCCGATTGGGGGGAAGACGCATTTAATACTGCCGGTGAGTGGACCGATAGTTCTATTGAAACGGGCAAAGAATGGCTTGATGCCGGTGAAGCCAAGCTGGATGAAATGTTGGAACCGGAGACGCCAGCCGAAGCCCGTGAAGCACTAAACATCATGGCAGATACCGCTCTGGTTAGGTTGTTCAATAAACAGCCTTCCGCAAAGTTATTGTTTGATGCAGCTTACGGTTATGCGGTGTTCGATTCGCGTCAATTTTCATTGCTGCTTCATACCAATCAGGGGGCGGGGGTTGCGATAAATCGTAAAATTAACAGCCACACTTATATGAAGATGTTCGGGGCTGGATTGGCCGCTGGTTTTGGTGGCAAGTTTTATCAGCAAGTGATCTTTTTTGAAGATCAAAAGACCTTTGACAGCTTTGCAAGTGAAGGCTGGGAAGCAACATCAGAGATAGGCGTCGTTGCGGGTACTGAAAGTGCTGAGTTAACCGCTAAATACAATGGTGGAATGGCTATCTATCAGATTGGTGAAAAAGGGCTGTTGATCGATGCCAATATTTCAGGGTCGAAATACTGGATAGATACCGATCTGACAGAATAATTGACGTTGATTACCACTTTGAAAAAGACTGTATTTGACAAAAATCGAAGTCATCGACTTCGATTTTTTTATACCTGTTGTGTGATTATGTTTCTAGGTATAACTCAAAATAACACTGAAAATTCATATACTCATAAAGAATAGTCATATACCCCAACCACCTCAAGATGCAGAGTTCAGCGAGAATTCATTGGCTTTTAGTCAAGGCAGCCATTTGAGTGAATAGTGGTTCTATTTAGATAATGGGTAACGCAGAATAAAAGCCAATGAAACTCGCCCCTTGGGAGCTCCTCTGGAAAATCACTTCTTCACAAAATGTGTTTGAAAGGGATCGCCATTCCTACACACATTTCGTTCGAATTGAATTCCCAGAGGAAGCTCTGAATCTCGCATATTGAGGTGGTTTGGGTATATCGATAAGTGCGCTATGTCATAAGTTAAAACATTTGTTTAAAAATACTTAGCGGTTTGATAGGGTTTTATTTTATAAATCACTCTGTAACTTTTATATCAATCTTATCTCTTCATAAGTGAGCTGGAAATATGGATGTTAAAAGAAGCTGGGGATTTATCTCTGTTCTGATTGGGGCTTTTTCATTGTTGTGGGGCTGTATTTCGTTGAGTGGTATGGTCGGGCAAGAGCAAGTTTTATCTGATATGGGAGGTTTCTTTGCTGCCGGTGGTAGCGATTTTTTAGCATCGTATAATGCCGAACAGGCGATGGCAGCAGCAAGACATAAGAATGTGGTGATATTGTTAACCGGCATTGTACTATCAGCCGTAGGCACCTTGATGATGAAAGGCCAGATTAATAAATTCTAATGTTTTATACCCAGACCACCTTAAGACACAAAGGGCGCATCTTGAGGTGACCTGAGGATATTCAGGCTTAAGGTTAGCTATCAGTCCTTGTTATAAAGGACTTGTGCCATTTCAATCAGGGTTCGGTGGGGCTGGAACTTCCTCAGACAATGGTGATTGCTCGGTGGTGGTTGCTTCTTCTTGGGATTCAGTGGCTGATTCAGACTCGTGCATCCATGTAATGAATAGCTGATACCAGATAGCCAGAACGACGGGCCCGATAAACAACCCCAGAAGTCCTGATACAACCATGCCGCCAATAGCGCCGATTAAGATCACTGGCATGGGAATATCCAAACCGCGGCCCATTAGCAGGGGTTTTAAGAAATTGTCACTTAACCCGGCTAACAGACTCCAAATGGCAAAAATGGTTGCAGTTGTTGTATCGTGAATGGAATAGACATAAGCAATAACGGGTGCGACAACAAGTAAAGCGGGTAGCTGAGCGATTGCCAGTAATAATACTAATACGGTGACTAATCCGGCGGTCGGTAATCCAATCGCAAATACCCCGATACCGACCAAAAGAGCCTGAATACAGGCGACCCCAACCACACCCAGCAATACACTCCGGATAGTTGCTGTACAGAGTGATGTCCATTCAGAACCGCTATTGCCCGCGATCCGTATAGAAAGCGTGTTAATTGATTGGGAAATACTGTTGGCGTGGGCCATAAATGCGGCTGAAATAAAGAGCGCGACAACAAACATTAGCACACTGACAATACTGCTACCCACGAGCGAAGCTAGCATCGTAATGCCAGAAGTAAGCTGAGGGAGAAAACGGGTGAACGCTTTCTCTAAATTGGTTGAAAACAGCTGCCAGATATCAAAGAGCTGCTGTCCGATGATAGGGATCTCTGCCACTTTCTCAGTCGGGCCGGGTATCTTTAAGGTACCTGAACTAATCGTACTACTGATGCCTTCAATAGCTTCGATGAGTGAGATAGTGAACAAGACAAAAGGTACGACTAATAACGTCACACCAATGAGTGCTATCACCGTTGCGGCAAGCCCACGCTTGCCTTTAAACAGGGCCTCAAGTTTTAAGGTCAGAGGCATCAGGGCAACGGCGATGATTGCCCCCCATAAAACGGGGATCAGGAAGGGTTTGACGATACCAAAAGACCATACAATTAAGATGAAAAGCAGGCCGACCCGAATCGCCGATTCGACCATATTATTGACGAAGAACTGGCTCTGCTTTTTATAATCGGATTGATGCTGTTCCATAACGTGCCTCGTTATTGATTCAGTGTGCTCTGCCGCGCATTGACCAGGCTGGAGACGACGATGGCCATATAAAATACGCCGGTAATGGCTTCAAGATAGACAATCACTTGCGCCAAGGCCGAGACAGGGCTGATGTCGCCATACCCTAGGGTGGTCAGTGTGACAAAACTAAAGTAAGCAGCGGTTGAGAGGTTATCGCCCCAAGGTGCAGGTTCAATACCTTTAATGGCATGGGGAGAAAACTCAATGATTAGTAGATAAGCCATGGCCCAAATGAGGCCCAGTAAAAGAAAAAGTGCGACAGATCCGATGATTTTGTTGCCGTCAATCGTGCCGGTAAACAAGACCTGTCGAGCTGTCGATTGAAAAGTGCCCGAGAAAAAAATCAACACTAATGTCATCATTATGGTGTTGGTGGCGGTCAGGTTTAGAAAGTTATGGGTCAGGATGGTAGCAACCATACAGGCGCTGATGACCAGAAGAAATCGATACCAGTTTTGATCGATTTTCAGGCTGACTAAGCAGACCAGAAAAACCACGATAATGAAAAATTGCAGTAAGTAATCAAGAAGCCCTTCAGGTAATGCCTGGGCAAGGGATGGTGCAATCAGTAAAGCAATGAGAGAAAAGGTAAGATAGAAAAAATTATTTTTTTTGGTAATGAGTGTCATTGCTGGTTACTTACCATTCAGTTGAGCCATAGAAAATACGACTAATAAAGACAAGCTTAGAACATGGCGGAAGGATGGGAAGATAAAACCTCATTGCGTATCGTTTTTAATCCACTATTAGTTCAAATAAGATTTTGTATATAACACAGTTAGCGTCACTCCTTCTTTTGTGTGTTTTAGCTACACTATTGTTATTAATCTTAAAGTTGTCTTTGTTGCCTGAGATTGAATGAGTGAGAGGGAAGAGTATGGATGGATTTATCAAAACCTTGCCTAAGGTCGAACTGCATCTTCACATCGAAGGAACATTAGAGCCTGAACTGATGTTTGAGCTGGCACTGCGTAACAAAATTAAATTGCCTTATCAGAACGTGGAGCAGGTACGCCAGGCGTATGAGTTTGACGATCTGCAGTCATTTCTTGAGCTTTATTATCAAGGTGCTCAGGTACTGCAAACGGAGAGAGATTTTTATGATTTGACGTGGGCGTATTTGCAACGCTGTAAAATGGATCACGTTGTTCACACCGAGATCTTTTTTGATCCGCAAACGCATACTGCACGTGGAATTTCGTTTGAGACCATTATCAATGGTATTACCCGAGCGCTGCAACATGGCAAAGATCAATTAGAGATCAGCAGCCACCTCATCATGTGTTTTTTGCGTCACCTGAGTGAACAAGATGCCATTGAAACCTTGCAGTTGGCAGTACCCTACAAAGATCTAATTATTGGAGTAGGGCTGGATTCATCCGAGCAGGGACACCCGCCGGCTAAATTTCGTCATGTGTTTGAACAAGCAAGAGAGCTGGGCTTTCTCACTGTTGCCCATGCTGGTGAAGAGGGGCCAGCCAGTAATATCTGGGATGGAATTAAAATGCTTCATATCGCGCGTATTGACCATGGCGTGCGTTGTGTTGACGATGAGTCATTGGTGAAGTACCTTGCGAAAACCCGCATTCCATTGACGGTGTGCCCGTTATCGAACGTGAAGCTCAAGGTCTTTCCCACCATGGCCGAGCATAATGTGCTTAAGCTACTGCGCGAAGGTTTGTGTGTCACCATTAATTCCGATGATCCGGCCTATTTCGGCGGGTATATGACGGATAATTATCTTGCCGTTGCCCATGCTCTTGACGCTTCCAAGTTGGAAATGGCGCAGTTCAGTCAAAATGCCATTGAAGCCAGTTTTCTTGATGCCCGGCAAAAAGCAGAATTACAGCAGCGGTTACAGCATTATATGGATCAACAGTTCAAACCGATTTTGTGAAATCAGGAAAAGTTACTCCACAATAGGCTGAGCTAAAATCCATAAGCTGACCATGGTGTAACCTACCATCAATACCAGCATAGGAAGCTGACTCAATAAAACCTGACGTTGATTATCGAATATCCGTTGTGCCATTACATGGGATAAAAACACGGCAAAGATATGGCCTGTCACAATGGCAATGACAGAGGTTATCCAAACGAAACGCGCATTAACGATGCCGATATCGACAAAATAGTGTTTGGTCCCGAATAAATCCCAGCCAAAGCCGAATGGATCGGATAGCAAGGGAATGATGTATTGGCCGACAATGAGCAGGAATGACATATAGTGAGCAAGGTGGTAGGCCAGTGCAATAGGGATCAGCGTCATGACAAAGTATCCGGCTAATTCCCTAATACCAGGGGAGGATGCCGGGCCCGTTGACAGTCTCATTAACAGACAAAACGTATAATAAACACTGATAAAAAGAGCAGGAAACAGAACAAACCCCAACGACATGATGACGGCCACCGCATCACCAAATATTGGCTGCAACAAAATAAGCAAAGGCCGGAGAAAATCAGAATATAGTATCCATTGAACGGTACTTGCCCATAAGGGGGTTGCCATGAACCCGTCGAAAGTGACCACTGACAACATCAACACCACAAAGACGGTCAATGACGCAGATACTGGCTGAGAGACCAAAAGACCCACGCCAAAAGGTCGTAGAAGCCAACGTCTCTCTTGTTCTTTATTATTCCATTCTGACGGCGCGAAGCGAGCGAGCAAGCCAAAGACGAGGGTGAAAGCTTCTCCCCGCTGTAGCCAGGCCTCTTTGCCGAACAGTACCATTCCAGTCCATGTTAGCAGCGAATACCCCAGCGCCATCGAGGCAATATTTGCGGGCTCGTCACTGTGTCGCCAGACTAATTCAATCCAGGAAAACGCCGCAAATAACATAACCGCCGGCCACACACCTATCCATCTGGGCAGCGCAACATTGAAAGACAATGACGACAGACGGCTATATCGGCAAACTAACCATTGCAAAAGCGTGAAAATGTTTGCCCAGGGATTCACCAATGGCCAGAAATTGCCCAACAAGCCAGAGACATAGGCAAACCCGACCCACCAAATAACCCAGACCAGTGTCGGCGCTATATTTTGGAAAGGGTCTTGAACGCCAAACCACCCGGCTGTCAGGATTAAAACGAACAAAACAATGGACAGAGCCTGTAGCAAACCGATCAGGAGCGGATGTTGCAAAAAGCGGACAACAGGGAGCTTCATTAAATTGAGGCAAGGGTAGCGGTACAACAGCATCCCGCGTCGGACGAACAGGGCTATAACGACAAAAGATACCGCGACTGTCGCTGCGGCTCCGATTAAATACAACATAAGAGGTACAGGAAGATCGTAACGCTGTGCAAAACCGTGTGCTGATACCGCGCCGGGGAGCAGCATCAGAATAACGGCGAATGATGTTATGAATACCTGTTTAGTTGTGAACAGGTTATTTAGGATAAACTTCAAGATAAAGCAATACCGCATGGTGGTCTGTCCCGAGTTCATCCTGGTGCTCACCAAATCCGTGGGCGGTTATCGGAAATCGACCGGTTGCCCTGGATCTAAATTCCATCACCGCGGGAGCATCTACCGTGACGGTCTGCTTGATATCATAGCCGTGCAGGTGCAAGTTGACGGTTTCATCGGTATACCACTTCAGTGACACCCACTCATCTTCTGTTACCTTGATTTTATTGAGCTTCCCCTTTATTTGCCTATTCTCGATCTGCAGGTCAAATTGTTGGATGCTTTTTCCGGCATCGCTGATACTTTCTTCTGCTGATACGGAAGAAAGCACAAAGAAAACGATCACTGTGGCGCTGCTCATTGCTCTATGAATCAATCTCATATCGACCATTATTTTGAACCCCTCCTGATACAGTATACACAGCATGAATGAGCCGTTGCCTCAGGGCTTATCGCTTATTGACTGTTGTATCAAATAAACCGAGCGATGAGCTGCAGGCTGCTAGACTTATTGATCATATCAATCGTTTAACGCAATAACGTAATAACCAAGGAGCTTAGAATGAAGCCTCTACAAGCAATCACAGCGTTATTCTTCTCCGTTTTGATTGCATTCTCATTCAGTGCCAGTGCTGAAATACTGGCGATGCTGAACTACGAATCAAAACCGGCTGACAATCTGAAAGAACTGAAATTACCTTTTGCTACCCAAAATAGACGTGAAGGGATTGCGATCATTGATGTTGATCCTGAGTCTGACAACTATGGCAATATTCTGATGGATATCCAGCTGCCACCAGACTTGGTTGCCCACCATATCTTTTTCAACCGCGATGCCAGCAAAGCTTATGTCACTGCATTAGGTAAGTCTGAGCTGCGTATTATTGATATGAAAAGCAATCCTTTTCGTATGAAGGTACTCGTGATGGCAGGCTGCCAGGTTGGCGAAGACACTATCTTCTCTGAAGATAATAAAACCTGGTATACAACCTGTATGGGATCAAACAAAGTCATTGTCGGTAATGCAGTAACAGATGAAATTACCCAGCTTATTGATATGCCGAAACTCTACCCCCATGGTATTGCTCTCAATAGCAGCATTGACCGGCTGCTGGTAACCAGTACGGTGAGAGCTTCTGATTTGGGCGATCCTGGCGAAACCATCACCGTGATTCAGGCCAGTACCGGTAAAGTGCTTTCTCACCTAAAGGTATCCGACAAACCTTCTCCTTCTGGTGAAGCCCCTGTTGAAATATTATTTGTTCCTGGCACTAACCCGCCGGTTGCCTATATCACCAATATGTTTGGCAACAGCTTGTGGACCGCTAGCTGGAACCCGGGTAAAGACGATTTTGATGTCGCGATGGCTTACGATTTTTCCGGTAGCGGCGCGAGTGTACCTCTAGAGATTTACTTCCGCGAAAACAGTAGCCGCATGTATGTTTCAACCGCCAAACCTGGCCACCTGCATATTTTCGATATCAGCGATCAAAACTTGAAAGCCCCGAAACTGATCAAAACGCTGCCCGGCCAGGAAGGTTCGCATCATGTTGCTTTTACCAAAGACGGTAGTTATGCGTTTATCCAAAACGCATTTGTAAATCTACCCGGCATGAATGATGGCTCTATAACGGTGGTGGATCTGAAAAATAAGAAAGTGCTGGATACGATTAATACCTTCAAAGACAAAGGCTTTAATCCCAATAGCATAGTGTTGCTGCCAGAGTGGAATGACTTGGCTGGTCACTAATCAGAGTAAAACGAATTAGCCTCAGCAATAATGATGGATTCAACAATTAAAAAGGATCACCTCTAGTGATCCTTTTGTATCTTGAGGTGGCTGGTGGATATTAACTAAATTAACGGCTTAGCCATTTTTTGACTGTTTCGAGCAGGGTTGCAGATTGCTTGCTTTTGCGAGCTTGTTCGACCCCGACATAATAAGCCCGCATAAAGCAGGAACGGATTGGCTCGGTGGAATGTGTCTTTGAAGAGTCTAGCGCATCTGGCATCAGAGTCTGCGCGATCTGCTCGGCATGATCATTGGCATAGCTGAAATCGATACCAGTATAACCTTGCACCATAAACCACAACGTGGCGATCACCGTTAACCGCTGGCTATCTGTTGCCACAAATTTATCTGCTTGCTCAGCTCCGACAGTGTCCTCGAAAACCTGCTTCATATTCTGCAGGCTCTGACTCTTCTGTTTATAATCTTCGACAGCTTCGCTCTGGGCTTTTGTCATAACGCCGAGCAGTAAATGATGTTGTGATTTGTCTGGCTTCTGCTGGCAAACAGAGACAAAAAATGGAGAACACACCGCGATAAATTGGTTCAGTTCACCGCGTTCTTGTTCGCTAAAGGGCAGGTCATGTAATCCCATGACGCTTAATTCATTCAGTAAGTCAGGCATGATGCTAATTATTCAGTATATTAATCTGATCGCAGTATACGGAATTTTACTGAAAATGCAGAGGCTGTTGGGTGCAAATAGGTTTTGTGCTGTTTTTTCTGATGAGAGTAGAGAGTAGAGAGTAGAGAGTAGAGAGTAGAGAGTAGATATATATATTTGTCGTTATTGAGTGAGATAATTGCAGGGATAGAGCAAATATTCTACGAAGGCCTGAAAATGATATCTATTCAGTGTATAACATTAACTCGAATAGCATTGTATTAAGCTAATGTTATGCCTGACGAACTGGATGTCTAAGACGTATTGTGACTATCAGCCCTATGCTCAATAGCCTAATTGGAGATGCATGATGACAAGTTTTTATGAACTTTCCGCCAGTAACATCCGTGGTGAAAACGTATTGATGAGTGATTTCGCCGGTAAGGTGGTGCTGGTGGTCAATACCGCCAGCGAATGTGGTTTTACGCCACAATATCAAGGGCTGCAAGATCTGTATGCTAAGTACAAAGATCAAGGATTAGTGGTTTTAGGTTTCCCATGCAATCAATTTGGCGGACAAGAGCCGGGTGAAAATCAACAAATAGCAGAAGCGTGTCAGATTAATTATGGTGTCGAATTTCCCATGTTCGAGAAGGTGGATGTGAATGGTCATGACAGCCATGAAATCTTTCAGTATCTGACGCAGGCATTGCCCGGTACATTTGGTAAAAAGGTGAAGTGGAACTTTACTAAGTTTCTGATCGCCCGTGATGGTAAACCGTTAAAGCGTTTTGCACCAACGAAGAAGCCAGAATCACTGGAAGCCGATGTTGTACGACAGCTCAAGCGTTAACCAGAGTATGATATGGCGAAAATGACGCTCATAGGTATACCCAAGTTACCTCAAGATGCAGGATTCAGAGTGATGCCAGCCAGTTCAATTCAAGGAAAATGTGCGAAGGAATGATAGGTCCTTTCGAGTACATTTGACACAGAAGTGGGCTGGCTGGATCACTCCCGCAGGGCGAGTTTTCCAGGCACTAATGTTGCGTTGCTGATTTTTGATGTAGAGCGACTATATCTGCAAATCAGCGCCTGACTTTAGCGCCTGGAAATTCTCGCTGAAACGAGCATCTTGAGGTAACTTGGGTATATAGGGATTGATAACTGTCAATGTTTTGCTGATCGGCAAAATGGACGAGCTGCTGGATAACCTGATTTTTTGCCGTTAAGTGTTGCTGTTCGGTGATGGCTAATAATCGTTCAACGGCAAGATACCTGTGGCTGTTCGGTTTTCTTGTGGCCAGATAATCGGCTAAAAACAGCTGTTGTATCGATGAATCATTAAACTCACCAAGCAGATCCTGTAACTGCTTTAAGGTTGTGATTTGATTATTTATCGACTTGGCCGGAAACAGCGGCAAGAAGTATTCGAGCAGATACCTCAGCTTTTTACACTCAATGCGCAGCTGGTGAAGTTTGCTATCCGGGCTGTCACTATCTAATGCCTGGCTGATCTTCAGCACTTTCTGAGCTCGTTTCCAAATAACCTTTGTACCAAATTGCAGGATGGGTATGTGTCCCGCTTTGGTAGGATCTTGAGAGAGCCCTTCAAGCAGCCCTTTGACTTGTCTGCACTGCTGCTTGTAGTTGTCTGTTTTCATCCATTGTTTTAATTCCTTAAAAGCCTTGCTCCGCTTGCTTTGCAAGTCGTCAAAGAAGCGTGCTAACCCCTGGTGATGCTTGTGTTCCAGGAAATCATAGTAGTCATCCATCTTATGAAGATAGACATCTAAATCACGTAGCAGATTGGTTTTTTGCATCATGCTTTTTAATGTATTTGTCAGCATCTCGCTCTGTTTTGGCTGAAAAATCTCTTTCAGCAGGCTGATAATTGCCCGGCTGCGACGTAGGGAAACCCGATATTGATGTAAGAATTCGTCATCATCATCCCTCAATAATCCGGCTTCATGCTGGCGTGCATGGTGAAATTCGGTGATCAGAAAAGAATAGGTAGGAAGATAAATGTCTGTTTTTGCATCAAGATTAATCTTGTTAATTTTGCGTTTTGGCAATTTTAGCTTATCTCTTTTTGTTACGTTCATTGTTTCCTCCTTACTATTAAATCTAGTACCACTTGACTCAGAGTTTGATTAAATAGGCAGGAATTCAAAATGAATATACTCAAGTGACCTGTCGGGGTAAGAAAGGCAGGCGATACCCATTGGCAAGCATGCGTTACAAAATTCATTTACATTTTTATAACATTGATTTCATCGTGAACTTCTCATCTATTACTCATTAGTGCTAATTCTATTAGTAGGCATGAATTGAGGATAAACAGATGGAAAACCCCCGCTTTAATCCAATGGGAACGGATGGCTTTGAGTTTGTTGAATATACCGCGCCAACCCCTGAGGGGATCGCGAATTTGAAAGATCTGTTCCGACTCATGGGCTTTGCTGAGATTGCGAAACACAAACATAAAGCGGTATGGCTCTACCGACAGGGTTATATCAATTTTATCGTCAATGGTGAAACACATTGCCAGGCCGAAGGGTTTGCCGATCTTCATGGGGCAAGCGTTAATGCGATGGCATTTCGCGTGGCAGATTCGAGCCAGGCACTGGCTTATGCCGTCGAACAAGGTGCCACTGCGTGTGCACCGCAGGCTGGCCCGATGGAGCTGAATATTCCAGCGATTTATGGAATCGGTGAGTCGTTAATTTATCTGGTCGATCGCTTTGGCGAACACGATATCTATGAGATCGATTTTGAGTATTACCCTGACTATAAGCAGCAATTAGCCGATCTAGATGCCGGCTTAGAAGTTATCGATCATCTTACGCACAATGTTCAGCGGGGCAACATGGACTTATGGTCAAGCTTCTATGAGAAGATTGCCAATTTCCATGAAATTCGCCACTTCGATATCAAAGGTAAGATGACCGGATTGTTATCAAGGGCGATGACAGCCCCTTGCGGAAAAATCCGTATCCCAATTAATGAATCCCATGACGATAAGTCACAAATTGCCGAGTATCTTGAAAAATACAATGGGGAAGGGATCCAGCATATTGCCCTGAGTACTCAGGATATCTACAGTACAGTGAGAAAGCTTAAAGAAGGTGGGCTGCGCTTCATGGATACACCGGATACCTATTACGAAGGGATCAATCAGCGTGTACAAGGCCATGAAGAAGATGTCGAGAAGCTCAATGAGCTGAAGATCCTGATCGATGGTGATGAAACGGGCATTTTGCTGCAGATCTTTACTGATACTGTGATTGGTCCGGTTTTCTTCGAAATAATCCAGCGTAAAGGTAATCAGGGCTTTGGCGAAGGTAACTTCCAGGCTCTGTTTGAATCGATTGAGTTAGATCAGATCCGCCGTGGTGTATTGGATGCGACTGATTCATAAATACTTTCATTAAGTCTATGAGTGATTTATACCCAAACATCATCTTGAACTGGTTTGGGTATAACCACTGATCTTAGAATGTAATTTGCGAGTCCAGAGTAATGACAAGGTTGTAATTTTTGGTATCGATCAAGCCGACAGGTACGGCTCCTAAGTTTAAGCTGAAGTTGCTCATGGGTAACACTCGTAGATAGGGTTGGGCTAATGGAACAACATCCATGCCTGACTCTTCTTTATATCCGGTCACGCCACCTAAGCGAATGCCGAAACCCAAGTATGGGTTCGCGTTGTACTCGAAGGCCTTGTACAGAGCGACACTTTGGCGACTGTAACTGTTCTTGAAGCTTATAACGCCGTACCCGGCATACTCAGCTCCAATACCAAGGTTTGACTCATTCAATTTAACGCATTGGTCATTTGCGCAGAAAAAATGTTTGCTTGCCAGAGGGATTGTCACGCGAAAGTCACTGGCACTAGCCGGAAGAGCAGCAAAGGCGAGTAATATCGCTAATGCTATTTTCATTTTGGTTTCCTGTTATTTTATAAAATTAGATACTCATTGCGCATCAAAACACCATAAAAGGCATGACCTTTAATGAGTTGTAATTTTGATACCATTATTTTTAATTCAGAGAGTTAGCGGTAGATTATAAAACCGTTCAATCGTTTAGTTAGTCATTTATCGTTATGTTCTGTCCATTAAGTAGCTATAAAATATGACTATATCTTCGTTATCCAACGATAAATAGAAACAACCCGCCATTTAGTGAAGTCGTTGTTTATATATTTGGTTTTTGTCTGCCAATATAGGCAATTTATCGCTCTGGATATCGTCTGTAATAGTTCCTAGTCATGACAAATTAAGACCAAATATCTGGGGCAAAACGTTGATATTACAAAGTAAAACAGAGTTTATCTTGTTGATTTAATTTGTTTTTATTGTTTAGCGCTGTTTCTCCGTTGCAGTTAATCTTGTTTGCCCTAGAATGAAGTGGTTCCTCCTTGGCACAGCACATAATGGCGAAAAAATGTATTTAGTCAAATGGCTTTTTTCAAAAATGAGTTATAAAAAAATCTCAAAAGTGAGAAACATAATAGTTTGCTAAGATAACTTTCTGAGACAGAAAAGGTTTATATTAAAAATTTATTTCAATGTTTTTAATTAATAGAACAGCATATTTTTCCAAGGTAATAAAAACAATGAAACATAAGGCATAATAATTTTATTATAACGTATTGATTTTAAATTTAGCCGCTTAAAGTAACCCCTTTTAAAAAGATGATTAGAATAGTGTGATATTAAAGTTTTTACTCTTGTCAGATTTTTTAGTCAATGTGGGGTTCTCTGAATTCTCGCTGAACACAGCATATTGAAGTGGTTTGGGTATAGATATTGACCTGAATTTTATTTCAGCGTACAGTTGTCCATGTTTTCAGCTTACACGTGTAAGCTGAGTGGGCTTTTTTTATCGTTCTAAGAAGCTGAAGCGTGTAACGGTTAAGTGCATGAGTGTAATGAACCTGCCGACTTCAGCCAGTTAACATCTTGGTAACCAATGGGTAGCAAGTTGGTTTGGTTTCTTTGCTGTCAGAATTGAAAGTGATTAAAAATTGATTTAACTATCTTTTTATCAATATAAGGAAAATGATCATGATGAAACTTATAAAAAACTGGCTGGCACTGAAATTACTCCAACCGGATGACGATTGGAGCACTGATTTCATTTCAGAATATTTTTAATAGCAATTGCTTGAATTAGCAGGCATTAAGAAAAAAAACACCGAACGTATTCACGCTCGGTGTTTTATTGTACTTCTACGCGTGAGGTATGAACCTGCTAGCGATGAATCAGGAGGGAATTAGCATTCTGCCAAACCATGCCATTGATAATGGTTGTTGGGTTTTTTACTGACAAAGCCTTCATCCAGTAGCTTTTTGAAAATCTCGTCGACTTCCTCACTATTTGTTTTCAAAAAGCGAGTCATAGCGCGTTTACTGCAGTTCACCTGATTCTGGCTGAGCGCATCAATCGCTTGCTCATAGATGCTCTTGGGCTCTTCGGGCTCCAGTGCTTCAGCAATAATCTGAGCATCAATCTCGCTGGTGCCAAATTCTGAAGGGTTCATCTGGTGCGCCAGCAGTTCAGGATCTCGGTGTTCAGCACTGTTGTAGGCATCAATCGTAATCGGATTCAGGCGACGGAATTGATTACGAAAACGCAGCTCTTCACCAATGAGTCCAACAAAAAAGGCCGCGAAAAAATCAAGCAGTACCGATAGAAAGACGACCAGGCCCAGCTGAGCAGTTTGGGTCTGAATATTCAGCGACTTTGCCAGGCTATCGATTAGGCCGAGCACCGAGCCCTGGCTGACTACTGGCATACTATCGCGTTCTGCTGCCAGCTCTTGCTGCTGCTGGCGTAACTTATCATTGGCTTTTTGAATACGTGTCACCCCGGTGGCGATACGTTCCATTTGAATATATTTCTCGGCGGCAACGTTATTGAGTTCAATCTGCTTCTCGATGGCATCGATCTGCATGTTGTAAGAATTCACCTTACTTTGCTGAACATTAACGTGGTTTTGAGCCTTGTTCGTGGCGCTATTTATGCCACCGACAGAGCCGCCAATCGAGATCGCTGCCAATACCGCATAAAAAGCAAAGGCAGAGAGTGCGCCAGCGTAATGGCGACGGGCTTTACGTTCACCGACTTCATACCAGGCAAAAAACTTACCCAGCTCAAAAATCACCGCCAGGCCACCGAACAGTACCTGCATCAGCGGGTCATCATCAATTGACAGAAATAGAAGCAAAGAGAAGACAATGGACGCGAGAATAGACGCGCCGGTGAAGCTGTAAACCGTCCACATCGCGAACGTCCCTTTCGGGTATCTTACGGGTAAATTTTGGTTGTAAAGCATAAAGAGTATCTGTGTCGATGAGCGCAATGCACATTAGCTTGTCAGCTATGCCGCCAAGCAATAAAAAAGGGACGGCAAGGATACCCTAAAAAACAGGCTGAGCCCTTATAAAACGTGGCTTTTCAAGGCTTATCGATGGAAATTGACACGCCACTTTCATAACTGTTTAATACTTAAGCATTTGTTGTTTGCAAACTCTTCAATATCAACTTTTACGTGCTACAGATTGCGGATGATTGACTGCCTAGGAGCGCTGATTTCTAAATAACAGCGACACACAATGAAAACAGACTTGTTGCAAAAGTGTTAAGTTGAGGCTAGGTTAAATATTCTATACCCAAGTTACCTCAAGATGCAGGATTCAGAGTGATACCAGCCAGTTCAATTCAAGGAAAATGTGCGAAGGAATGGCCGGTCCTTTCGAGTGCATTAGACACAGAAGTGGGCTGGCTGGATCACTCCCGAAGGGCGAGTTTTCCAGGCACTAATGTTGCGTTGCTGATTTTTGATGTAGAGCGACTATATCTGCAAATCAGCGCCTGACCTAAGTGCCTGGAAATTCTCGCTGAAACGAGCATCTTGAGGTTACTTGGGTATAACAACAGATAATTAACGAACCTGCATATCAGGTATAGCAAGGAGCAAACATGGACGACATGCTGAAAGACTACCCGGTGATCACCGAAATTCCTGTTGCCTGGGGTGAGATGGACGCCCTGAATCATGTTAATAACGTCGTTTACTTTCGCTATTTTGAAACGGCCAGGATCGATTATTTCAATAAAGTCGCTTTGATGGCAGAAATGAAGCAAACAGGGATAGGACCGATATTGAGTGAAACAACCTGTCGCTACAAGCTTCCCGTTACCTTCCCTGATACCTTATACGTCGGTTCACGCATTTCTGAGGTTAAAACAGACAGGTTCACGATGACTTATGAAATTGTCAGCAAGAAGCTCGGCAGAACCACAACGGTCGGTCGCGCTGAAGTGGTGATGTTTGACTTCAAAACGAATGAGAAAGCCAAGCTGTCGCAACATCTGCTTGATACCATCTCGTCAATAGAAGGGAAGGGGTTGATTGAGGAAGAAGTGGTTTGACTTAACGACTTCGCTTGCTATTAATATGCCGAAATGAATTTAAATAGCTTGTGCCAGGCCTATATGCTGGCTGGGGGGCTTGTAGTTGAATCAGCAGAAGAGTGGCGGTGTTACAGATTCAGCGATAGGTAGCGATAGTTTAATATGTGTTCACTTAATGCGACTAAGCTGAAAAGTATATGAAAACGTATTGACCTTACCCCTGCTGGAAGCTTTATAGTTTCAGTGTACTCACTTGGATGAAGAAAGATGGCTCACACAGGCTCCCGATACAATTTGGTTGCTTTGATATTGTTTTTGATAACTGCTCTGTTATCAAACTCGGTAGTGGCTGCGCGTTTCTCATCTGGCATGGTACATGTTTCTTCTGCTTCTATGAGTCAGATGACTCACGCTAGTGACTCTATGGCTGACATGGACTGCCATGGTCAAAAGCACAACTCAGAAAATAACGCCATTGCGCAGGCAAGCAAGATGTTGGTGGATTGTGGTTCTGACACTGATCAATGCTGCAGTCAGCCGTTATGTATGAGCGTTATGGGGTATTTACCTCCATCAGCTTTTACTATCCCCTTATCTTTTCATCCAACCCCAGCTGCCCTTAACGGTATTTTTGAACCGCTTAAGCGTATCGAATCCCTGTTCCGCCCCCCAATAGCATAATACCAAACTGACTAATGATCTGATCCAATCAGAGCTTTGTCAGCAGTTTGAGAACAAGCCAAATTAATGAAGATATAGTGGTTCTACATCGAAGTAATTTGGGGCCGTTATCGAATTGCTGACAAGCTCCCGAAGGGCGAGTTTAAAAGATTCTGCTCCTGTGTTGCTTGTTTTTAATGTATCGACATACATTTTCAAACAAGCGCCTTGTATCAAAATCTTTTAACTCTCGCTGATAGGCCAGATCATTAATCAGTTTGGTATGCAATCCGGTAATTTCTACTAATTGTACGGGCTGCTCGTGCCTGTATCTGCCACTTAACACTTTGGCATAACTGTCTTTTACCTAGTCAGTAATACAGCAGTACGACAGCACTCTATGCACATTGGTTATTTGTTAATAATTACTTTATGTAATGGATTTAATTATGCGCTCAAAATTTGCGTGCCGCTTACTGGCAGCCAGCCTTTCGGCGATACTGATACAACCTGCTTTTGCTGAAACTGAGCTAAACGAACTGATTGCTTATGCCATTGAGCAAGACGCAGGCAAAAGGCAAATCACCTATCAGGCAGATGCAATGCTAGATATGGGGGTTGCCAACTCTCAATGGAAAGATCCGCAGCTAAAACTTGGGGTGGGCAATCTTCCTGTTGACAGTTTCAGTTTCGATAAAGATCCGATGACCAATATTTCCGTTGGTCTGATGCAGAAATTCGGGCGGGGTGACGCCTTAGATCTGCAGTTAAAACAAAGTACTGAGCAAGCCGACAGTATGCGCCAAAAGGCCGGCGTACGTGAACTGGAAGTCGCCAATGCGATCACCGTATTGTGGATTGAGCTTTTTTATCAGCACAAAGCCCAGCAGACATTAGAGCAAAATCGAGTCCTGTTTTCTGATCTTGAGCACTATTTAAGTACCAACTACGGGGTGGGGGTAAATCAGGCACAAGACCTTATCAAGGCACAGCTTCAGGTTTCTGTACTTGATGAAAAGCTGCAGGCAAATCAGCAGCTGCAACAACGTATCCGTGCTCAGCTTACCGAGTGGCTAGGTGACAGGGCGTTGGATATAAAAGTTAACCGCTACCCCGGTTGGGAGAGCTTGACGGAATACTTAGCGACCAAACCACAAAGTCATTATAACGCCCTGTTAACTCACCCAACCGTCAAGATGGTTGATTATCTGGTTGAGAGCAGTGAAACCCAGGTTGATATTGCTCATGAAGCTTATAAAC
Source organism: Photobacterium sagamiensis (assembly GCF_050337085.1). Lineage (NCBI taxonomy): Bacteria > Pseudomonadati > Pseudomonadota > Gammaproteobacteria > Vibrionales > Vibrionaceae > Photobacterium > Photobacterium sagamiensis. Next base: position 40,256 of record NZ_JAKJSP010000034.1, on the reverse strand, counting down.
CTCAATTCGGGGTGGAAATGATGTATGGCTATCGCCAGGCCAATGGCATGAATGGCCAGCCAGCATCTGATCTGGTGAGTTTTTTCTTAACCATGGATATCCCGCTGTTTACTGATAAGCGTCAGGATAAAAAGCTGTCCTCAGCCCAACACCTGGTCGGGGCAGCAAAGTCTCAACGCGATCTGATGCTCCAGCAGATGAATGCCAAAGTCGATGCATTATTGGTGAATCACCACAACCTCCAGGAACGGTCTAATCGTTATAGCCATACGCTGCTTAAACGAGCCAAAGAGCGAACTCAAGCGGTAGAGCGTGGTTATCAAAATAATACCAGCCAGCTGGATGAATATATTCGTGCCGCGAGCGAAGAGTTAAATCTGGCATTGGAACAAGAGCGATTAAAAGCAGATTTACAGCTGACTAACAGCAATCTCGCTTTTCTGCTGAATAAAAATAAGGAATAACAAAATGAAATCACTTTCTGTGGCTGTATTGGCCCTGGCTATCGGTGGCGCTCTGGGGTACTTCGCGTACCAACCCATTAATGAGGCTTTACATACGGATGGGCAGAGTGCGTCATCTTCAAATGAGCCTCTGTATTGGGTTGCGCCGATGGACCCGAATTATAAGCGTGACAAACCCGGAAAATCTCCAATGGGAATGGATTTAATCCCTGTTTACGAAGAAGATTTGGCCGGCGGGCAGGATGATGTAGCAGGTACTGTCACTATCAACCCTGCGGTCGAAAATAATTTAGGCGTTAAAGTTGCCCCGGTACTTCAGCAAAAATTAGCACCGCAAATTGAGACGGTCGGTTATGTCGCCTTTGATGAAAGCCGTTTATGGCAAATCAACAGCCGCGTGAGTGGCTGGATCCAAAAGTTAAATATTGCTGCTATCGGTGAAAAGGTGAAGAAAGGCGAGGTGCTTTTCGAACTATATTCGCCGGATCTGGTGCGTGCCCAGGAAGAGTTGCTTAATGCTAAGCGCATGGGCAAAGCCGTCCTGGTTAAAGGGGCCAAAGAACGCTTAATTTCACTTGGGGTGGATTCAGCGCAAATTAACCAGATCCTCCGTCGCGGTAAAGCAAAGCGCGATATCGCCATTAAAGCCCCTTCGGATGGGGTGATTGCAACCTTGAATGTGCGTGATGGTGCGTATTTATCACCGGCTCAGGCGGTGATCAGCGGCGGTTCGCTTAGTGAAGTCTGGGTGGATGCTGAAGTATTTGAAAGACAATCGCACTGGGTAAAACAGGGCGCAGCAGCTGAGATGACGCTTGATGCTCTGCCTGGTCAGGCGTGGGAAGGAAAAATTGATTACGTCTACCCGGTACTGGACGCGAAAACCCGTACCTTGCGTGTGCGATTAAAGTTTGACAATCAGAATGGTGATCTTAAGCCAAACATGTTCGCCAACATTACCCTGATGCCGAAAATTGATGAACTATCACGGGTTATTCCGCAACAAGCGGTGATCCGCTCCGGCAATATGACGCGAGTTGTTTTGGCATTAGGTGAAGGCAAGTTCCGCTCAACCCGCATTCTCACCGGTCGGGAAGCTGCCGGACAGATTGAAGTGCTTGAGGGGCTGAGTGAGACCGACAAAGTCGTCACGTCAGCGCACTTCCTGCTTGACTCTGAGTCCAGTCAGAGTGCTGATTTCAGTCGCATGGCAGGGCAAGAAGAAAAAGCCATTGTCGCTAACACCGCTTGGGCAACGGGAACGATCACCGATGTGATGGCGGGCCACAGAATGTTAACCATTCAACATTCACCGATCCCTGAGTGGGAGTGGCCGGCGATGCAGATGAACTTTACGGTCAAAGAGGGGGATGACTTATCGCAATTGATTGGGGGTGAGTCGATCCGATTTCTGATTGAGAAAACAGAAACGGGTGACTATGTCATTTCTGATATTCGTCCCGCGGATGCTGCAATGAATATGCCTTCAGCGGAGGATAAACAATGATAGGTGCCATTATTCGCTGGTCGATCGGGAACCGGTTCCTGGTGCTTGTCGCCACGGTTTTCCTGGTGGCGGCAGGATTGTACAGTGTTCGTCAGACGCCGATTGATGCACTGCCGGATTTATCGGATGTGCAGGTGATCATTAAAACCAGCTATCCGGGACAAGCGCCGCAAGTGGTCGAAGATCAAGTGACCTATCCGTTGACGACGGCAATGCTGGCAGTACCGGGTGCTGAAACCGTGCGAGGTTACTCTTTCTTCGGTGATTCATACGTGTACATCATTTTTAATGATGATACTGATATGTACTGGGCGCGTTCACGGGTACTGGAATACTTAAGTCAGGTAGCACCTAACCTTCCAGCCAATGCTAAGCCGACATTAGGGCCTGATGCGACGGGTGTGGGTTGGATCTATAGCTATGTGTTGCAGGATAAAACCGGCCAACATGATCTCAGTGAGCTGCGCAGCCTGCAAGACTGGTTCTTGAAATATGAGCTGCAGACGGTTGAGGGGGTCTCTGAAATTGCCACGGTCGGCGGTATGGTGAAGCAGTATCAGGTGCAAATTGATCCTGCCAAACTACGCGCCTATGATCTTACGTTGCAGCAAGTTAATGGTGCCATCCAAAAAGGTAACCAGGAAGCAGGTGCATCCGTTATTGAAGTGGCTGAAGCCGAACATATGGTCCGGGCGACCGGCTATCTATCAAGCATTGAAGACTTAAAAGATATACCGTTAAAAGTCACTGAAAGAGGCACACCTTTGCTCTTGGGCGATATCGCCGATATCAACTTAGGGCCACAGATGCGTCGCGGGATCTCTGAACTCAATGGTGAAGGTGAAGCGGTTGGTGCGGTCGTGGTGATGCGCTTTGGTGAAAATGCCCGAGATGTCATCCAGAACGTAAAATCTAAACTGGAAGAGCTAAAGCGAAGTCTGCCTGAAGGAGTGGAAATTGTACCTACCTATGATCGTTCTGGCTTGATTGATCATGCCGTTGAAAACTTGTTTGAAAAACTGCTGGAAGAGTTCATTGTTGTCGTCGTTGTGTGTGCTTTGTTTTTGTTCCACTTCCGCTCGTCGCTGGTGGTGGTACTCAGTCTTCCTGTCGGTATTTTAGTCGCATTTATCGTGATGCGCTCGCAAGGCATTAATGCCAATATTATGTCTCTGGGCGGGATCGCTATCGCTATCGGGGCCATGGTGGATGGCGCAATCGTGATGATTGAAAATGTTCACAAGCATATTGAACGCACGCCGCTGACCGACAAAAACCGTTGGCAAGTGATCGCGAAAGCGACAGAAGAAGTTGGGGCACCGCTGTTCTTCTCATTGATGATCATAACATTAAGCTTTGTGCCTGTGTTTGCTCTGGAAGGACAGGAAGGCAAGATGTTCTCGCCGCTGGCCTTCACTAAAACCTTTGCCATGGCAGCATCGGCTGGCCTTTCTATTACTCTCGTGCCGGTGTTGATGGGCTATTTTATTCGCGGGAAAATCCTTCCTGAGCATAAAAACCCGATTAACCGCAGCCTGGTTGCACTGTACCGCCCCATGCTCAATACCAGCATGCGCTACCCTAAAACCGTGCTGCTGTTGGCTGCTGTACTGCTGGGCTCTGCCTATTATCCGCTGCAAAAGATGGGGAGTGAATTCATTCCGCCACTGGATGAAGGCGACTTAATGTACATGCCAACGACATTCCCGGGTATTTCGATTGGTAAGGCGCGTGAGCTGCTTCAGCAAACCAACAAACTGATCAAAACCGTACCGGAAGTGGAAACTGCCTGGGGCAAAATTGGCCGCGCTGATACCGCGACAGATCCTGCGCCGCTTACCATGATTGAAACCTTTATCCAGCTAAAGCCAAAGAGTGAATGGCGTGAAGGGCTGACGTCTGAAAGTTTGCGCAAAGAGCTCGACAGCTTAATTCAGTTCCCCGGTATAACCAATGCTTGGGTAATGCCGATTAAAACCCGGATCGACATGTTGGCGACAGGGATCAAAACGCCGATTGGGATCAAGATTGCCGGTCCTGAGCTTAAACAGATTGAAGCGATAGGTGCGCAATTAGAACCCATCTTAAATGGCGTGGAAGGCACGACATCTGTCTATGCCGAACGGGTTGCCGGCGGGCGTTATGTCACCATTGATATTAAACGCAGGCAAGCGGCGCGTTACGGATTGAATATCCAGGATATTCAGCAAGTGATCAGCACAGCTGTGGGTGGCATGAATGTGGGGGAAACGATCGAAGGGCTTGAGCGTTATCCTATCAATGTACGCTACCCGCAGGCTTATCGTGACTCGCTGGATAAATTGCAAAACCTGCCATTGGTGACTCCGAACGGTGCTCGTATTGCGCTGGCCGATGTGGCGGATATCCGCTTTGAGGACGGTCCGCCGATGATCAAGACCGAAAATGCACGGCCGAACGGCTGGGTATTTGTCGATATTGGTGGCCGAGATCTAGGCTCCTATGTTCAAGACGCTCAGCAGGTCGTGGCAGAGCAATTAGACATGCCTGCCGGTTACTCGCTGGTATGGTCTGGTCAGTACGAATATATGGAACGGGCTAAAGAGCGCCTCCGTGTGGTAACGCCGGCCACCCTTGCCATCATTATGCTGCTGCTCTATCTCAGCTTCCGCCGTGTCGGTGAAGTGCTGGTCATTATGGCGACCTTACCGCTCGCTTTGGTGGGCGGGCTCTGGTTGATGCATGTGCTGGGTTTCAATTTCTCGATAGCGGTTGGTGTCGGTTTTATCGCCCTTTCCGGTGTGGCGGTCGAAATTGGGGTCATCATGTTGGTTTACCTCAATCAGGCCTGGCATTACAAATTGCTGGATGCAAAAGGAAAAGGTCAGGAAGTCACGGGAAATGATTTGAGTGATGCCATTAAAGAGGGGGCCGGTCTGCGTGTGCGACCTGTGCTAATGACCGTCGTGACCGTTATTGCTGGTCTTGTTCCTATCATGTATGGCTCAGGCACTGGCTCTGAAGTGATGCAACGTATCGCGGCACCGATGATAGGCGGTATGGTCTCAGCCCTGCTATTGACCCTGGTTGTTTTGCCAGCGGTCTTCAAGCTGTGGAAAGAGACCAGTCACAAGTTGAAATAACTGATTGGTATTAATTCGAGCTGAATAACTATCTATATTATAAGAGGAAGTAAACATGAAACTACTGAATACCCTTGCATTAGCAATAGCTTTGTCAGCAGTACCCGCATTGGCAGACAGCAATGGTCATGATCATCAAAGTAATAACAAACAAAAGATGAGCCATGATGAAATGGGGCATGGCGAAATGGGGCATGTCATGTCGGAAGTGGGCATGCCGGCTAAAACCGCGCAAGCTATTCAAACGGTTAACGTGACATTAACGGATGAAATGAAGTTAAGGTTCGATCAACCTTTGAAGATTAAACAAGGGGACACAGTACGCTTTATTGTGATCAACAAAGGCACGATGCCGCATGAGTTTGCTATTGGCAGTAAACAAGAGCAGGTAAAGCATCGTGAGATGATGCGCAGCATGCCAAACATGAAACACGAAGATGGCAGCGTATTGAGTTTAGGCGCAGGTAAACAAGGTGAGCTGACCTGGCACTTTATGGGTAAACCCCATGTTGAGTTTGCCTGTAATGTACCAGGCCATGCAGAAGCCGGCATGACGATGGATTATATGTTACGTAATAAATAAATCGAAGTGAGCACCTCGATAGTCGGGGTGCTTGTTTAGGAGATAATGACTGAGCGTTGCTTATCGTTGATGTCTCCAGGGCCTATCAAAAACATCCCATAAAGGTGTTTTGATCCAAAATCTTCTGCTGCTTAGGATCCAGGCTCTGATAAACGTTGGCCAATGCCGCGGAATAGGAAGTCATGCTGGCGAATCGCTCGCTCATCATTTGAGTATGGCGTTCAAGACGTTGCGGAAGTGTTAGTGATTGACCGCCCTGGAAGTACTCAAGCATCTGCTGGTGGTGTTCGATCATAGAGTTTGCCTGACGCTCTATGATTTGCTCGAACTCATCCCATTTTACTTGTTGTTCTTTGTTCAGTTTGAGCTGACTTTCCAGTTCGTTGAACTGCTCCTGCATCGCTCCTATGCCCATACCTCCGGCCATAGCACCTCGCCCATGCATCATGCCGTGATTTTTTGACATCATGCCCTGACCGCCACCCATCATGCAGCCCCCGCTCATCATACCCGGGCCACCCATCATTCCCATCATGCCGCTTTGCCAATCTTGCGCAGCATAAGCCAAGGTAGCTGTCAGCCCTATGGCAGCAGTAACACCGATTAATAATGTCCGATTGTATTTCATGGTTTTGCTCCTTAAAACTCATTGATGGGCAGGGAAAATATAAATTAGCTACTACTAATGTAGACCCTAAACAAGTTAACGTTAGTTATTGATGTGGAAAATTAATTATGCCACATCAGGATCACTTCCAACGTACTATGATCTGTTATGTAAAGTCGCGGATTATCTAAATCTTCTTAACCTATAGAGGACGCTGAATATGCAAATTGAAACGTTAAGAGATGTCCTGCATTGGACTCGTGAATTTCATCAGTACCTAGCAAATTGCTTACAGCATGGTGTCGACGAAAATGAGAGTCAGCGGGCAAAGCTGTTACTTCAGTATCTTGGAGAGCATGAACAAAAACTTGTGAATGTGTTGACGGGGTTTGAGAAGACTGCAGATGAAAGTGCATTAAATACATGGTGTTATGATTATCTTGATAAAAACCCCATCCATCATGATATACAGTGTGAAAGTGCATTTTCACAGCTTGACCCAGCTGACATTATTACTGAAATTGTCACTCTGCACCAACAGCTCACTGAGCTCTATCGTTATTTGCAAAGCCGGGCAGAGTCGTCATCCAGTCAGGAATTGCTGGCTCAACTGGCTGAATTGGAAAAACACGAGGCAATGCTAATGGTACATAGTGCAAACCGATTACAGGATATGTAATTAGCAATTATAGCTATTTAACTAAGAAGATTATGGCTGGTCAGCCATTCAATTGTATTTTGTAATAAGGCAGTGAATTCTCGCGGGACCCTACAATTGGATGTGGTTTGGTTATATACAGGGATAAGCTCATGAAAATTGTTTTTTTGGGTGGTTGCGAAACGGTTACGGGATCTAAGTTTTTGGTTGAAACTAAAACAACGCGCGTGCTTGTCGATTGCGGGCTTTACCAAGGTTATAAGTGGTTGAGAAGGCGTAACTGGCAGCCCTTGTTGTTTGTAGATATTGATAAAATCGATGCTATTCTTCTAACCCATGCCCATCTGGATCATTCCGGTTATATTCCCGTTTTATACAAACAAGGCTATCGTGGACCGGTTATCACTCATCGGGCGACTAAAGAGCTATGCGCGATATTGCTGGCAGACAGCGGTCACATTCAGGAAGAAGATGCCCGGTATTACAGTAAATATAAACTGAGTAAGCATGAAGTACCCGAGCCGCTTTATGATCGTGCCACGGCTGATAAATCCATGGAGTTATTCGAATCTGTGGAATATGAAGACTGCTTTTCTGTAGGTGATATCAAGGTTTATCTGCAAAATGTCGGTCATATCCTGGGTGCGGCAAGTATCATTATCGAAGCGGAAGGTAAAAAAATTGGATTTTCCGGCGATGTCGGTCGACCTGACGATGTGCTAATGAAACCGCCAAACCCCTTGCCAGATCTTGATTTACTGTTACTCGAATCCACCTACGGTAATCGCCGCCATGATAAAACGGATCCGTTTCAGCAGTTGGCCGATGTCGTAAATGAAACCGCAAAAAAAGGTGGGGTGTTATTGATCCCCTGTTTTGCCGTGGGTCGTGCGCAAACGCTGCAACATATGCTAGTCACGTTGCTGGAGGCCAAGCGCATTCCTAAGTTACCCATCTATCTCGATAGCCCGATGGCGATAAACGTCTCTGATATTTATCGTCGCTATTCTTATGAGCACCGGCTAACGCATGCACAATGTAATTCTATGTGCCAGAAAATCATTTATACACGCAGTGTTGAGGAGTCTAAAGCAATAGCAGAGATGCGGTTTCCTCATATTATTATTGCCGGTAGCGGTATGGTCACTGGTGGCAGGATCCTGCATCACCTCAAACAGCTGTTACCCGATCACCGAACAACGGTCTTATTTACAGGCTATCAGGCAGGGGGAACCCGTGGCGCAAAAATGTTGGAAGGGATGGAGAATGTTAAAATTCACGGTGAGTGGATTCCCAACCGTGCGCGGTTAGAAGTGATGAATGGATTGTCTGGGCACGGGGACTTTATGGATATTGAGCAATGGCTTAAGCAGTCTTCTCTGCGAAAGGACATGCCTATTCAACTGATTCATGGTGATCCTGACGCTCTTGAAGGAATGCGGGATCATTTACGCCGAACAACGACATTTGATATAGAAATAGCGGGCTATCAAAATATTCTTACGGTGTAGAGGGCGTACAGGTGTGAAAATCAACGCGATCCCACACCATTAAAAAAGGGTTCTGACAGATCAGAACCCTATAAAATGGTTGAACAGTGCACGACTTTCCAGGAGGAAGAGGTCGAGTTACTTCCTCGATTCAGGGTGCAACCAGAACCACCAGACAATCAGGCCAATAATGGCAAGGCCGATAATATTAACCATTCTATTTCTCCTCTGTCTGGCGTGGGGTGAACAGGCGTAATCGGTTCGCATTGCTGACGACGGTAATTGATGAGAGTGCCATCGCGGCACCTGCGACAACCGGGCTTAGCAGTGCGCCAGTGAGCGGGAACAATACCCCGGCAGCAACCGGAATACCGAGCGAGTTATAAACAAACGCACCAAATAAATTCTGCTTCATATTACGCAGGGTGGCTTTCGACAAGGCGATAGCATCGGCCGCGCCGTGTAGCGAGTGACGCATCAGGGTAAACTGGCCACTTTCTATCGCCACATCACTGCCGCTGCCCATGGCGATACCGACCTCGGCCTGAGCCAGCGCAGGGGCATCATTGATGCCGTCACCGACCATTGCGACCTTGTTACCTTGCTGCTGCAACGTGACTATCTGCTCTGCTTTGCCGTCAGGTAATACTCCGGCGATAACGGTTGTGATCCCGGCTTGTTTGGCGATAGCCTCCGCGGTAATTTTGGTATCACCCGTTAGCATAATGACATTAAGGTTCATGGCCTGAAGGCGCTTGACCGCTTCGACAGAATCAGCCCGTAGCGGATCGCTGATCCCGAGCAGACCAATCAGCTGCTGATCGGCTGCAACATAAATAGGGGTGGCACCTTGTGAGGCAATAACCCGGGCATCTTGCTCGGCAAGACGGGTATCCACTCCCTTTTGCTGCATCAGGCGGTGGTTACCCAATAAAACGGGAATATCACCAATAATGCCGGAAACGCCTAACCCGGGAAGAGCCTGAAAGTCCTGCTGCGCAAGCAGGGTAACGGCTTCTTTTTGTCCCGCTTTTACAATGGCTTGTGCCAAAGGATGTTCTGAGCCTTGTTCAAGGCTGGCGGTCAGGGCTAATAAACGGGTTTTGTCAGTGTCGTGGTAAGTCAGCAGTGAAGTGACCTGTGGCTTGCCTTCGGTCAGAGTTCCGGTTTTATCCAGTACAACGGTGTCGATATCGGCGGCAAGCTGCAGTGCTTCTGCATCACGGATCAGGACCCCGAACTCGGCAGCCCGGCCGACCCCGACGGTAACCGACATCGGAGTTGCCAAGCCCAAGGCGCAAGGGCAGGCAATGATCAGTACCGTGGTGGCCGTAACCAGCATATAAATCATGGTGGGTTGCGGGCCGAAGTTGTACCAGGCCATGGCTGTTAACGTGGCAATGATCATCACGACAGGAACAAAAATGGCTGAGATCTTATCGGCTAATCGGGCCAATGCGGGTTTACTGCTTTGGGCACGGCGCACCAGCTGAATGATGCGCGACAACATCGTATCACTACCGATCCGCTCGGCGCGGAAAAGCAGGCTGCCGTTCTGGTTGATGGTACCGGCATGCAATTTATGCCCAACCTTTTTATGGGCTGGTAGCGGCTCTCCGGTCAGCATCGACTCGTCTAAATAGCTTTGTCCTTGCTCGATAACACCGTCAACCGGGACTTTGGCTCCGGGGCGAAGGCGTAGCACCATACCCACAGAAACATTCTCCAGCGGTAATTCTTTTTCAACACCGTCAATGACTGCGATAGCCGTCTGTGGCTGAAGGTCGATCAGGCGTTCGAGTGCCTTGGAAGTACGGTTGCGGGCTCTTGCTTCCAGGGCATGGCCCAAGGTGATTAAACCCAGAATCATCGCCGAGGCTTCAAAGTAGACATGGCGCGCCTGCTCGGGAAATGCGTCAGGAAAAAGAACAACAGCGATGGAATATAACCATGCCGAGCCAGTACCTAAGGCGACCAGGGTATCCATACTTGCCCTGTGATGAGTAAAGGCTTTGTATGCATTAACAAAGAAATGGCGGCCTGCGGTGATCAGCAAGATAAAGGTGATGACCCCGATCATGCCCCAGGAAAGCTGGCTGGTTGTAGAGTTGACTGACATACTGCCGCCGAAAACACCCCATGCCATCAGAGGCACACCAATAGCCAGGGCGGTAATGGCATTACGTAAATGTGTTCGGTACGTCTTTATATTTTGTGCTTGCTGGCGCTGGCGACGGGCCTGTTCATCTTCGCTTTGCTCGGCACCGTAACCGGCATCAATGACCGCTGTGATCAGGGCCTCAGGTGTAGCATTACCCAAAATGTGGGCGCTTCTCTCTGCCAGATTAACGTTCACCTGCTCTACGCCAACCACGCTGTTTAAGGCCTTTTCAACCGAAGACACGCAGCTGGCACAGGTCATCCCGCTCAGCAGCAGCTGAATGTGCTCCCCTCCGTTTTGATTAGACGCAGCGGCGGTTTCTGTTTCTGAAACCCTATTGTCTGTTTCAGAAGCTGAAGTGTCTGTTTCTAAAGCCAAGCTTTCAGCGTGGGGGGGCTCCTGATCTGTAACATCATAGCCTAATGCATTGATAATGTTGATCAGCTCAGACTTCTCGAGAGTGGTCGTCACAATGGCCTGGGTTTTAGTGACGGCAAATTCTGTGATAGCTTCATGTTCGCTAAATGCTTGCTCTACTTTCGCCACACACTTTCCGCATGAAAGGCCTGACAGAGCTAAGGTGAACTGTTGCGCATCAGGCACGCTGTAACCCAGGTTCTCAATTTCAGCGATCAGATCATCATAACTAAGGCTGCCATTTGCCTTTAGCCAGGTTTTACTGATTTGGTGAGAATAAACATCATCACGGCCAGATAGCGCTTTTTCTAATTTGGCGACGCACTTGCTGCAAGACAGACCGGCCAGAGGCATTGAAAACGTATTTCCGACCCCATATCCCAGAGCCTGGATTGCTTCAACCAGCCCTGGCTCAGCAGCATCGCCTTTGATCTCGGCCTGCTGGGTATCCACATTGGCTTGCTGAACGCCAGGCATGGCTTCCAGTGTCTTTTTGATTTTTTTTGCGCATCCCATGCAAGACACATTGTGCAACGGCAGGGTAATGGTGGACATAATTTTTACCTCTTGAGTAAGGTAACGATAACACTTGAAAATCGTTCGGTTAAGTCGTTTACTATTAAGAATAATCCTTCCACTCACTGGAAGGTCAAGCTTTTTTGGGAACCGAGTATGAATATCAGTGAAGTTGCTAAACAAACAGGCCTGACGGCGAAAACCATTCGTTTTTATGAAGAAAAGCGAGTGGCATCCTTACCTGAACGAGGTGCAAACGGTTATCGGCTATATAATCCGCAACAGGTGGCTGAACTGCATTTGATCAGACGCTCAAGAATTGTGGGTTTCAGTTTAGAAGAGATCAAGGCGCTGCTTCAGCTGACCCGGGATCCTCAGCGTAAGAGCGCTGACGTAAAAGCCCGGGTTATGGCAAAAATTGAAGAGGTGGAAGAGAAAATCAAAGAGCTCCGTGAAATGAAAAAAACACTGAAAGCCTTAGCCGAAGACTGCCCGGGTGATGGCGGAGCCCGGTGTCCTATTATTGAAAAATTAACCTCATAATTTTAATGTCAGGCATATGGTTTTACACACTTCTTCTATACTTTTATGTGACAGAGGAGGAGTGTCTATATGTTTATCGCTATTCAGCATGAAATCACCGATCCTGAAGAATTCTGGCAAAAAGCCAATGGTGCGTTAACCCATTTGCCGGCAGGCATGAGATTGCATTCCACCATGGGTAGCCAAAGCGACAGCATGTGTCAGTGCATGTGGGAAGCTGAATCAATAGATATGGTGAGGGAGTATCTTGAGCCTGAACTGGCGAACTCCTGTGTGAACACTTACTTTCAAATCGACCCGGATAAAGCGATAGGATAGGAGCAAGTGTCTAGGGGGGCTAGAAACGAGTATCTAGTACTTCATCACAGAAGTTTTGACGAGTTCAGTCCCCACCTTCGTCATTCCGTAAAGTGAGGCACGAACTTATACGGAATCTAAGGAGCACGCGGTTAGAGCTGGATCCCGGATATCTCGTTCCTCGATTCCGGGATGACATGTTTAGGTGTTTCAACTATTCATAATTTATGTGAAAGAGTACTAGAGACTAGAAATGAGTATCTAGAAAAGATTTTAGAACCGGGGGGAGCGTCGAAAAACGATACTCTCCCGGTTCTGTATTTATGCCAGAGGCTTGTTACTTTAACCTCGAACCGAGTCACTCGCCTCTAGAATCTTTGACTTATTTCCCCGCAATACTCAGGCGGTTGAAACGGATCTGAGGGGCGTAGAAATCACGCTCGTAATCATGAGTGAGGGTATTTCCTACCGCATCAATCTCTTTCAGCATCTGATAGAAGTTACCTGCTACGGTAATACCGCGCACCGCTTGAACACGCTTGCCATCACGGCACAAGAAACCGCTCGCGCCAAATGAGAAGTCACCGCTGACTGCATCGGCACCGGAGTGAACACCCTGCAGTTCAATGAGTTCCAGGTATTCACCGGAAGTGACTTCAGCCGCTGAGCTGGTACCTGCGGCAATGACGGTATGACGCGGTGCAACCCCTAAGCCGCCTTTTGCCGAACGTGCCGCATTCGCGGTATTTTCAATGCCAAAGAAGCTGGCAGTATGGCTGTTGTGCAGCAGACTTTGCAGCTGGCCCTCACCAATCAGAATGGTATCGCGAGCCGCGAAACCTTCGCTGTCGAAGTGTTTAATGGCAAAGCCGCCTTCAACAAAGGCGCTATCAGACACGGTCAGCAACGGGCTGGCAACTTGCTCGTGTAGCGAGTTGCGCCATGGATTAATGCCTTTCATGGCTGACTGGCCAGACAGGCACATGCTGAATCCGCTGAACAGACTGCTGAGTGAGCTAAGGTCGAAAACGACCGGGTAGCTTTTGGTTGCCACCGGGCCTCCTTCAAGCAGCGCCTGAGCAATATCGTAGCCATGATTGATGCAGTAAGCAGGATCAAGCTGATCGAAACGACGACCTGAAGACATGCCTCCGTGCATTGATTGCTTGTCATCTTGCTCATACAGGGTGTATGCGTAGCAGTAGGTAGAGCGTTCCTGATGCTGACATAATGTGCCCTGAGTATTGGCCAGAATGATCTGACTGTCAGATTCGGCAAAACCATTGTATGGCGAGCTTTTCGCGTGAGGTTTAGTCACAACGCCATTTTCCAACGCTAGGGCCAGTTCGATTTTGTCGTCAACCGTTGCGTCATCTTGCTGATAGATTTCTGCGACATCAGTGGTGATTTTGCTGTTAAGGCAGCTGATGGTCTGGTGTGCATCCTGCTGAGTGAACTGCGCGTTTTGCAGCGCCTGCTCAAGCATGATGTCCAGGCTGGCTGGCTCTAGCGATTCAGAATAGCTGGTGGCAACGCGCTGGTCTTTTACCACGCGGACGCCGATCACCTGACCTGAAGTGACTTTGTATTCCGCCAGTTCACCGTCGTTGGCTTTAAGCGAGAAGTTGTTGCTGCAATTGGCAATCACGTCCGCTTCAGCGCCAGCGGCTTTTACTTTGTCTAATATGTGGTCAATTGCGTGTTGAAGTTTGTTTTGATCAGCCATTAGTTGCCACCTCCCACCAGAATATTGTCGACTTTCAATGCCGGTTGACCCACGGTTGTCGGAACTGAGCCACTGACCGAGCCGCACATACCGGCTGCCAGTGCGAAGTCGCTGCCGATCATACTGATTTCTTTGAGTACTTTCGGTCCGGTACTGATCAGAGTCGCTGACTTCAGTGGCTTGGTGATTTTGCCATTTTCGATCAGATACGCTTCTTGTACTGCAAAGTTAAATTCGCCGGTGCCGGGCTGAACCGAGCCGCCACCCATTTTCGGTGCGTAGATCCCACGCTCGACGCTTGCTACCATCTCATCTAGCGAGCTGTTGCCTGCTTCAATGAAGGTGTTACGCATGCGTGAGGTTGGCGCGTATTTGTAGGATTCACGACGACCGGAACCGGTTGGCGCATAACCGGTTTTCATTCCGCCCAGTTTATCGACCATGAAGCTGGTCAGCTTGCCGTCTTTGATGAGCTGAGTGCGCTGGGTTTCCATGCCTTCATCATCAATATTAACGGAGCCCCATTCGTTGGACATGGTACCGTCATCGACAGCACTCACTACCGGGTTAGCAATCATTTCGCCCATTTTGTCGTGGAATACCGAGGCTTTCTTCGCAACAGAGGTGGTTTCCAGCAGGTGACCACAGGCTTCGTGGAAAATAACGCCGCCGAAGCCGTTACCGATGATCACTGGCATCTCGCCGGATGGGCAGGTTTCTGCAAACAGCTTCACCATGGCTTGTTTAGCAACATGCTGGCCGAGATGTTTCGCATCAAGAGTGTTGTAGAATTCCCACCCTGTCAGCGCGCCGGGTGCTTCAAAGCCGGTAGACTGCTCGCTGCCGTTCTGTGCCATTGCCGTCGCAGCAACACGGGTGTAGTGACGGGTATCGCCAATGTGCAGGCCGTCAGAGTTGAAGATTTCAATCTGTTGTTCACGCTGCAGCAGGCGGCCAATGAACTGCGAGATTTTCTCGTGTTCAGCGCGGGCTGCATGATCGACATCTTTCAAAAAAGCGATTTTCTGTGCAAGTTCAGCGCCCTGGCTAAGCGGGTGCTGGCAAGTATGCTTGCTGGTATAGCGGTTAAGGTTCAGCGCTGTGCCATCGATGATTTGATCGCGCTTGTCTTTGGCGGCAAGCAGGCTGGTGACACGTTTTAACTCTTCTTCGTCGGTACTATTGGTGTAGCCGTACAGCACTTTATGGCCGAAAAACAGGCGAATACCAATACCAAAATCAATCCCGGAATTGACTTTATCAACATCGCCGGAGATGAGTTCGACCGAACTGGATTGGTGATGTTCGACAAATAATTCGGCAAAATCTGCGCCATGAAATAGCGCATGATCAATTACTGCTTTTGCAGTAGCAGGGTTTAGCATAGTTGCTCCTTGCTAATTTATAATACTCAGTGTGGCGTTTAGTTATTGTATTCAGTGGTATTAAGATGCTGTATCGGTTTGAACCAATGAACACAAAATGTCTTCTAGTTCATCCCAGGGAAGCAGCTCTTTGTCGATCACTTCAATGCGTGATTCAAAACCTTCCAGAGACAGCTCGTTGACAGATACCACGCGGTTGACGACGTTGAAGGCAAAACAACCACGCTCGGTATTTACAACGGCTTTTACACGTTGGGCATTTATATTTGAGAATAGTTTAAACAGATCTGAAAAACTGAATATCTGATCGGCGGCGAAGAACCAGCCGCAGCTGCGATAGCCCTGACCACTATTTTCTTTACGTAGATAGGCTTGGCCCGGTGCCAGTTCAACCTCGGGAAGAGGCACAGCTTCGTTATCGCTAGCGTGATGGTGATCATGGCTGTGAGCAGCCTGGCGCTCAACACGTTCGATATCCAGCCAGTTAAGATCTAACTGTCCTTGTTCGACTTTACCAATTGCGGCTTTGGCTGGCTGACATTCTTCGACAAAGGTTTCAAACGCGGTGATGTCGTAATCGACGCATTCGTCGATTTTGTTGGCTACCACAACATCAGCCAGGCTTAGCTGATCCTGGAAATTCTGGTTGTTGGTGTAGTGGGCATCGGCAAAATGGCGAGGATCGACCACTGTGATAGTGGCTTTCAGATCAATATAATTCTGATAGGTATCAGAGGTTAATTTATTGATGACCTCTTTAGGATGGCCTAAACCCGTTGGTTCAAGCAGCAGGCGGTCGGGCTTTTGCGCTAACAGAGCATTAATACCGACCGACATTGGCAAGCCTGTCACACAGCACATGCAGCCGCCCGGTACTTCTTTAACAATGGCACCTTGTTGATTCAGAATGGCACCATCAACGCCGACATTGCCGAATTCATTAATGAGGACGGCCCATTTTTCATTCTCAGGCTTGCGCGCCAGCAATGAAAGAATCGAGGTTGTTTTTCCGGCACCTAAAAAGCCGGTAATGATATTCGTCGGTATACGCTTCATAAGGAGAGTTTTAGCCACTTACATGCTGAATGATTAGTGCCATATTACTGCAAAAAATGCCCCGTGTAGAAGTAAACGATTCAGGGAGTATAAATAGCGGGTGAATTGTAGGCGGGCAGCCAGTACTTCATCACAGAAGTTTTGACAAGTTCAGCCACCAAACGTCGTCATTCCGTAAAGTGAGGAACGAACTTATACGGAATCTAATGAGTTCGTGGTCAGAACTGGATCCCGGATATCTCGTTCCTCTATTCCGGGATGACATGTTCATAATTATGTCGGAACAGGGGGAGACGCTATTCGCTACTCCAATTCTTTATGCCCTTTAAATTGTTCTAAAGCTTGTGGATTGGCCAGTGCGCCAACGTTTTTAACCGGTTCAGCATGCACGATATTGCGTACAGCCAGCTCGACCAGCTTCCCTGATTTAGTGCGGGGAATATCATTTACCGCAAGGATCACGGCAGGGATATGACGGGGCGAACAGTGGTTTTTGATGCGCTCGCGAATCGTTGTTTTCAGTTCGTCATCCAGTTCGCAGTTGTCAGCGAGCTGGACGAATAACACCACTCGTACATCCTTTTTCCATTTCTGACCAATAACTACAGAGTCCACAATGGCCTCTAACGGATTAACCTGCCGGTAAATTTCTGCGGTGCCGATGCGCACTCCGCCGGGATTTAACACGGCATCAGAACGGCCAAAGAAGGTGATACCACCGGTTTGTGTGAGTTCGACAAAATCACCGTGATGCCAGATGTTGGGATAGGTAGCCCAGTAGGCATTTTGGTAGCGGCTGCCGTCGGGATCATTCCAGAATCCGACGGGTTGGTTCGGGAAACTGTTGCAGCATACTAATTCCCCTTGTTTATTGAACTCAGGTTTACCCTGTTCATTGAAAACCTGTACATCCATGGCTAATGCGCGTCCCTGACATTCACCGCGATAGACAGGATTGATAGGGTTACCAATGGCAAAACAGCCGCATATGTCAGTACCGCCCGAAATGGAGGCCAGTTGTAGATCTTTCTTTATTGCCCGGTAAACATAATCAAATTGCTCAGGCGCTAACACTGAACCGGTTGAGCACAGTGTTCTTAATTGGGGCAGGCTATGAGAATCAATGGGTTGATAACCTTGCTTTTCCAGTGCCTCGAGGTATTTAGCCGAGGTACCGAACAGGGTCACGTCTTCTTGTTCTGCAATGTTCCACAGTACATTGCCATCGGGGTAAAAGGGAGAGCCGTCGTACAAGATGATTGTTGCGCCAGACGCTAATCCGCTGATCAACCAGTTCCACATCATCCAGCCACTGGTGGTGAAGTAAAATATACGATCACCGGGCTGTATATTGCTGTGAAGCTGATGCTCTTTTAAGTGGTTGAGCAAGGTGCCACCAGTGCCGTGCACAATGCATTTCGGTTTACCGGTCGTGCCCGATGAGTAGAGGATGTAGAGTGGATGGCTGAACGTAACTTGCTTAAATTCAATGGATTGTGGTTCATACCAGTTTAAAATGTCATGCCATAGTGCAAGGTTTACTTTTAGATCAGACACTAATGGTGCCAGTTCGTCGTTGATATAAGGGACCACAACCAGATGTTTAACACTGGGTAACTTGGGCAGTATCTCAGCCAGATTGGTTAAGCTGCTATGGGGTTTGCCATTATAGAAATAGCCATCAGTACAAAACAGGACTTTAGGCTTGGTTTGTCCGAAGCGTTCGACCACACTGTCGACGCCAAAGTCTGGTGACGTTGATGTCCAGATAGCGCCTAATGCAGTGGTCGCTAACATGGCAATAACGGCTTGTGGAATATTGGCAATATAACCGGCGACTACATCCCCTTGTTTTACACCGCTTTCGGACAAGAACTGAACTAACTGTGAGGTCTGCCGATATAGCTGCTGCCAGCTAATATGCTGGCGACGTTCAGGCTGGCCTTCGCTGTGAAAGATCAGGGCATCACCTGCAGCGTGGTGATCCCAGTTTTTTAGCAGGTTTTCGGCGAAATTAAGGGAGGCATGAGGGAACCACTGAGTTTCTTTCGCGGGTTGACTGGATTGCTCAGAACAAAAGCTGACAGGCTGGCGTTTTTCACCAATGACGCCACAAAAATCCCATACCTGATCCCAGAATGCGTCACTGTTATTTACTGACCAGTGGTGAAGTTGGTTGTAGTCGTGGAATAGAGTGTTTTTTTGCTCGCTGAGCTGAACCATGAACTGATAGAGCAAACTGTTATGGATGCACTCCCTTGACGGTAACCACATCATCTGCGGGCTTCCCGGTTCCTTATTTCCACCGTTGCCGTCATTCTGAACGGCAGGATTGCTGTGAGCAGTTTGGCTATCGTTTTCGTCCATCACTCTTTTGCTCCCTCATAGGCTCGCCTGTCTTGGTATAAAAATGTGAGCTCTTTAAAACGTTACATCTGATTGTCAGGGTGTGCCTGAATAAATGCATCAAGCTGCTGACATTGCTGGTCGATATTCATGAGTGTCGGATAAGGGCCGAGATCAAACCCAAATCGTTTGGCGTTATAAAGCTGTGGTACCAGGCAGATGTCGGCCAAAGTGGGGCTGTCACCGCAGCAGAAACGGTCATTGGTGCTATTTATCGTTCGGTTATTGACGATTATCGTTTCCAAAGCCTGAAAACCACGCGTTAACCAATGGTGATACCACACCATCTTTTCGTTTTTATTGACTCCGAATTCACTGTTAAGGTAGTTCAACACTTGCAGGTTATTTAACGGGTGAATATCGCAGGCAATCAGCTGCGCTAATGAACGGCATTGTGCCTTTTGCCAGGGTTCGGAAGGAAGCAGTGCATGCTCTGGATATGTCTCTTCAAGGTATTCAATGATCGCCAGCGACTGGCCAAGCAAGCCTTGGTCGGTATCCAGGCAGGGAACCAGTCCATTAGGGTTAAGTGACATATAGCTTGCGCTTTTCTGCTCATTTTCCAACAGAGAAACAGGGCATTGTTGGTAGCTCAGCCCTTTTAGATTGAATGCAATACGAACCCGGTATGATGCTGAAGAACGATAATAATCGTAGAGTTTCATTCTGCTCCTTATTGCGCCTTACTCGGGTATTTACATTGGCTTATGACGATTTAAATCCTCGTCATCGTAGATATTAGTGTAGCGCACGACTTTTTGCTCGATGGCTCCGAAGATAGAGTGGCCGTTGTCGTCAAGCATCTCGATCCGAACCTGATCGCCAAATTGCATAAAAGGTGTCTTTGCGTCACCTTGATCAATAAGTTCCAGCATTCGCCGTTCCGCTATACAGCAAGAGCCGCTGGAACGATCTTTATTGGATACGGTGCCTGATCCAATAATGGTTCCGGCGCACAGACGACGGGTTTTTGCGACATGCTGGATCAGCTCTGCAAAGTTAAATGTCATGTCGGTGCCTGCATGAGGCTGACCAAATAACTCGTTATTTAAGTGTACGGTTAACCGATGATGTACTTTAAAGTCGTGCCAGTTATTGCCCAGTTCATCAGGGGTCACAGCGACCGGAGAAAAAGCTGAAGCTGGTTTTGACTGGAAGAAACCAAAACCTTTTGCCAGCTCGCTGGGGATCAAGTTACGGAGCGAAACATCATTGACTAGCATCAGCAGTTTAATATGGCCGTGAACCTGCTCGGTGCGGGCACCCATAGGAACATCATCAGTGATGATGGCTATTTCCCCTTCAAAATCGATGCCCCATTTTTCATCAGCAGCTTGAATGTCTTGATACGGACCAAGAAAAGCGTCAGACATTCCCTGATAGATCAGCGGATCAGTCCAGAAACTTTCTGGCATCTCTGCGCCGCGAGCTTTCCGTACCAGTTCTACGTGATTGACATAGGCACTGCCATCAGCCCATTGGTAGGCTCTGGGCAGGGGAGACGCACAAAGTTTAGGATTGAATGGGAAGACATCGTGGGCGATGTCATCGTTTAGGTTGCGGTACAGATGCTGTAGATCGGTTTCCACCTGATCCCAGTTATCGAGGGCAAATTGCAAAGTCGGTGCAATATTATGGGCATGAACAGCCCGAGATAAATCCATTGAAACAACAATGAGTTGGCCATCACGACCATGATTAAGAGACGCTAATTTCACGTTGGGCTCCTTAATGTGCTAACTATATTTACATTGTAAATTTTTCAGCATTTTTCATGTCGCCATGAGTAGACATAATCTTTATTTTCGACCCCATCCGGTAAATCCGCAATTTCCAGCGGGAAGCGGGCATCGATCATTACCGCTACTTCATCGGTTTCTTTCTTCGGGTTTTGCTGGCTGGTGGCTAAGGCCTTTGGATGCGGGCCGTGTGAAAATCCGCAAGGGTGATGGGTGATCATGCCGGCTTCGATGTTGTCGCGGCTGAAGAAGTTACCGCGGTGGTAGAATAAGACTTCATCGTAGTCATCATTGTTATGGTAGAAAGGTACTTTCAGTGCATTAGGATCACTTTCAATCGGCCTTGGTACGAAAGTACATATCACAAAGCCATTAGCCACAAAGGTGCTATGCGCTGATGGCGGTAAATGATAGCGGTGGCTCATTAGCGGACGAATGTCACGCCAGTTCAGTTTGAATACCGTAAGATCGCCTTTCCAGCCTTGGGCATCTAACGGGTTATACGGATAGGTGATGGTGTTCATGTGATTGCGGGCTTTAAGCAATACGTGCCAGTGCTGATTGCTGCTTTGTTGGGCCAGAAAGGACTCATCTATGCGGGCGTATTCGAGCATCGCCGGATCAAAGATCGCATGCTGTCCTACCAAGCCTCGTTCTGCCATCTGATAGCCGCTGTTACATGCTTCAATGAGTAGCAGCGAGACGGGTTTATCAACTTCAATTCGCCAGCTGGTAGCACGTGGGATCACAATGTAATCGCCATCGCGGAAGGAGAGGTGGCCGTAATCGCAGTAGAGGTGACCGCTACCCTGGTGGACGAATAATACCTCATCGCCGTCACCATTGCGGACCAGGTGATCCATATTCTGCTGGCTGTTCCATACGCGTATTTTCAGGTTGTCGTTATACAGCAGTAATGAGGCATCCCACGGTGTGACGCCAGATTGCTCCAGCCGCGTGGTATCAATAGCCCGAGGGCGTAAGGGACCTTCCCAGTTTATCCAGCCAGTTGGCGGATGTTTATGGTACATGTGGCTGGCAGGGCCGAAGAAGCCCTCTTTGCCGCATTCCCGCTCGTACGTTCCGTCGGGTAAATCACAGTGTGCCTGCCGGGAAGCCTTTCCCTCAATGATTGGAAATTGAAACCAGTGCCGCATCCTTTAGTCCCTCTTCATCTTCATAAAAGGTGGTTAATAAGTTGTTAACGCTCATTGTTAACTTTGGTTGAGAGTGAGCTAACAAGCAACAATACCAATCAGCATATTAATTTGACCCATCAGAGAGATGATTTTGCTAATTGGTATTAGCCCCAAGATTATGCGGGTGAAGGCGGTGTTAATTTTTGTGCATAACGAGATGTATTTTATGGATTAGGGCTTGTCTGCTTGTAGTCCGTTGAATACAAGGGGCAGGAAGGACTTAAAGATTTCAATGTAAAATAATTGTTACACGCGAGCGGTGGCGATTCTCACTAATTGGTTCCAGTTACTCCCTTAAAACACCTAACCTTAATGCAAAGGAGACGCATCAGCAGATACGGGTAAGCTGACAAGGTGACTCATTTCCAAGGTAGATGGACTATGGTAAAAGCGACAAAGTACGTCTCCAAGAAACCAGATGAAAATGGTTATATTGATTGGAGCGATGAAGAAAATCAAATCTGGCATGACTTAATCATTCGCCAGCTCAACTGTATTGATGGTCGGGCTTGCGATGAATATATTGCCGGGCTGGAACTGTTGAACTTGCCAACTGACCGCGTGCCGCAACTGGACGAAATCAACCAGGTTTTGCGTAATACCACGGGTTGGCAATGCGTGGAAGTTCCCGCGTTGATCAACTTTGACCGCTTTTTCAGCATGCTTTCCAATAAGCAGTTTCCGGTCGCGACATTCCTGCGTAACCGTGATGAGTTTGACTACCTGCAAGAGCCTGATTTTTTTCATGAAGTCTTTGGCCACTGTGCCATGTTAACAAATCCGGCCTTTGCTGAATTTACCCACACTTATGGCTGTTTAGGCTACGAGGCGAGTAAAGAAGATCGGGTATACCTGGCTCGCCTGTATTGGTTTACCGTCGAATTTGGTTTGCTAAGCGTTAACGAGCAGCGAAAAATTTATGGCGGCGGCATTTTATCCTCTCCGGGTGAGACGGAATATGCGATTGCCGGTACTGTACCGATTTATAAACCGTTTGAACCCGTTGATGTTATGCGCACGCCATACCGCATTGACATCATGCAGCCGATTTACTTTGTGACTGATAATATCAATCAGCTATATGAGCTGGCGCAGCAAGACATAATGAGCATGGTGCAAGAGGCCAAAGCTCAAGGTCTGCATACGCCGTTATTTCGATCCAAAACCATGGAGAGCATGGGGGAATATGTCTGATTTACATCAATTAAAATGCGAAGCTTGCCACAACGACGCGTCGAAAGTGACAGAGCAGGAACTGACTGAATTGTCGCAAGGGATCCCACTCTGGGAGGTAGTCGATCGAGACGGCATTCTGCAGTTAGAGCGTGTCTTTACATTTAAGAATTTCAAACTGGCTTGGGCGTTCAGTAATAAAGTGGCCGAGCTAGCGGAAGAGGAATTTCACCATCCGGCCATTACGCTGGAGTGGGGGAAAGTAACCGTGACTTGGTGGAGCCATTCAGTGAAGGGACTACATAAAAATGACTTCATCTGTGCGGCAAAAAACGATGTGCTTTTTGAAAGCAAGCTATAACGTAATACTTCATCATTTAAAGCCTTCCTCATTGGAAGGTTCTTTTTATCTATTATACCCAAGTAACCTCAAGATGCTCGTTTCAGCGAGAATTTCCAGGCGCTAAGGTCAGGCGCTGATTTGCAGATATAGCGCTCTACATCAAAAATCAGCAACGCAACATTGGTGCCTGGAAAACTCGCCCTTCGGGAGTGATCCAGCCAGCCCACTTCTGTGTCAAATGTACTCGAAAGGACCAGTCATTCCTTCACACATTTTCCTTGAATTGAACTAGCTGGTATCACTCTGAATCCTGCATCTTGAGGTAACTTGGGTATATACCCAAACTGCAAATAGAACCACTATTCGCTCATATGGCTGCCTTGCCTAAAAGCCACTGAATTCTTGCTGAACACGGCATCTTGAAGGGGGTTGGGTCTATAACAATGGTGTTTTTTACAATCTATCAGCATATAAAACTATGATTACCCCGTGCTATAGCTTGAAGTTTCGCGGTTTGCCGCTATATCCTCTTGTATTTGAAGGCTTTATCTTGCCTGTTCACTGATGGTTTTCTGAATCTTTTCTATACTGAGGTGATAACTGTTAACTGAAACCAAGCAGTATTATGACGGAACACAAAACACCAGAACCGATGATAGCCTGTGAAGAGTGTGGATTGGTGATTGCTCTGCCGAAATTGTCCGATGGGCAAAAAGCGGCCTGTCCGCGATGCCATCATACCCTGATCAAACAGATCAGCATGCCATTCCAGCGTCCTTTTGCTTATGGTATTGCGTGTTTAATTATGTTGGTGCTGAGTGTCAGTTTTCCTTTTATGTCGTTCAGTGTGCAAGGCATCACGCAGGAAATAACCTTGTTGCATGCTGCCAAAATGCTCCAGCATTTTGAAAATAGCCTGTTGGCAATGCTGCTGTTATTAACGGTCGTGGTATTGCCCGCGGGTTATATTACTGCGGTGCTGTATTTGTACCGCCAGGCGTCGAGGCATCAGTGCATCGAGAGTTCCAGTCAGCATATGCGTATTCTCAAACGAGTGTACCGGGGAACTTTTCGAATCGAACCCTGGATCATGGTTGATGTATTTCTGATCGGTGTTTTGGTTAGCCTGATTAAGATAGCTTCGCTGGCTGATGTTGGCCTCGGTATGTCGTTTTGGGCGTTCTGTGTGTATTCCATGCTGGTCGTGAAGTGTGTCTCTATGGTTGATCGAACTTGGCTGTGGCAACAGTTTATTCCGATGCAAACGTTAGAAGGCGTGAAAGTCGGTGATACTCACATGTCGGATAATCATGTGAGCTGTCACACTTGTTCACAGCTGAATCCTTTGCCTGCAACTTCGCATGCAAAATGCAACCGCTGTGGCAGCACGTTACATCGTTACAGCCCCAATCAGAGTCTGCAACGGGCATGGGCGTTGTTGATCGCTTCTGCGGTGTTTTATATCCCGGCTAATTTATATCCGATCATGTACACCGTCAGTCTCGGTAACAGTGAAGGTTCGACGATTCTGGGAGGCGTTGTTCTTTTGTGGCAGTTTGGATCCTATCCCATTGCGATGGTCATTTTTCTTGCCAGTGTGGTGATCCCACTCGCCAAAATGTTTTCTTTAGCTTGGTTATACATCAGTGCGCAGCGTATTGGCGACAGATCGACAACGCAAGTTATTCAGCGGTTACGCTTATATCGCATGACAGAGCTGATAGGCCGCTGGTCGATGATTGATGTTTTTGTGGTCGCAATTTTGGTTGCTTTGGTTCAGTTACATAATTTAATGGCGATTCTTCCGGGGCCTGCCGCGCTCTCTTTTGCTGTGGTCGTAGTTTTTACCATGCTATCAGCGATGACATTTGATCCCCGTGCATTTTGGACATCATCAGACAGCCAACAAGGTGCAAACGATGAAGAGCACATTAACCATAACGCGAGCTATCACAATGCAACCAATCCATCCCCTCCGAATGGTGGCGTTTCAGATAATGGCGCTTAGTTGACAGTAACTACTAACTTGAATGAGATGCCTGACTATGAGTGATAACAAACCCGCGAAGGCTGAAGTCGAAAACCTAAAACAGATATCAACAATATGGCTGGTACCTGTGATTGCCGTAGTCATCGGGATTTGGATGCTGGTTCAGTATGTCAGCAGTAAAGGGCCAATAGTGACCTTGAAACTGAATACCGCAGAAGGGATCGAAGTTGGTAAGACTGAAATTAAATCACTGAATGTAAAAGTCGGGGTGATCACCAATGTGAATTTGAGTGATGATTACACTTATATTATTGCGAAAGCTCAGATGAATAAAGATGCAGAACGCATGTTGAAAGAAGATACGCGATTTTGGGTGGTGAAACCACGTATTGGTAAAGAAGGTATTTCAGGGCTGGATACGCTGCTGTCGGGTTCATACATTGAATTGCAACCTGGGGTTAAAAAAGAGAAACAGCTGAAATTTACCGTATTGGAAACGCCCCCCGTCGGCCCTGCTGATGCTAAGGGACTACGTTTGGTGCTGACTCACGATGAAGCCGGAAAATTAGGTGTCGGTGATCCGGTACTGTATGAAGGTTTTACCGTAGGTAGGGTTGAGAAGGTGAGCTTTGATACTAATACCAAGAAAGCGAACTATC
The DNA here is from genome assembly GCF_050337085.1 of Photobacterium sagamiensis. NCBI lineage: Bacteria > Pseudomonadati > Pseudomonadota > Gammaproteobacteria > Vibrionales > Vibrionaceae > Photobacterium > Photobacterium sagamiensis. Next base: position 14,215 of record NZ_JAKJSP010000034.1, on the reverse strand, counting down.
AGTTATTCATCTTCCAGCCTTATGACAGTTTGATCCGTTCTCGCACCAAATTCTGGATTAGCTCGGGTGTTGATTTGCAGATGTCGGCGGAAGGCTTTAACTTGACGATCGGCTCTATAGAGTCACTGATCACCGGTGGGGTAAGTTTCCGGGTACCTGAAGGTTCAGAAGAAGGCCGGCTGATCACAGAGCAGATGAGTTTGTTCAAGCTGTATGACAGCCTGAAATTAGTGCGTGAACGTGTTTTTGACGAGTACCTTGAGTTCGTCATGATGTTTGATGAATCGGTTCGAGGTTTAAATGCAGGTGCACCGGTTGAATATCGAGGAATTCGTATTGGTACCGTGAAGAAAGTACCGCTGCAATTGCCAACCAGAGAAAAAGGCTTTTCGAATAAGCAGATCCCTGTATTAGTGCGTATCGAACTGGGTCGTGTTAATGATCATGTGAGCTATAAAACGTCACAGGAATTGAAAACTACCCTGGTTCGCGAATTTAAACTGGGCCTGCGGGCAACACTGAAAACCGGTAGTTTTCTGACGGGGGCTTTGTTCGTTGATACTGACATGTACCCGGAAGAGGCAATGCCAAAAATAGTCAAATATGACGAGTATGATCTATTCCCGACTCGTGCTGGTGGCTTTGCTGAAATTCAGAAGCAAGTAAGTAGTTTACTGAACAAGTTTAATGATCTGCCCGTTGAAGAGACGATAGCGTCATTGACCAAAAGCTTAAATGCCTCGCAAAAAAGTTTACTCGCGGCAGAAAAAGTGGCTAACCAGCTAAATAAATTATTAGCGCAGAAAGAGACACAAGCAATTCCTGGTGAGATCCGTGAAAGTCTGCAACAGATCCAATCGACACTGAATGGATTTGGCCCGGATGCGGTGCCTTATCGTAATCTCGAAGAGGCATTATTACGTTTTGAACAAGTGATGACAGAGCTACAGCCGGTATTAAGGCAACTTAACGAAAAACCTAATTCTTTAATCTTTAGTAGTGAGAAAGCCAAAGATCCGATTCCTGCCGGGGGGCGTCAATAATGCAAAAGTGGTTATTACTATTGGCCTTAGCGCTAACCGGGTGTAGCAGTCAGCCGGAAGCGGTGAGTAACACCTATCTTCTTCCTTACAGCGGGAAGGCTGCGATGGCACAAGCTGGTATCCATCAACCGTTGTTGGTGGTACGTCCGGTCGAAATGGCTGAACATTTAGCGGGTACGGGGCTGGTTTATCAGGTGAGCGAGACCGAGGTCGTACAAGCCCAGCAAAACCTGTGGGCTGAAAGTATTGGTGAGCAGCTAACGCGTCGTATTAATGCTGATCTTCGTCAAAAACAAACTCGCTACTGGCCGACAGAACTGACGCCTGCACTGGCTACGGCGGGCCTGCCAAGGTTGCAGGTGAAAATCAGTCAGTTTAACGGCCATTTCTCAGGTGTGGCAAAAGTTAGTGGTGAATGGCTAATACTGGATGGTAAGGGTTCGCTGCAAGGTGTGTTTCCTTTTCAGTTCCAGGTGCCGCTGGAACAAGAGGGTTATGATGCTCAGGTGAAAGCCTTGTCGGAAGGGGTGTCACAGTTAACTTCGCAGATTGCTCAGCGATTGGTAACGCTGCAGGTTAAAGCGTCATTAAAGTAAAAATGAATGCCAACCGGCATAATTACCGCGGATAGGCAGATAATTGTACCGATTGGTATAATGGTATAAGAGTGTTACTTCTGTTTAAATCGGTAATAACCGTTAATCCAGCATTCTGGCAGTTCTTCACCAGAGGGAAAAGCCAGATTTTTTTTGTCGATGGTTACGGGCTCTGCCAGATCTTCCCCTGATTGATACTGCACATTTACCTGCTGTGCAAACGGGTTTATCAATGCTCCCATATCAACCACATCGACTAGGTCGCCGGTGCGTGTCTCTTTCAGAAACATAGTGCGATTCTCCTCAAGTTAAGATACCAGCAGATTAACCTGCTCAGTATTGGGTCTAATACCGTGAGTGCGATAGATATAAGTATGGCCGATTTTATTCATTAGGTAATTGAACGTCTCAATCTGTCAGAAACGATGGTTCCCCGGAGACTTGTTATCCCGATTGGTATTAGCTCACTATTTAGGTTATTTGTTAGGTAGGTAACTGAATTAATTTGCGTAATTCTATTATTATGTGGTTTGGATATATCAGGCAGATATGAAATTTAGCCAGTGGAGTAGGCCATGAGCCAGTATTATTGGGGCGTCGATCTTGGCGGAACTAAGATTGAGTGCGCAGTGATGTCACGTAAAGATAACCGTTGTGTCGTTCGTGAACGTGTTTTGACGCAAAGTGATAAGGGTTATGTACACATCTTACAGCGGATTAAATTATTAATTGATAAGTGCGTCGAAGCTGTAGGGGAATATCCTGATGCCATTGGTTTTGGTACGCCGGGGGCTCTCGATCCCCAAACCGGCGTGATGAAAAACTGTAATTCGACGGCGCTCAATGGCCAGAGTTTTGATAAAGATTTAGAAGATGTGCTTGGCACAAAAGTTATGTTAGCCAATGATGCGAACTGTTTCGCATTGGCAGAAACGCATTTAGGCGTCGTGAAGCGTTTAAAACCAAATGCTGAAGTGGTATTCGGTATCATTATGGGTACAGGTGTTGGCTCGGGGCTGGTTGTCAACGGCAAGCTCATTAATGGCTTGCATGGTATTGCCGGTGAGTGGGGACACAATGTACTTGAGCCAAATGGCGCACCATGTTATTGCGGTAAAAATGGCTGTCTCGAAACAGTCATTTCAGGAAAAGGCCTTGAAGCGCACTACAAGAACCTGACTAAGCAGTCTTTATCGTTACCTGAAATTGTTAAGCAAGCCGCTAAAGCTGACAGTTATGCTCAGCATACTTTGACACGTCTGATTGAAAAATTCGGCCTGGCTGTCGCTCAGGTGATCAATATCATTGATCCTGATGTCATTATTGTTGGTGGCGGGGTGGGGAATATTGATGCACTCTACGAATATGCGCCAAAAGCCATTGAGCGGCATCTATTCAATCCCAGACTAGAAACTCTGATTGTTAAACCTGACTTAGGTGATAGCGCCGGGGTGTTTGGGGCGGCGATGCTGGTGAAATAGCCGGGGCCCCTTATTTCCTTAGACCTTATTTCCTTAATCAGGTGAACCTGTTGTTGGACAAATAAAAGAAGTGCATCTATCGACAATTCACTGTGTACCATCAATTTCAGAATACAAAGTTCAGCATCAGCGTATAGAGTTGTACATCTTTGCTTTCATTGTAGAGAATTGGTGGTGCAATAAATTGCCCCATAGAACCGTTGTTGTAATCTTCCTGGTCCATAAATATGTTTTGCCATTCGGCATTAATTGAAATGGAGTAGGTGAGATCAATACGAAGGCCTGCGGTGATGCTGTTGGATTTTCTGCGGTGATGGCTTTCACCGTAAACCAAATATGGCGTGAACTGATCGAAATGGTAAGCACTGCTGAGATACCAGCTTGTTTGCAAATTATCGGTTTCCAGCTCTGACATAAATAGCCATTGCTTAAAGGAATATTCAGCACCTAATGTATACATATTCAGATAATCGTAGGTTGGCTCTGGCAACATATCAAAATCGGCGTACATGTACCCGGCATGTATCCGGTAATTAAAACCATTTAACTCCAAAGAGACTCCCGTTATTCGTTCTGCATCAAATACGAGTTCATCACTACCCAATTCGGTTTTGTATTTTTTTGAAAAACCATAATATGGGCTAATAGTGACAATGGCTTCGTCTGATAAATGATATTCCCAATGAACGGAGAAACCATCGTAGAAGGTAAAACCGAGAATACTGTCATAGACTTCTTGGGGAGGGCGAGCCCAGGTATAAGCCTGACCGACGTAGTAATACTCAGATGCCAGGAACAACGGTAGTCTTAATCGCCCACCTCTAAAAGACCAGTCATCATAGTTATAGGCAAGATATGCCCATTCAACCTCAGGATCGGACCAGTCATCTTGCGGGCGTTTCACAATTTGTACTGATGTATTTAACTCATCAGTAATTGCCAGATCAGCCTGTAAACCAAAGGTAGTGTCGCAGTCATAACAAGTCTTATCAGTGATTTCACGATGAACAAACAGCGGAGTTTTATTATCAGATTGGGTGAGGGAGGTTGAACCAAAGCCACTGACCGAAAAGTTATCGGTAATTTTAATGCCGGCATGAGAACTTAAGGAAATGCTCGCGATAAACAGTAATAAAAAAAGATTATTTTTCATAACCTTACTCTCCTTGTAAGATTGTGATGAGGATATTGGCATTATCAGGTACTGATTCGATTGGTGCATAAGCGATACCATTAGGATTATTATTTAGCCATTCGATAATGTCTTTAATATCATCCCCATTGAGTTCTTCCGGTGGTGCACCTTTACCCGAAAAGGAGAGGCTAGCCCAATAACCATTCATTTGGGAAATGGATTTTCCAAGTAACATTTCATAAAACTCTTCCCGATGAATAGAGCTTTCGGGTAAATCAACCAGGACAATTTTAATGCTACCGTTTAACTTTTTAGTTCTTCCTTTATATAGCATTCTAGCTTTACTTTTACTGAGTGTCGGGAACTCACTATTTAGCGAAAACACGGCAAAATCGACTTCTTTCTCTTTGTTCTTAGCTGCAAATGTGGGGAAGCAGAGAAATGCGATTAATAATCCCATTAACACGTTGGTCTGAATGTGTCGGAAATGAAATCCATTATCCATTAATTCTTTTCCATTCATCCTGAATTAGTCCTACTATAGATAATAGTAGGCATAAATGTAACTACAAATAGACATGCATGTAGCGACATATAAATGTGATTTGGGTTCAAGATCAAGGAGATGATATGAGCCTGTTGAATAAAATATCAATAAAAACAAGGCTGTTGTTTCTGGTGATATTACCCCTGCTTTTTACCGGTGTTTTTGCAGGGGCAGAGATCAAGAATCTGTACCACGATGTGCAGGCTTTGAACATCCTAAATACTCGTATTGAGCTATTGGAAGAGCAGTCTAAAATCTCATCGGCCATGCATTCCTTAAAAATAGGACGACTGCAGGGTGAAGATAGCACTCTGGCCGAAAAACAAATTTCAGAGTCGATTGAGAATGTTTCAAATCTACTACCCGGAGCCTTTAAGGGTGTTATTTTGGCGGAAATGTCGCAAGTCATGACTGAGATGGGAGAAGCGAGCGAGGAGTTCAGAGGATTAGAAAAAGAAGACTTAAATGATTGGTCACTTTGGGTGGATGACTTAATTAATCAGTCTTTGATGAATTTTGAAAAAGAAGTATTGCACACTGGAAATACTCATATTGAACACAATGTGAGTGTTTTATACCAACTGCAGTGGCTGTTGTTCTGGGCTCAGGAAGAAAACTGGTACATCCATCAATTCCTGGCAAAAAACAACATGGACTATAAAGCATCCTTGTCGACAGTCATCGAACGTCAGCAGTTATACATCGATCGATTCATTGCAATTAACGCACAACCTGAACAAATTGAATTATTGCTTAAAACATTTGCCCACCCAGCATTCGCAAGCAGCTATAAACTTCGCGAGGGTATTATAACGGGTAATATTGAAAACAGTGAGATCGGGAAGGGGCTGAGCGCATTTAATGAACGATTTAAACTGATTCAGTTTGTGGTCTATAAAGTCAATCGACAGCTAGTTGAAGAAATCCAAGCATCTATGAACAATGCGAAGTTGCTGATGGGCATTTTTTTATCAGTAATTGTTCTGTCACTGGCTCTGATGAGTTATCTGGGCGCCAACCTTTCCCGGCGGATAATCAATTACTTGCATCGAGTGATTCGGACAATGTCTCAGATTGAAGAGACTCGTGATTACTCGTTGAAGATCGAACAAGACGGTAACGATGAATTCACCTTGTTTAGCAGTAAGTTAAACAAGCTGATTGAAGAGCGTTCAATTAACGAAACTAAGATCATCAAGGCTAAAGAAGAGGCAGAAAAGGCGAATCTTGCGAAAAGTTCATTTCTTGCCAACATGTCTCATGAGATCCGTACCCCCCTTAATGGCATTGTCGGTATGTCGGCAATTCTGGCTGATACCGATTTGAATCCATTGCAGTTAGAGTATTTACGAACAATAGAAACGTCCTCCCAGGCACTATTTATGTTGATTAACGATATTTTGGATCTGTCCAAAATTGAATCTGGTAATTTAGCGCTGACGGCATATAAATCAGATATTTGTGAAGTTGCTTATGACACGATGGCCGTCGTACTGGCTAAAGCGTCTGAAAAAGGTCTGGATCTGCAACTCAAGCTTGATCCAAGATTGCCTCAATCCATAATGATTGATGAGCACCGTCTGCGTCAGGTATTAATGAACCTGATGTCTAATGCGGTCAAATTTACTCAAAGTGGAACCGTTATTTTATCTATTCATTGTGATTTATTCACTGAACATAAAGCGGCACTACTATTTGCAGTTCAGGACTCAGGCATAGGTATTGCCAAGAATAAACAACATCAAATATTTGATCCATTTACTCAAGAAGATGGCTCTATCACTCGGCAGTTTGGTGGTACAGGGCTAGGGTTGGCGATTTGTCGTCAGTTGGTTGAGTTAATGGGAGGAAATATCGGTCTGGATTCAGAGAAAGGAAAAGGAAGTAACTTTTATTTTTCTCTTGAGGCTGACATACAACAAATGGAGCCTAAGCCTGTTCTTGAATTTAAAGGTATCAAATGCTTGTTACTGTGTAACAAGACTGCCTTTGCAATGCAGTTAGGTGACGAGTGTAAGAAATATGGTTTAGATGTCACTTTATTCACTGCGTCCTCAGAATTAGCGTCATCCATGATAGGGCAATATGATTTGCTGATGTATTGCCAGAACACGCTAGATCAGACTAAAAAAGATATTGAACGACTGAGTGCAGCTCCTTCAAGTCCAGCTTTGGTTATATGCTGTAGTCATGGTGATGGACAATATGATTTCGGTAATACCATTAATGGGGTGGTGACTTTGCCAATACTGGGTGAACGTTTTGTGAAAACAGTTAGTGGCTCATTACGTTCAGCAAAACAAAATAGGGAGCCTTTGATTCGCCATCTTTTAATGCAAGCTGATGCCTTGGCGACTAACATAAATAACAACAATATAGGTCTAGTTACTACAGATACAACAATTGCGGCTGATATAGGGAATAAAGCGCTCGTTTTGATTGTTGAAGATAACCTGATTAATCAGAAAGTGGCTTCCGTGTTACTTGAAAAAGCGGGCTATCAGTTTGAAATCGCTAATAATGGCAAGGAGGCAGTTGATGCCGTTATGAAGGGCACCCGCTATAACGCCATTCTCATGGATTGCATGATGCCTGTCATGGACGGATTTACCGCGACAGAAGAGATCCGGCGATGGGAAACCGCGAATCAGATTGATAGGTTGCCGATTATCGCTTTGACTGCCAGTGTACTTGATGAAGATATTGAGAAATGTTTTGAAGCAGGAATGGATGACTATGTTGCTAAGCCATTTAAGAAAGAACACCTATTAGAAAAGTTAGAGAATTTGATGGAAGCGGTATAAGAAGACAACTCTATGATCGAATGGTGTTTTTTTGAAGTAGGGTATAGCTATGAAAAGTGGCCTTGCTGTGATGAAGATCCGCAAAATCGGTTTGCTAACCTAGGTTAAAATAAAGGTTTTGAGCCGGTTTGTGGTGGAACGACAGAGTAATACACCTATTCTTGTGCGATATCTCTTACAAAACTGTGCGAAATTATAATAATATCGTTGGCTATATTTCTTGCCTGAAACAAAAAACCAATAATTATCAGTGCCTTACTGGTTCGCGTTCTGTTTTTGTAAAATGCTCGGGCAAAAATGTGATCTCAGCTCATTGCTTAGATCCATAAAACAAGTAATCTGTACTCAGTCGGAAGGAACTGACGGAACGGAACAGGAAAAAGCCAGGGACATTGGCAGCCTCAGGATGAGGGCGGTGAGTCAGGATGGCTTATCGGACATGGACTGTGAAGGGACAATCGGAAGGAATCGATATAGTAAGTAGGATAACTTACTAGTCAGGACGACAAAAATGGACCACTTCAGGATGAAGTCAGGGACACCTCCAGGATGGAGAGGAGAGTCGGAACAGGATGATTCGACGGATCAAGGTAAGATCAAGGACATCTCTGGGACAGAGAATAAAGGACTAAGCTGAAGGAATCAGCAATATCATGGAATGATGCAGGGAGCACCATAGTAGCGGGATTGCTGCAAGTAAGACCTAAGGGCGCGACGAAAGTCGCGCCCGCTCTTTTTTTTAGTCATAAATCAATTCTCAACCATCGGGCCCGCCGCTGAGCCTACGCTGTAGCTAAAAAGCAGACATCCCCAGTAAAGCAAACGCTAGCATTAATACAAAAAATAATTACTCAGAGACATTAATCCCATCGCAAATACACGGACTAAGCACAATAACTTTTGTTTGTACTATATAGAGGTAGAGGCTGTTTTTCATTTATAGCAAGATGAATTACAACTACTGATTTGACTAATAATTATAATTCAGCACTAGTTATAACTGATTGCCTTTATGGTTTAGAGGAGAGCTTGCTCAACAATTTTTCTAAAAGAAGATAGTTGAGTATTCATGCATGGTGACCTCAAGCAACAGCACGATTTTACAAATGGAAAGTCAACACAGATCACGAAGTTGACGTATTAACCGCTGATTCTGCGCGAATGAAAGCAAGTTGATGGAAAATAGCCAATGAGCTTCTATTATTATAGAATATGAAATAGGTGTTATATGTGGTTGTAGAAATACAAATTGCAGGCTAGGTCTATGTTGCGGAGTAAGCCATGGAAATTGTTGCCATAGTAATTTTGTTTATTGTTTTGCTGTTTGTGCGTGGCATCCTTTACGCAGGAGTAGTTTCGCGAAGAAAAGAGGAGATGGAAGAAGAGCTTGCAAAAATAAGTGATTTTTCATTCACACAAAAAGTCATGGGAAATACTGGAAAAACAGGCATGGCTATTGATGAAGCGCATAATAAAATTTGTCTAATTACACATAAAGGAGAATCAATTTCCCTTTACACAATACCTTCTAAAGATTTGTTGGCATCTGAAATTTTTGAAGATGGAGTTATGGTTGCTCGGAGTTCTAGATCTGGCCATGTAGGGGAGGGAGATGCAGTTTTAGGTGGGCTATCTGGCGCGCAACTTCCTTCAGATAAAGTAACAACAATCGATTTTCGCTTGACGGTTAATAGAACTGACTTACCCACTCATGACATCAGTTTTATGAATAATAAATGTGCAAGAAGCGAAGGGTTCTACAAAATCGCTATGCAAGATGTACATGATTGGTATGGAATGATTAACGCACTGATTCATAAAGCTGATGAGGGGGAGCGGGCTAAACAAGCTGAAGCTGTTCAGGAAATTATGAATTCACTTGACCATATATCAACTGCAGATGAACTTATAAAGCTCGCCGAATTGAAAAGCTAAGGGAAGTACATGACTCAATTCAAAACTGCACATTGCTGTTACGGATATACGTTAAAAGCAGGGGCGTTTGGATTACTGCTTGATTGCTTTTCCACCGCGCGGTGAGATGAGATTTCGTACCCCTTCGGAAATAAAGACGGAATTGGTATTTAGCAGAGTAAAGAAAAAGATCTGTCGCCATTTGGCTTATTAGATGTATAAAAAAATGCCGCCAATTGGCAGCATTTTTCAGCTCAAAACAGCTAGATTTGACTCTAAGTTTTATATTTACAAATTAGGGTATTATCTATCGCTTGTTCTTCAAGTAGCGTTTTCTGCGCTCTTCTTTCTTTTTAATTTGCTGTTCTTTCTTAAGTTCAGCTTGAATCGCCACATTGACCAGCTCTTCAGTGATCATCTCCGGTCGTTCCATGGTGATCTTGCCTAAAGTACCGTTACGGAGTTCGTTGATCAGTATTTCTGATGCTTTGTGGATATCAATTCGACCACCAGGACGTAAGCAACCACGCTTACGGCCAATTTCTTCCATCAGCTCAATATCGGTTTCAGGTAACTCATCGTCAAGATCGTAGCGTGCCTTGATTAATTCAGGATAAGCCGCGGCCAAATATTCAATAGTGAAGAATGCGACATCGGTATAATCCATTGCCGTATCTTTTACCGCACCTGTTGCGGCTAAACGGAAACCACTGTGTGGGTTCTCAACTTTAGGCCATAAGATCCCAGGCGTATCAGACAGCACGATACCGTTTTGTAGATTGATACGTTGTTGCTGGCGGGTGACGGCTGGCTGGTTACCCGTAACGGCAACAGCACGGCCCGCTAAGGTATTAATGATGGTCGATTTACCGACATTCGGAATACCCATGATCATGGTGCGAATATTTTTCCCCATTTCTTCACGGCCCGGGGCTAGCTTACGGCATAGCTCAGTAATTTTATTTACTTCAGCAATATTCTCAGTCGTGATGGCAATCGCTTTTACACCTTGTTCTTTTTCAAGGTGGTCAATCCACATTTGGGTCATTTCCGGATCAGCCAGATCGCGTTTGTTCAGTACCTTAACTACGGGCTTCTCGCCACGTAAAGAAGAGATCATCGGGTTTTCGCTACTGAAAGGGATACGCGCATCAAGCACTTCAATAATGACATCGACTTTAGGAATGGCTTCTTCAATTTCCTTGCGAGCCTTGTGCATATGGCCCGGGAACCACTGGATTGTCTGACTACTCATTTGATCTATAACTCTTTTTTATTTTCACTGTGCTGTTTGGGGTACTAAATGGGGTACTAAAAGCACGAGTTAACATGATGGGTTTAACCGTTAGTGATCCAGAAAGACTTTTTACATTAGTTGTATTATTCATGGGATCACCTGTTTGTACTGGCGGTGGATGTGTTGATTTGACGTGGAGTTTAGCGTACTAGAAGCGATACTTAAACGGATTTAGCTTTTGCCAATCCCTAATCGGCTGTAAGAGAGGCAATTCGACAACATCAATTTTCCACTCAGTATTCCATCGCACGGGTTTCTGGAGGGGGGCGCATATTTAAAAAGAGAGGACAGGTTTCGCCGTTCTAAACATGTAGAGTATTGTGGGGCAGAGGGGCTTTAACCCTTAACTATCCGATTAGGCTGCATACCAGAGCACAGCGAAATAATGGAATACCGTACCGGCTATAACAAATAGATGCCAAATCAGGTGGCCGTACTGCAGCCGCGAATCGGTTGTAAAAAAGAATACACCAGCTGTGTAAGAAATGCCTCCAGCACTCAACAAGAGCAAGCCAACTGTTGGTACTCGGTCAAACAACGGATCGACCGCGATCAAGATAATCCACCCCATCAACAAATAAAGAACGGTGGAGAAAACGGGATGGGAGGTCTTATTGAAAACCTTCAGTGCCACCCCAGCTAAAGCAAGACCCCAAACAATACCGAAAAGGGTCCAGCCCCATGCGCCACGAAGCACTCCGAGTGTGAACGGCGTGTAAGTACCAGCAATAAGAATAAATATGGCGGAATGTTCAATGATCCTAAAAACTCGCTTGGCCTTGCCCATTGGCAACGCGTGATAGAGGGTCGAGGCTAGGTATAGGAGAATGATAGATCCGCTAAAGATACTTGTGCCGACAAGGAATCCAGTGTCCCCCTGCCGTATTGCATGCATGATGAGAAAAGGAGTTCCGATGAGCGCGGCGACCAGCCCCAGCCCGTGGCTAATGCTGTTCGCAATTTCCTCTGCTTGCGATTGCAGGCGCTTAGAGTCTGCAAGCAATATTCGCATATAGCAGTTCCCTTCAAAACCAACGCCTGCAGTGTGACGCTGTTTTGCACAATAATAAATTGAAAAAACGTAATCACAAATGCAAACGTATACTCAGAATACCAAATAAAAACAGTCAAAGACAATTCGACGAAGCCGTGTGATGAATTGGACATACTTCACTTTCTAGGTGAAATGCCCTGTGCGGATCCGCATGCAGGGTGTTGTGGGGGCTGAGGGTTAGAGACCCTCGGCTACCCGATTATATTTTTTTCGACTCAATTGCTTGATAGCAATTTAAAGTCAAAAAACTAGAGAATGGAAACACCTTCAATCTCTATTACTGAATTGGCATCGGCTCGCTCGATAATTTTAACCAAGGCCGATTGAATAACCTCATTTTCTCTAACGTCAGTTTCACTCGCAAACCGTTCTTCTTGAACTTCTTCGCCCTCTCCCAGAGTAAACTGAACCACAACTTCAGTTGCACAATCCGCACTTTTACCAAAGTACGCTAATGTGATTTGAGGATAACCTTTAAAGCCTTTCTTGACCTGTTTCGCGATTCGTTTTTTAGCCTTATCCACATTCATACAAAATCCTTGTATCCACTGAAACTGAGAAAAATATAACGCTTGGCATAAGGTGCGCTACGACCAACTCACCAAGCTCACAGAACTGCATACCAAAACCGCCGAGTGTAACGCATCACCTTGATGTTTTTGTGTACGCCCAGCATGGGCATGAACTAATGAGGTGAAAGTCCTCTGTAGGAAAATCACCGTCTAATAATCTATTGATTATTAGATGTTAACTACTAGCGAATGGCAAGGGCTTTTCCGCGAGGAAYGGTCTGAAGGAAGCCGCTAGCAAAACTGCGAGCTGATGAACAAGAACATCATATGAGGCGTAGGTCAGAGGCGAGTCGGCACAAGACGACGAAGCCAMGTGATTTAATGACCACCGTAAATGATRCAGTTGCGCAGTGAAAGTCCATGTCCTTATCTGGGGAGATCTGCTTAACAAGCGATCGTTTACCTAACCAGCTTGGCCTCTGGTTTAACAGGCCTGGCGTGTAAGCTTCATCAACTTACGCGAGCGAAACAGATGATCAACGATAGCGCTTGACGAGGTAACTCGCTAAGTGATTAAGCAGAAGTCAGCAGACGGCATAGTAGCCAAACGCCCAGCGTAATGGCTGGGACACGGTGAAGGCCTGAACCTAGAGGTCAATGAGGAGTCTGTGCAACTCAACATGCTATATCCGATCGGACTTTAGGCATGGGGGCGTTGAGAATACAGTAGCCAGCATTGGGGAAAGTAGGAGCTAATCGGCCAACTTTCTTTAAACATCTTTGGGAAACGCCCTGTGCGGATCCGCATGCAGGGTGTTGTGGGGGCTGAGGGCTAGAAACCCTCGGCTACCCGATTATAAGCTGAATATCGGGGGTAATTGTAACGAAACCTTGAGATAGAGAATGATAGAAATGTTTGCTTGGATACCAATATACATAAGGCCTAAATTTCTTTAGGCCAATTTTTAGCGATTATAGTAAGTGGAATAAGAAAACCACTTAACTATTACGACAACTTGGTAGGATGATTACCGTTGACTAAGTTATCGTTTTTTCTTATTTATAAAAGGCTTCAACAGTTCCTTTCAATGTGATCATAAGAGGTTGTCCACGACGGTCCAACGCTTTCAGCGACGGGATTTTTACCCAACCTTCACTGATGCAATATTCCTCAACATCAGAACGCTCTTTACCGTTAAGTCGAATACCAATGTGGTGCTCGAAACATTCTGCCACATGATGTGGACTACGAGAATTACCTGAAAGGTGATCTGGTAAAGTTGGTTGCGATTTAGTGTCGCTCATATTCGTGATCTATAGAAAATAAAAAGTGCGCTATTGTAGACAATATAGACCTAACTCTCAATAGATGCAGGAACAAATCGTATTGATGTATATAAGCACTTAATAGGTTGATTTAACAGAAAAAGTCTCACTTTGTTCCTGTAGTATTTAAACCCAACATTTACTACTGTCTAAATTATTTTGAGTAAGAAACTCATTTTGCATGTAACGCCTACAATAAGGTGTGAACAACGCATACCACCTAACCTAAACTATTTGCCGTAAACACTTAAACTGATTCAAGCTGAAATTGCCACGCGTTGAGAATCACTCTTAAACGCCTTGTTACAAGCATTTTCTGCGATGATTACCCAACCAATTCGTCAAAAGAAGGACTTATTGTTCTCAATAGCGATGGATGTACGACACATCAGCAAAGGATCTAAGAGGTTGCTTACATACGAATTAGATTTTCCAAACTGGACTCCTAAAAATCATGTAATTAAGTTACCAACTTTATTTGATCTTTATCACATAAAGGGTAAGAT
>NZ_JAKJSP010000033.1:0-81010 GCF_050337085.1 Photobacterium sagamiensis | reverse complement strand
GAATGTATACCGAACGACAGGTATAAAAAATGCCGGCCATAGCCAGCATTGTTTCAGAAGATAAGTCTTCTAATTATAAAGCAACTACGTTCGCTGCTTGAGGGCCTTTTTGGCCTTGCTCTAGGTCAAAAGAAACTTTTTGGCCTTCAGCTAGTGTCTTAAAACCTTCAGAAGCGATAGCTCGGAAATGAACGAATACGTCAGCACCGCCGTTATCCTGAGTGATAAAACCAAAACCTTTATCTTCGTTGAACCATTTAACGATACCAGTTACTTTTGACATGAGCCTCACCTAAATTTTCAATAAAAGAATTCGCAATGATTTGTATGTGCGAATCAACGTGCATATTAAAGATGAACTCAGGGTTATACCAATTAAAAATGTCTGAAAATACCTTATCGTCACAAAAARAATAGAAACGTAGGCTTAGCCAAGYACGACCTTTGACATTCTGCTTRTTAGCGCAAATGTTCATTACATTAAATAGGTCATTTTTTRTCCACAAAATCGGTGGATAACCAACGCCAGGTCAGACCTTACAGGTGACCARAATCATAACCCTGTAACGTAAAAAGGCCGCCAATGGCGGCCTCTCTTATATAGACTCCTTTACTCTGGGTAAGTCTGAGAATAAAAACTGTAGCAGTATAGACTCCTTYACTCTGGGTAAGCCTGAGAATAAAAATAGTAGAAGAATTTATATAAAGAACTATTTAAAAATAGTCTGAATTAAATATAGCCAATTTCACTTACARTGCTGTTAAGAATATTGGATATGCTACATTCATCACACAAATAAACTCTCTGTTGAGGCTTGTTGCAAATAATCAGATAAGGCTGATTTAATCAGTAGTTTGTGAGAGAAATAGAAATCCAGTGTCTCGCCTTGTTTATTGATGGCACGGTAAAGGTAGTGCCATTTCTCCTCCACTTTGACGTAGGTTTCATCGATCTGCCACGAAGAGTCTGTCCGGATGAATTAATGGCGACGTAACTTCTTGCGTAATGCCGGGGCATACTCAATGAACCAACGATTAACCGAAATCCTCCGCTCAGTCAGCATGTCGCTGAGATTTGCGTAACTCATCGGTGTCGAACCATACCACCGAAGGCACCAAAGAATGATTTCAGGAGAAAAGTGTTTCCATTTGAATTCGGAATTGGTCATCGAGTTGCTGGATTGGATGGGCAAGCTCATGCTATGGATGGGGGTATGTTGCCTGTTAATAAATACTCTTGTGATAAGTACGCCTTTTCGGATGAACCGGTTTTTTGATACGGTTAGGCGACTCGGTAGCTATTGGGCATTCCGAGGTGAGTAAAGCGATTTTAAACAGAACAACCGAGTAACATTTCCTTTGACTGATATGACACGAGATTGCCAGGGAGAGGGTGTCTATATCATTCGTTAGGCAAGAGTTTCCAGAGACAACTAGCTTTGCGATATTTTTCCTAATGTCAAAGGAGACAAATAGGTAAATCACTCGAACAAAGTTTTGTCCCTTCTTGAGTTAGTGGTATTAAGTATCAAGTTGGTACAATGAACTTTGATAACTTATCGTAGGTCATCAGGATTCGGGGAAACTCGCTCTGCTTGCCACTTATATAGGGTAGTATGCCGTCAGTACAATGTATTTGTGTACAACTCTTTTATCCCCACTGCGTTTCAGTGGGTGATGAAGCTGTAATTGCCCTTCAGTGAAAGAATAACGTTCAGAGATACTCTTAGGCAGTGTACGCGGTGTGTCGAGCAAACGAATGCCATCAAGACGGTAGTCATCCAGATTTTCTGGTACTTGACCCAGCCACCATGCGGGAATTTCTTTACTGGCTTTACTACGGTCGAACCAATGGTCGGCGACAAGTAATAAGTGATTACTTTTATTGGGTTCGTACTTTTTCATTACGGTGTCGATTGTCTCAACAAGTGCTTCTCGGCGGGCGAGGTTGGCACTTAACAGATGATGAGCAATGATCCAAATTGTAAAGTCGTCAGAGCTGATGCTGAATATTGGTTGTGGCAAATCATTGTCATCGTCACTCTGTTGCAACTCAACATTGAGCCCTGCCTGCTGGAAGGTCGCAAGTATCCGGCGGCAAAGTGCTTTACCCAAATGGTTTTCGCGCATACCGCGGTTATGCACTGTTGGATAATGTTGCTCGCACAATTGTAAGCAGTCATCCTGAAATTGTTGAATGCTGACAGCAAGTAGATCACTGACCAAGAATAGCTAACCCCAAAAAAGCAACGACATAACTCAAAGCGCTTATTAAACAGATAGTTATATCGATCATATTGTCCAGACCAGTATAACCCGAATATTATCGTGGATAATTCGGTATCGTAACAGAAAAAAAGCGATTGTCTTGCATCAATTCAATGAATTACAGGTGATTCGAGCAATTAGTAGCTAGAAGCGTGAGCGAGATAATAAACTCGGCTGAATTGATACTAGTACCTTGACTCATTAATTATGATTGATTGAACAGATTAGTTTTTTATCTATGAAGCCAAACCGTCGTCATCCTTGCTCTTTGTCATCTATTGAAGCGCTTAATGTTGATCTTTTCATTATCGATTGGATTTACAGTAGCGATTATCGGGGATCCACAGTCCACTGAACCTTCCGTGCATGATGGATCCCTGATAACCGCCAGGTGAGTTTTGAGAAAGCCTGCAAGTTCAGTGTTTGGCGGTTTCTGGGATGACGGATTTTGACTGTTTTAATCAATCATCTTCACTGTGTTTAGGTACTAGTCAGATATAACTTGTTAGTGGCGATGAGACTCTAAGTGAGAAGGTGTCGTCGGAAGCCAGCGTTTAAACGTTTTCCAGCGGCAAGCGAGTAATATGGCAGCTACGATCAAATATAGCCCCGGTTCAATGACGTCCGATTTCACCGACCAGTAATAATGGATAGGTGATAAGATCAATGCCAGGTAGACCCAATTATGAAGCTTTTGCCATTGGCGCCCCAGGCGCCTTTGCATGCCTTGGGTTGAGGTCGCCGCTAATGCGCCGAGAATAATCCAGCTGGTTGCGCCTAATGTGAGGTACGGGCGAGAGATGATTTCGCTACCGAGTAATTGCCAATCTAAGCCCAGATCCAGGATCAGATAGCCAGCCAGGTGTAAAACCGCCCAAAAGAAACTGTAAAGCCCCACCAGCCGACGTATTTTGACCAATGCTCCTTGTTTGAAATATCGTGCGACAGGAGAGATCAGTAAAGTAACCATCAAGGTGTTCAGTGCCGCCTTACCGGTGAAGTGGCTGATCCCTTCAATGGGATCAGCGCCTAAATTCCCCGTTAAGGTTTGCCCGACCAACAGCAGTAGGAAACCCAGTGACACCGTATGAATGAACACTTTTAGCCAGAATATCTGTCGCGGGGCAATTTTCATCAGAACTGTTTCCTTAAATCCATGCCTTTATATAAATGGGCAACATCTTTCTCATAGCCGTTGAAGCCTAAGCTGGGCTGGCGACGACTGCTGAACAGATTGCCTTCACCAATAAAACGCTCACTGGCCTGACTCCAGCGAGGGTGATCGACCTTAGGGTTAACGTTGGCATAGAAGCCGTATTCATGTGGTGCCAGGCGATTCCAGGTTGTTGGTGGCTCTTTATCTGTCAACGTGATGCGTACAATAGATTTGATACTTTTAAACCCGTATTTCCATGGCACAACCAATCGAAGTGGGGCACCATTCTGAGGCGCGAGAGTTCGTCCGTACAAACCTACAGAGATTAACGCTAGCGGGTGCATCGCTTCATCTAAACGCAGCCCTTCTACATAAGGATAATCGATTCCCCCGCCAATACGACGCGATGCTTGCCCTGGCATCTGCTTAGGATCATACAAGGTTTCAAACGCGACATATTTGGCATTGCTTTTGGGATCTGCAAGTTTGATCAAATCAGCCAGTGAAAAGCCAATCCACGGGATGTTCATTGACCATGCTTCAACGCAGCGTAAACGATAGATACGCTCTTCAAGAGGGAATTTCTTAAAGATATCGTCGTAGCCTAAAGTGATTGGTTTGTTGACTAAACCATCTATTTTTACTGACCAGGGATCCGTTTTAAAATTCGCAGCCCGAACTGCGGGATCAGATTTATCAGTACCAAATTCATAAAAGTTATTGTACTGAAGGATTTTACTCTCAGGGGTCAGAGATAAATCCGGGTGGTATCTTGATGACTGTGGTGCGGTTAAAGAGCGACGTAAATCTGTAACGCTATCGGTCTTTTTGTTACCGGAGAACAGATCAAACACACCCGCCTGGGCGTTAGTTGCAATAGGCATTCCCACTAAGGCGATACCTAACTTTTTCAATATATCCCGACGGTGTTGGTAGACAGACTCCGGGGTCACTTCGTTTTCATTTAATGTCCAGCGGCTAGGCTTTCTAATGAGCATAATTTTCCTCTACCTGTTCCGTGCCGTTTCGCTATGTTGTCGTGTTGTTAAATGCCGATTAATGACAGCTATAAGGGCAGTGTAGTTGAACTTCACTTTCAGATATGACCTGTAAAGTTGCAAAATAATTTCAAACAGCAACATTTATTTCTATGAATTCAAAAATAAAGCAGGTACTTTCCTTGTCGAAAAAAGGACATAGTCCCATGAGTAAATTAAAACGCCAGAGATATGCTGGTTAGGACCGTTTAGGGATCAGGAATGATTAAAAAAGTAGTATTAGTGTCATCGCTGTTGTTGCTACCTTCATACACATCGGCGATGACGACGCCACTAAGCACGGGTATTTTTCTGGGCTCGCCAACGTCAGGCATTACCGTTAAGTTCCAGGATGATTTCAAGTTTGCTGTCGGTTTAGATACATTCAGCGTTTCTGCAGATGCTATGTGGAACCTGGGCCGGTTATCAGGACGTATAGAAAATTCACCGTTGTACTCTTTCGTTGGCATACAGTGGGTTGATGATAGTGAACAGCAGTGGGGACCTCGCGTTGGTCTGGGATTAGAGATCCCATATCGCACATTCCACCTTTATGCTGAAGCGGGAACAACATGGTATCTTGAAAAGGACTCTGGCTTCGAGGTAGAAGGCGCATTTGGTGTGCGTTTCAACTTGTAATACCAATTCGTATTATTGACAACGTAACGCGGCATATACCGCGTTATTGTGTCTGGCGATATTACTGGATTAGCTAATAGATATGGAAAATATCAGTTATGAATCAATTCCATGCTAACTTGGAACTGCAACATATCTATCTGGAAGTGTACGCTGAGCGCTTTCATTACTTGCGTCACTTTCTTGAAGCTTATTACTGTTATCAGCATGATCTGGTAACAAATCAGGGGAAAGCCGATTGGGAAGCGATTTTCGGTCATGGCCCCCGATCACTTGCTGCCAGTAACGTGAGCAATCGCAAGCGGCTGGTTCGAGATATGCTGCTGCCATTATCCGTCATTACCGGGATGCTAAAAACTCTGGTACGAGATGATGAAGCCAGTATAGAGCAGATACAATGCATGTTAGATCAGCATCTACATTACGTCATCATTACCCGCGAAGAACATCTGGCTTTGAAAAAGGCGGGTCTGTCAGAACGTATGCCTGCCGTATTTTATCAGCAAGACACGGATGAATATCAGGATCCTTACTCGCGGTTTAATTCTGTCGATATCTGTTTTAACTAAGTCAGAAACACGGTTAGCACTGGATCCCGGATATCTCGTGCCTCGATTCCGGGATGACAGGTTCAGGCGCTTCAACTATTCATTAATTCTTTATCGATGAAGCCAAACAGTCGTCATCCCAGAAACCGCCAGACAGTAGACTTACAGACTTGCTCAAGACTTAGCTGGCGGTTATCAGGGATCCATGTGCGGTGAAATTTGAAGGGCTTATATACCAACCAGGTTCTTCATTGCGTTAAGGTACTAGTCTTAATCACTACCGTTGTCAGCTATCCATATCCAGCGGTGTAAAACCTCTCATTTCTGGGTACTCGGTGAATCTGCACTCCATCGTTTAGTTGAAGCAGTGTCCTCACAATTTAACGGCTGAGAGTCGTTGAATTGTGTCTGGAATAACACATACATTACATTTGGTAACAAAAATGACATTTTCTGATTGACCCAGATTCATTCGATGATTATTCTGGCGCACACATGTACGCTGAAATGCAAAAAGGTTTAAGAATGTCGACTAACAGACCACCGATTATTTGGCTGAATGCCTTTATTTTTACTGTTACGTTAGCCATTGCAGTGATTGCCACACCGCTTTATGCCTATTTTGTAGGCTTTGACTGGGCACAGGTGGTCATGCTGGTGCTCGCGTTTAGTTATTGCGGTATGTCTATTACGGCGGGATACCATCGTTTATGGTCGCACAAGGCATATGAAGCGAACGCTGTATTGCGTTTTATCTTTGCCATCGGCGGTGCTTTTGCATTGCAAAACAGCGTACTGCATTGGTCTTCCGACCACCGGGTTCATCACCGCCACGTTGATAATAATGAGAAAGATCCTTATTCAGCGAAGATGGGATTCTTTTATAGCCATATTGGCTGGATGCTCAGAGAGTACCATGCGAGCCGCTACACGGATTACTCAAATTGCCGTGATTTGCAGAAAGACAAAATAGTGATGTGGCAACACAAATATTATGCAGCTTTAGCGATTGTCACAAACTTCGGAATCCCATTACTGTTTGGTCTGATCCATGGCGATGTGTGGGGAGCATTATTGTTAGTCGGTGTCGTACGCTTGGTGTTAAGTCACCATACAACGTTCTTTATTAACTCGTTGGCTCATTTCTGGGGATCTCAGCCATATACGGATAAACATACGGCGCGTGACAATGGTTTTCTTGCGTTTTTGACTTTCGGAGAGGGATACCACAACTATCACCATATCTTTGAAAATGATTACCGTAATGGTATTCGCTGGTGGCAGTTTGATCCGACAAAGTGGTTGATTAAGTCATGTTTCTGGCTTGGTTTGACTAAAAATTTACGGGTATGTCCGGAAGAGCGTATCGAGAAAGCCAGAGCGACAATGACGCTTAAACGCTTGCAGACAAAGCTATCCAGTACATCGCATAGCAATGTGTGTCAGGAAAGGCTGCAAGAGGAATACGAAGCGCTGATGATGAAAATTTCAGATTATTACACCGCTAAGAAGCGAATGATTGAGCTGAAGAAAGCGCGTCTGGTCAAGCACTATGAAAATTTCGAATTTGTGCAGCAATACAGCGAAATGAAAAGACACCTAAAAGAGCAGCGTAAAGCCTGGAAGATGATCACAGCACAATACGCTTAATTTTGATGGCCTGTAATACCGTCGCTTATTCTGCTAAGGGCCATTTTTGTGGGGGGGGTAAACTCTTGCCCTGGCTCATCAAAGTCAAGCGCGATGATACTTTATACCAATCGGGATAATTGTCCCGATTGGTATTATATCTACAATGGCATTCAAGTTAATGCGTGTAATAACCTAGATTGTGAGCAGTTCGGGCTAGATCCTTAAAGGGATCTGCAAGATAAATTTATCAATAACAATAGTTATCACAGCAAAACGATGAAGGTGGTTTGGATATATAGCGGCTTTAATGGAAGACTCAGAACCGTCCAACGTAAGCTTTACCGATTAAATTTTCCTCCTTGCTTTGTAGGTATTTATTGATCTGAGCTAGCATCTCAGACTTGCTGTCTTTAAGTAACCCTTTTATCGGTAATAGATTGGAAGCATGAGTACCGTCGACATACAAGTTTTGCAGTTCAATATGCTCCAGTAACATCTTCATTTCTTCCAGTACTTCATAAGGGTCGAGCAGCTTAAAGTCACCCTTGATAGTTTGTCTGAACAGAACCGTACCTTCCATCGGCACAGTCGTTAATGTTCCCAATAGGTGAGGTTTCATCTGGTTGATTAGCTCGGCAGTTTTCATAGCGTGAATTTGAGAACGTTCTCCGCTACCTCCCAGACCAACCATCACCATCACAGCGAGCGTCATTCCAGACTTAACGATATTACTGCCGGCTTCAAGCATCTCTTTGGCCGTAACCCCTTTACGCACAGCACGTAACACTTCATCAGCACCAGATTCAACACCTAAGTAGGTCATGGTTAATCCTGCTTTCTTTAGCAGCTTTAATTCATCCAGTGTTTTATTTAGCGTGCTCTGAGGGCCAGCGTATGTACTCACATGCTGAAGTTCTGGAAAAGCGGCATAGAGCTCAGATAAAATTTCTAGCAACACGCTTGTCGGAAGCGAAATTGCATCACCATCGCTTAAGAATACTTTACTGACCTTCGATCCAAAGGTTCGTCGCGCCATTTGTATATCTTCTTTAAGCTCTTCCATTGGACGAACCCGATAGCGCACATCTTTGTACATTGAACAATAGGTACACTTGTTGTAAGAACAACCAATCGTGCATTGCAATATGTACGCATCGGCTTCTGGTGGTGGTCGGTAAATGTCACCTTCGTACCTCATGAATCACCTCATTTGAGATATAGCAATTAAGCGGAAAATCCTTCCAAATCTCAGGTCATTGGAACACTGTAAATAATGCAGCCGCGCTATTTTGCGTCGGCTGCCTTTATTTGTGATAGGGCTGTGTTTATTTTGTAAGCTCCGCTGCAGTATCAATAAATATCCCCTGTAGATCTTGAGCTTCTCGTTCGGTCTGGCCACCATGCTTCAAGAATGCAGAGATAATTGTCTGCGTTTTTTCCTCTTTGGCTCGCTCAAGGAAGTAGCGCAATTCGAGCTCTGTACCGGCATCTTCATCTTTAATCGAAGTTGCGACGATTTCTTTGTACATCACAATATCGCGAACTTCCCAGTTACCAGCGATCGATAGGATCTGGTCAAGGAATGCGTCCATTTCAGCTTTAGGGACGAACTGAGTGATAATGTTTAAAGCTTCAGCTTGTTGTGGCGTAAAATCAGCGCCAGTTAACAATGCTTGCAGGGCCTTGTTTTTCCCCAGGCGACGGGCAAATTGAACCGCGCCCTGGCCACCAGTCGGAATGTTGATAAACAGTTCAGGCTGAGCAAATGCCGATTTTTCGGTGCCATACGCCAAGTCACAAGCCATAACGAATTCATTACCACCACCACGGGCAACACCATCGACGACAGCAATTGAAAGCTGCTTCATGGCTTTGATGTTATTGATCATATGACTGAATTCGATACATGCTGCTTGCCCTCCTTGCGTACCATTAATGATATTCAGATCCAGGTGAGCGAGGAAAAATTGTTCATGAAGCGACTTGAAGACAACAACTTTGGTGTCGCGATCATCCTCTAATGACAGAACGAATTCGTTAATTTCGTTAATCAAATCAATAGTTAAAATATTAACGGGTGGGTTATTCATAACAACATTCGCAATGCCGTTGTTGTTTGTGATAGTCAGTTTTCTCATTTCTATATCCTCTTCATCTTTCATCTTTCATCGGTAATAGCTTTAATCAGGGCTGGCGTGCGGCCATTTGCACTTAACCCCTGCGCGGAGCAAAGGCTTTCATGCCTACATGTGTCAATGCATGAATGACAGCGTGAAAAACGTGCATTTTGGGGTTAGGTTGCTTGCCCTTTGCAATTCTCAACATTTGTGATTCCCACCAAGACAACATGGAAATAATGTTCAAATAATTCCAGCGACTTCGGCGCATATCATTTTGGTATATCTCATTGCTCCCTTGCATAATTTCAATTGGTAAGTTTGGCTTTAAAATCAGCGGTCTACCAATGCCGACCATATCAATGTTGTCGTTAAGCGCCGCTTCCATGTGTTGCTTTGACTGGAACCCTCCTGTAATTATGAGTGGAATGGTCAATTCCTTGCGTGCACCCTTTGCGAACTCTAAGAAGTAGCCACCAGACGGTTGACCATCTCCCGTCATTGATTGCGATTCGTAGGTTCCACCGGAAATCTCGATAGCGTCAATGCCTTCTTGTTCAAGCATTTTCATTACCCCAATGGCGTCTGTTTCACTATAGCCACCTTTCTCAAAATCTGATGAGTTAAGCTTAATGATGATCGGAAAACTACCTCCGACAGCCGCTCGAACTTGCCTATAGACACTGATCAAAAACAACTCTCCATTTTTCCATTTATCTGTGCGCTTATTGTGTCGAGGGGATAAGAACTGATTGATTAAATACCCATGGGCACCATGCAATTCAATACCGTCAAATCCCGCTTGTTTGCATAGTTTCGCGGTAGTAGCAAACTGCTGTATAACGCGTTTGATGTCCTTTTCAGTCATTTCTCGCGGTGGATTAAAACCACTTGCTAATGGCCCCTCAATCGCGATTGCAGATGGTCCCATTGGCTTAGAATCTAAAAATTTAGGTACCTGTTTACCCGGATGATTTATTTGCGCAAAGAAAGCAGCCCCATTAGTTTTCGCGCTATTTACCCAGGCTGTAAAAGGCTCTAAGTCCGATTTCTCATCCAGGATAATATTCATTGGTTCACCGAGGGCATCTCTATCTACCATGATGTTCCCTGATAGAAGTAACCCCGTTCCACCTTGCGCCCACGTTCTGTATAGGCGTGAAAGCAGTGAAGCTTTTGGGTTGCCGTGCTTGTCAGCCATTTGCTCGGACATTGCAGGTTTGAAAATACGATTTTTTATCTTGAGTTGATTAATCGTTAAAGGGGTAGAGATCATTTCGTCACCTATATTAGACCGGTCGTCTATTATTTTGTTAAAAAATATTGGGCCGAAGCCCAATGTGGCACAATGGATAATTCATCCTGCTCTTGTAATAACTAGCATGAAGGGTTCGCCATTAACCGGGTGAAGTTCCTCATTTCTTGTTTTACTTGTTCTTTGTCCGAAGAAACTTGAAACTTTAAAACTGTACCTTCCCAGTGCGCCCAAAACATTGAAGCTAATTGCTTTGCGTCAATATCCTTTCGAAACTCACCCTGCTTTTGGCCTTTTTCAATACATTCTGTGAAGACCGCAAGCCAACGCGTGTATATGTCGTTTAGCTTGGCTCGAAGTAGTTCCAGGTCACTGTTCGCTTCAATGAACAGGTTTCCGAGAACACAACCACGAACTTTTTCATGCTGAAACATTTCGTCTATTTCTGATTCATAGCTAGAGAGGATAACCTCACTAATGCATGCATCATCTTTGGCTAGAGCATTACAAAAACGCTCAAAGCGTTGAGTGAAATACTGCTCTGCCACTTCTACTGCGAAAGCTTCTTTACTCTTAAAGTAATGATAAAATGAACCTTTGGGTATTCCCACTTCATCAAGGATCATTTTGATACCTACAGCACTGTAACCATGGCGAGAAAATAACATTTCACCTGCATCACAGATCATTGCTTGGCTAAGTTGTTTACGATTCGACATAACAAGACCATGTAGACCATTTGCTATAGCCTACCAATGAATAGACCGGTCGTCTAGTAATTTTTGATCTTCCATTCCACGGACTTACTTATTCACTGAAAACGCACGGCGCTGGGTTTCTCTGATTTGCCCGTCGCTCTTCGTAAAGAAACCGGTTACCAGTTGAATGTATTCTCAGTCATGAGAAACGAGGCTTGCCGATTAACTAAGTTCTATCAACACCATCCTCATAATCTAAACTTCCTTTTGAACGTAAGACAATAAATTAAAAGGAAGCGTATTATGGCTCTGTTAAAAAGGCGATGGCTAATTTGTCTGTTCACATTTTTATTTGTTTCCCTTTCGGTCAATGCAAAGCCCGATACTATTGACGGCAGCAGTTACCCTGGCGGGCGTATCCCTCAGGAGATCAAAAATAATAAGTATCCACGTACCTTCTATCCCAATACAGAAAAAATTGGCAAGGCTGAAATGCGTATAACTGCATTAGGTACAGGCATGCCGAACCAGTCACCCAGTAATGTCGCGGCGTCGTTTTTAGTTGAACTCGGTAATGGTGATTCTTTCCTGTTTGATTTGGGAACGGGTGCCACTGATCGCTTAGCTGGGCTTGAGGTTGACTACGCAAAATTGGACAAAGTATTCGTCTCTCACCTACATACTGATCATATCGGCGATCTTGCCGGACTTTGGGTTGGTGGTTGGCTAAATGGGCGATATAAACCCCTGCAGGTGTATGGCCCCTCTGGTTCGACCCCCGAATTAGGCGTTAAGATACATGTTGATCATATCCGCGAGGCGTGGGCTTGGGACGTAACATCCCGAGCAGGCACCTTGCCAAATGCTGGTGGCGAAATTGTTGCGCATGAATTTGATTACTCCAAAACCGCGGTCATTTACGATGAGAACGGCGTAAAAGTGACATCGTTTCCCGCGATCCATATCCGCGATGGTTCAGTTAGTTTTCGTCTCGATTGGAACGGGCTGAGTTTTGTCTTCGGTGGCGACAGCGTGCCTAACAAATGGTTTGATAAGGAAGCCAAAGGCGCCGATGTCGTGGTGCATGAGGCCTTTTTCACTCCCGAGCAGTGGGTAGATATCTCCGGCTTTCCTTATAAGCAAGCCTATTGGGTGACTTCAGTCATTCATACTCCCCCTGAAGGTTTTGGAAAGCTGATGTCCTCAGTGAAACCGCGGATGGCGGTGGCTTATCACTACTGGAACCATCGTGATATCGAAATGGCAATTTACGAAGGAATTCGCAAGACCTACGATGGCCCATTGACAATGGCTGATGATTTGACAGTGATCAACTTAACTAAAGATCATGTTGAGGTCAGAGAAGTGACTTTTAATCATGAGGCATGGCCGCAAGGTACCAGTGAAGCGTGGGATACCGCCCCCCGTGGGAACCCGGCGACCGGACTTATGTCTGAATGGCTGAAAAACGGAACCTTGAAGGGCTTCAATCCGCCGCCCACTCAACCAATCGATTAATGCGATTAAATAAAACGGTTCCGGCAAGTTAGATGCTCTATGGGGTCTTGTCGCAAACAGCTGTGATTGGATGTGAGTGATCAATCAGCATAATGGGTGATCTCGTTTCAATGTTCAAAGCGAGGTTATCCATAGCTATTGATTTTTCAGGTAAATATTATTCATCAACAGTCATGATGATGTATTAAGCCAAACAGGAACAATTAAGACTAGATCCGTGAACTTACAAATTGTTCAATCTGACTTGTTTAACAAAGCCGTCAAGGGAGTGATGACATTCTGGGTTGTTAATTTGTTATAAAGAACCTGAGTGTGAGCACAGAGATAGGATAGGGTGATAATAATCGGTTAGAGTAGCGCTACTGATAACGGCCATTAGCTATACTAAATAGCAAGCTAGACATTACTGATAGGTGGCCAAGTTATGATTCATCTGCGTGCAATCAGTACCATTATATTATCTTGCTCTATTTTCTATTTTGCATATAGTATTGGGCAATTCACCGTTGTGATCAAAGACGCAAATAATAACATTCCAACATTAATATCTAAGATTGAATCTGTTGAAAAGGATTTGAATATTAACGAATGGTTATTAGTGAGTCAAAAAATGATAGATGAACTTCCTGCGATTATTCAGGTGGTATCAAATGCAACAAATTCAATTGATGATATAAATAAATCTATCCCAGATGTTCTCGAAGAGAGTAGGGTTCTAAGGAAAGAAACTATCAATCCACTTATTTCTAACGTTGAGCGGGCACTCACTGATACGATACCGGGTATTAGAAAAGATTTGCATTTATACAGTAGTAAAGTGATACCTGACGTTTTAAATGAAAGTAAAGTATTACGAAAAACTGTTGCTTACCCGACCCTGACTGAGGTTTCTAAAATTAGAGAGATGACGCCTGAAACATTAGATAGAATTGAGGGTATTGTAGTGAATGCTCAAAGTACAGCAGAAAATATATCTAAAGGTGCTGTTACTGGAACAGTCAAAGGAGTGGTTTCAACGCCATTTAAATTGATTGGAGATGCCGGGGAGAAAATACTGCCCAAGAAATGATATGTGCGACTATATTTTTGATAAAATCCTGCCGTTGTCGTAGTGGTAACTTAAATACCATTCTAAAGGCTTCGATAGTGCTATCAGGATCTTTAACCGTAGATCTCATGCCATCGTGTATGCGATTTTCATTTTGCTAAGCTGTCATCGGGCAACCAGATATCAATTTTCCCATCTTTAACCGTATATTTTATTGTTCCCATGATATAGCTGCGGATTGAAAAAATCAGTGCAACGGTTAATCGCCCACTATGTGATGTATTCTGTTCTATACTCTTGATTACCCAAGGGGATCTTTCCCTCTGCTAGCATAAAAGTAAACTCAGGCTTGTAGTCAAAATCGGTTGCCGAATGGTTGCGGCAATAGGTGCATCGATTGCAACATGATCACTGTTATTTTTTGCTTGGGCCAATTGGTTGCTTTGAGGTGAAAATGGATAACCGCATAGTGCTGAGAAAGATTATTTTATGGATGATTATGTTTTTCCCGTGGTACGTTTACGGTGACGCCTTAATCCGCAGTCAGGCAATGAAAGCCTCGACCATTGCTGAATTCTATATTGAAGAGAAGGGCGTTCGGGTTGAACTTGAGATAGGGTTAACGGCTCTTTCGGCCTTTCGCAATTTACTTCCGGATCCGATATATCAGCACTTAGATTTTGGCCAGACACCGTTTGCAGAACGATTCCCCCTGCTATCTTCTGAAGATCTGGTTCTTTACGATAATCAAAAACCACTCACTGCTATCTTGGTTGCTATCAACCCGGCCAAACGCATTATTCGTGATGGCATTACCGGAGCGCCATTACCCATACCGGAAGATGAGCTTGAAGATGTGGTGAAAGCCACGCTCTTTTATCCATTTGAGAAGCAACCTGAGGCGCTGGTATTTCAGGCACCGCATAAGTACGGTGTAGTCGATATTGGCTTTGTTGCTTATCACAAGGGTATTGCCGTTAATGACTTTCGTTATTTAAGCAGTGGTTATACGCTGACGTTGGACTGGCAAGACCCCTGGTACAGTACATTTAATACCCGTAACCTGCGTCGTCAGTATTTTGCGCCTATGAGTGGTTTTATCTATGTAGAACCGCTTGAGGTCCGTAAAGAAATTATTGTGAGACCTAAAGACTTACAGCGCTGGCTGGATTTGGGGCTTGACGGTAAATCAACGATTCCGGTGGCTATACAAGGTGAGCTTAAATTAAAAGTAGCTGATTTTTTATCCCGGCATCATCCCGTCACGATTAACGGCAAATCCGTAACAGGGCTGCTGGACAGTGTAAATTTTCTAGAACGAACATTGACCAGTTCCCGTGTTATAGACCCTCCGGCGGAATTGGATATTGATGGTGCGATACTCGGTGCCATTTTTGTCTATCCCCGGGCTGAATTACCGGATGAAGTGGTGATGGACTGGGATCTCTGGGATGATCGAATTAAATCGGTACCGGCGTCTGCGGTCGATGAAGCTGGGGCGTTACCGACCTATTTACAGCCAGACTGGCAAAAGTTGGTTTGGACAAATTACCTGAAAAATCCAACAATACCCACCTTAAAAGTCATCGCTTCTCCACCGGCAGACTGGCAGCAATGGCTTTATGGATCGCGCTGGCTGCTGTATATAATTTGCCTGATGATGTTGCTCATCATTATAAAGGCCGCTCAACAACCTCAGCGTCGAAAGCCGGTTATGTTGGTGGCGCTGTTTGTTGCAGTGGCTGCCGGAGCAGCTTCTTTATTAGGTAAAGCCAGCCTGCCCGGCGAGCAGCGGGGTGAGCAAATAGTCGATGGTTTGCTTCACAATATCTATCGTGCATTTGATTATCGGGAAGAAGATGCCATTTACGATACCTTATCGCGATCAGTAACCGGTGACTTGCTAACAAATATTTATCTGGAAACCCGTCGTGGCCTGGAACTGGTTAATCAGGGGGGAGCAAGAGCCAAAGTTAAATCCGTGGAAGTGCAATCTGTCGCTTTATCAGAAGCGACGCAAAGTGATGGATTTCAGGCTGACGTTAGCTGGATCGTAAGGGGCTCTGTGGGTCACTGGGGCCATGTTCATCAACGCAACAACCAGTATCAGGCAAAGTTGATGATTGAACCGGTATCAGAGCAATGGAAATTGACATCAATGACGGTGATACACGAAGAACGTTTGTAGGAGTGGCCATGCTACGGGTTAGAGAGCTCAGTTTTGCTTATTCTCAAACTCAGTTTCAGCTCAACATTGCTAAGCTGGATATTGCCGCCGGTGAAACATTGGCACTGATTGGTCCCAGCGGCTCAGGGAAAACCACGCTGTTGAATTTGTTTGCAGGAATACTGAAACCTGACAGTGGCACCATCTCTATAGGCGAGCAACGTATATCAGCGATGCATTCAGCTCAGGCCAGACGTTATCGCTTACAACATATTGGTATGGTTTTTCAGGGCTTTGAGCTGTTGTCTTACCTATCGGTACTCGACAATATTTTACTAACGGCACGGTTACTGGAAAGTTTCACTATTAATGATGAACTCAAGCTTCGCGCCGATAAACTGGCGATGTCACTGGGTATTGCGGATAAGCTCCATCGTCCCGTTAATGCGCTCTCACAGGGTGAACGACAGCGAGTGGCGATTTGCCGGGCCCTGTTGCTACAGCCCCCAATTCTTCTTGCCGATGAACCTACAGGTAACCTTGACCCGCGTAATAAACACCTTGCCTTAGAGAAGATCATTGCTGAAACAAAAGCCAATCACAGTGCATTACTGACAGTCACCCATGATCACTCGCTATTAGGCCAATTTGACCGGGTCGTGGATCTTAATGACTTTATCTGTGCAGAGGAGCCATAAGTGATGGGAACGCTCTATCTCGCTTATCAGTACCTGCGCTACCACCGAGTGAAAACAGCACTGTTAGTCACGGCGATCACCCTGGTCTTTTGGTTACCGGTGACGATTCAGTTATTAATTGATCGCACGGCCGAGCAGTTAATGGCGCGTGCCGATCAAACTCCCCTGGTTATTGGCCGTCATGGCAGCCCGTTGGAATTGGTACTCAACACCTTATACTTTCGCTCTGATACACCGGCACCCATGGTTTATGCTGACGTAGAAAACTTGCAGTCTATGGGGCTGGCCGATGCTATCCCGCTTTATGTGCGTTTTCACTCACAGCAATTTCCCATTGTGGGAACAATCTTGTCCTATTTTAATTATCGCCAGCACCAATTAGCGAGTGGCCGCTCTATCGCTTTATTGGGTGAGACAGTTATTGGTGCGCAAGTCGCTGAAACCCTGGGTATTGGTGTGGGTGACTCGGTAATATCGTCACCCGAGAGTGTGTTTGACATTGCCGGCATTTATCCACTGAAAATGCCTGTTGTCGGTGTATTAAAGCGTAGCTTTGGCCCTGATGATAAAGCCATTTTCACCGACATTAAAACCACGTGGGTGATAGAGGGCTTAGGTCATGGTCATCAGGATCTTAACCAGAGTTCAGCGGTGCGACAAATTCTTAAAAAAGAGGGCGATACCCTCATTGCTAATGCCTCGGTGCAAACCTGGAATGAAATTACCCCGGACAACATTGATAGCTTTCACTTTCACGGTGATCTGCGCCAGCTACCAGTCAGCAGCGTGATACCGGTCCCCCATAGTGATAAGGCGGCGGTATTGCTGCAAGGGCGATTTGCTGCTCCTAAGTTGGATAATCAGATTGTTCGCTCTCAGATAGTCATGCAAGAGTTACTCGATACCGTTTTTACCGTACGTAATTATGTGGTTATTGCCGTCACGGTAATAGGCGGCGCAACATTGCTGGTTGCGGCACTGGTATTTATGCTGTCGATGCGCCTGCGCCGTAATGAAGTGGAAAGCCTGACTCGTATCGGGGCCAGCCGCGGCCAATTGACGGTACTGTTAGCCGCAGAAATAGTCGTTGTGATTGTTGCCAGTGCGCTATTGGCTGCAGTTTTAGTCGTTTGCAGTCAGCAGTTTGGTGTTGTTTTGCTGCAACAATGGTTGATTGCGTAAAAAGGATGATACCGATGCATATCAAATTCCGACTGTTACCGTTAATTGGTCTGATGCTCACGCTAAGCGCTTGTGAGCCATATGGTACTGGCAGTGAAACAGAGTCTTCGTTGTCGTCACAGACCAAGCCGTTGATCATGGTGAGTAATAACCCCCTCTATTACTTTGCTACGGAGCTGGCAGGTAACGATATTGATGTGCAGTTCCCCATTGATACCGCCGGTGATCCAGCGACTTGGCGACCAACTGCGCAACACATAGCAGAATTTCAACGAGCTGATCTTATTGTGCTGAACGGTGCCGGTTATGAGAGTTGGTTAACCATGGTCTCTTTACCCACCTCCAGGCTACTGAGCACCAGCGAGGGTTTTCAGCATGAGTGGATCCCTATTGAGGAGGGCGTTACTCATAGCCATGGCCTTGAGGGTGAACACAATCATCGCGGCTTTGCGATAACCACCTGGATGGATATGCTCCAGGCCTCACAGCAGGTAAACAAGTTGGGTGAAGAATTAATGGGTCGTTGGCCAGAGCAGGCTGCCGATTTCGAACTTCGTTTGGCCGCACTACAGCAACAACTATTAACATTGGATAAGCGTTTTCAGCAGCAGTTAGCCCGCCTGGGAGGTGAGTCGGTTATCTTTTCACACCCGGTATATCAGTATTTTCAACGTCGCTATCAAGTGAATGGTCGATCTTTGCACTGGGAGCCAGAACAGGCCCCAACGGATACTCAGTGGCAGGAGCTGCAACAGATGTTGGCCGAGCAGCCGGTACGGATCATGATTTGGGAAGGAGAGCCAATACCTGAAACCCTGCGACGATTACGTGATCTGGGGGTATACAGTGTTGTCGTCAGCCCGGCGGCTAATACTGTTGCGGAGGGGGACTGGTTGGCGATACAACTAATTAATATTGAGAATCTGGCTGAACTGCTCGATAGCTTGCTGGAAACCGCTAAGTTGCAAAGTAATTGAAGTGTTCTGTTATTGATATTACACCGCCTTAGCCCATTAATAGTTAGTGGCAGAGCATATGAGGGCCTGTCAGCGTTATCGTAATAGGCATAAAGGCCCCCTTGATGGGCGAAGGCCTTGTTTCAATTGAGCATAACCGGCTATTTTTCTAGCTTTTCATACATAGCCGGGCGCCAGTCCTGTTTTTCCTGACCGTACTCTTTCATGCGTAACAAACAGCTTAAAAACTGTAGGCCGCTCCGAGCAATATGCCATGCTCATAGCCATCATAGGCATAGCGGTCGCTTGATGAGTCATTATCAAAGTCGATATCAAGCCTCTTGTACTTGGCAACGGCCTGCCAGCCGTTATCCCATGCGTAACCTCCGCCCAGATCAAACCGCCATGTCAGATCAGAACCAACACCGAAGCCACCAATATCAAAGCGTGTTAGGTAAAACCAGTTGGTATCTGCAATGTTGTTGATTAGTCGGACACCGAAAAAGGGATCAGTCCAATCATCGCCAAAACTGGCTGATATTGATTGCGACGTTGGTACAGGTTGGGGAGTTTGGATTGTTTGATCAATGTCCAGCTCATGATTGATATAGCGAAGACCGGCTAAAAATTCTGTCGTGAAATCGGTATGTTGTAGACGGTAGGTACCATAAATTTCAAGCTCTTCGACATCGAATGTAATTTTATCAATAGTGATCGGACCGATAGTTTGATTTGGTCTATTTTTCAATGAGATGAACGCATAATCAAGCTCTACGCCCCAGGTACCGTTACCGTAACGGAAAAAAACAGCACCTAGACCGTCTTGGTTATCCATAATGTTACCGAAATCCAGCGATACCGGAAGAGTAGATGAGCCACCATCAGGCGTATTAACTGTTGAGTCTGCTTCTATATTTTGAGTGATAAGGTATAGACCTGCCGATAACGTCCAACCGTCTCCTTTTGACTCAAAAGTAGGATTGGAAAATACGACAGGTGCCATCAGGCTAGCTGCGACTGATATCATTAATTTGAATATTCTTCTCATATCTCCATCCTGTATTGACTGAAAAAAGAATGCCAGTTGCTGCTGTGTGGTGATACGACGCTGGCGCTGATTATTACTATAGTTTCAATTTTGGCAGTTGGCATATTTCATCTTCAACAGAACTTTATCGTCTATTATTTAATCTTATATTGAAGACAATATACGGTTGTGTTTGTCCATGTCTGACGAATAAATTGCGCAGCCTATTCGCTTCCACTAATAAAACCTAGTAACTGACCTGACGGTTATTAACGTAACCGATGACGATATCGTGGTCTGTGAAGCGGTGGTTTCGGAATTGGCCTTACCGACCTGCACTACAGAGGGTTATCTTAAAGCGTATCGCACAAAGGTAGATGAAAATTCGAAGCTCTCGGAATACATTGCCAATGGGCGGTGGAAGGGTTTCGTACCGCCACCATTGCCGAAGCTGTGAGTACTCATTAGAGGGAATAGAACCAAATTAAGTGGTTACGCTATCGCTGGGATATTGCCCCGATAGCGTAACGTATTGATTGCAAGTATTTCATTCTTAGTGCTTTTGTTCTGGGTTAGATCCAATCATAGAGGAGTATTCCCAGGCTAATGCGATTCACATCGTGATCGTAATCGATCAGGCTTTCGCCATAACCATTGTAATACTGTAAATAGATTTTTACCGTGTCATAGAGAGGGAAAGCCCAGCTGAGTTCTACGGCTCCCTTGTTATCGCTGGCTAAATTATTACGCAGTAATATGCTGTAGAGGTGCCCCTCGTTTTTGTAGATCAATCGGAAATTACCATAACCCATATACTTATGAATATCCGGGTTATCGTCATCGTCGGCATCCTCGGGAATGCGATACCAGGGTTGGAGCCACAGCAGGAAATTACCTTTTTCGAGTTGAAAATTGGCATAGATGCGATTCCAGCTACGAGAAAGTAGCTCTGCCCGACCATTGGACTGGTGACGGAATCCAATATCTGTCTCCAACAAGGTAAATCCCAGGATATTGATATTTGAATAATAGCTGGCAAAGATCTCTGGACTGTAGTTGGTCTCGCGAAAGGGGGCGGACGCGTCAGCGTTGTACAGCTGCCACCAGGCGGTTTGCGTATAACCAAACCAGAGATCCCAGTTGTCTTTGTACAGGTCGTCCCAAAATTTGATTTTGGCGCTGATTTGGAATTTGACCTCCATTTCGTCAATTTCGCTACCAGGTTTTATCTGCTGCCAAATATCTTCGTTGGGTTTGCTATTATAGGCGGCTGGCAGTATATAACTAGGCTCATGAGGTGATAATCGGAACAGCTTCTGCTCGTCAAAGAAATTAATAATCCCGGAGTAACTTGCAGTGTCAATGTCAAATTCTACCGGCGCCTCTGTGGTTGATGTTTCGGTACTGTCGTGGTGAGGCGACGGAGCTTGATCTGTATTCATCGAGTTGTCGTAGCAGGTTAGTCGCTCATCAGCATCGTCGATTTTCCAACAATCAGCCAGGGCGAAGCTGTTGGCCGAATATATGATCATCAAGCTTATTATTAGTTGTTTTAACATGATTTTCCTCTGCTAAACATCCTTGTTTACTTAACATTAGTTCTAAGTTTTTGTCGCATCAACTTTTTCAGGCAAACCATACTGGCATAACTTTTTGATAAGCAAAGCTGGCAACCCGTCTGCTTGAAACGCCACAGAGTTACCCTTCCTTTCAATTATGCGAAAAACGCATAGATGGTATTCCTTTTCGCGTAGTTTTAATCGATTTTATTAGCGTCTAAGATCTATGGCGAGGCTCTTTGGCTTGATTGTGACTACCAGATACTGCTGTCTTTTTTCAGGTTTGATGGATACATATGAAACACCTTGAGAACTATTTGGAGCTCAAGAGGTTCAATCATTCAATCATTTAGTCCTTTGCAAAAAATCACTTAAACCCATTATCGCACTGTTCGGTACGGTACTGCTGCGAAGGTGGCAGTGTCATATTGGATAGGGATTAAGAATACGACGACTCAGTTCGGCGTTATGGCGACATTGTTTTTCGGTGTAGAACTCACCTTTTTAGCTTCGTGGATGTAGCTGAGATGGCGGGTAAATTGATTCGATTATTATCTTCAGTAACGTAAGTGGCATGTTTATGATTAGTAGTAAGTGGTTTAATTTGCTGGATTTTCTTCAGCAGCAAACCCATAAATTCGCGTCAGATGCGCAACTAACTGATTTGCTCAATAGCAAATTTACATTCTTAAAAAATCAGTTCAGTAACGTTAATCATGGCAATGACCCACGTTATATCGATTGGATCGAACACGAGGCCTTTACCTCAGTACTTAGCGATGTCATGCGCGAGCAATCCTTCAGTGAAGCAGAATTAGGCAAAGCATTTGATCTGCTGATATCGGCCAAGCTTTTTCAGCTGGTACTAAGCATGGTGACAAACCACCAGCAGTTGTTGGCAGACGATGAGTTTGAGATCAAACGAGGCATTGCGCTGCAACACCTCGGTGAGTACCAGCAAGCTGAGCAGGCTTTTTCCGCCGCTAACAGCCTCAACCCGGATAATCACATGGTGCTGTTTCACCAAGGGTATATCCAGGTTTGCAACGGCAATATTGAAAAAGCGACCGGATATTTTAAGGCATGTATAGAAAAGGCACCTGACTTTGTCGGCGGCTATCAGAATCTGGCCGGTTGTTACTACCAGGATGAAGAGTTTGAGCAAGCGGCGCAGTGTTGTGAACAGGCCCATCGCATCGACTCTACCATTGTCTCCAGTTATATCACTGCAGTCAGCAGTTACCTGTCGCTGGGGCTGTTAGAAAATGCCGGTGACTGGTTGCTACGCGCCCGAGAACACCAGATCGAGAATATTGAATTACATCGTTTGGGCGGGATCTGGGCACATCAAAGCGGTAAACATCAGCAGGCGATTTCAGAGCTAACGCACTACCTCGAGGCAAAGCCGGAAGATCTGGATGTGTTGGCGATCCGCGCTCAGGCACTGGCTGCAGACAATCAATGGCAGCCACTGCTTGCCGATCTGAGCAGGTTATTGGAGCTGGATCCGTATGACCGCTGGAATCTTGAGCAGCTGTTCCTCGCCTCCTATCACACCCGACAGTGGGCCCAGGCTGAACAGGCTATGTCCGAGCTGAGCAAAATATCAGCCCACTACAGGGTCACCTATCGCAGTCAGATCGATGATATTCGCAAACAGCAGGCCATCCTGATGACGACTGCAGACTAATAATACAGAGATTATTGACACTATCAGAGGTAAAAAATGGTCGATAAGAAACATACCGAAGAAAAGGCATCCAACCCTTCACGGCGTAATTTCCTAAAAATGGGGGGCGCAGCAGCTGCAACGGCGACGGTCGGTGCGGCAGCAGGCGCGGGTTTTGTGCTCGGGCGTGATCCGGATGCCAACATCGGTTGGGGCAGAACCGAAGCCGGTAAGGACATGTTCTTTAACCGCGAACCATTCCGCGTCGACATAGCGCCAAGCCTAAAGGCAGTCGGAAAAATTGAGCGTCCGGAATGGGGTGATTTCCTGTTCAACCGGGTAATCAGCATGGGCGGCTCTATTCATAAAGATGGCTGGGTACCGACGGCAGACTGGGGCGATATCCCGGATCCCCGGGTGCGTGAGTATTACTCCAGGCATCCCGAACGCTGGAAAGAGATGTTGCAGTCGTTCCGCGAGAAAGTGAACCACGATGAGAATATGGAGCAGCACCGTGACCGTTTTGCACTGGCCTATGCGTATTCTAAAGCCTTTTTCACCGGCATGAATGCGAACTTTCCACCATTGCCGATCGCGCATCCTGACCAAGATGATTTTAAATGGGTGAAGCGAGAGCCGATGGAGTTCCAGTCACCGGCACACGCGTCGAAGCTGGTTAAGCAGATGGCGTTCAAATTTGGCATGAGCCTTGTGGGTGTCACTAAGCTGGATCCGAGCTTTGTCTTTAAGAATATGATGCGTGGTATGCCAGAGTGGGGCGAAGAGATACCCAAACACTGGAAGAATGTGATCATTTTCGGGGTGCCAATGAATTGGGATCCTCTATATGCCGCAGTTGGCTATTCCACCTCTTACGATGCCTATTACCGCGCCAAGCAGGCTAGCGGCCTGATGGCGGCTTTCCTGGGTGAGTTGGGCTATGCTGCCCGTCCTCAATATCCACCAGGTGACTATGAAATGATGGTGGTGCCACTAGCCGTTCAGGCTGGCTTGGGTGAGGTGACCCGCAATGGTATTTTGATGACGCCGGAAGTCGGGCCAAATATCCGTCTTGCAGCCGTGATCACCAACCTGGATCTTGAGCCGGATAAACCCGTTGATCTGCACATGACACACTTCTGTGAAACCTGCAAAATCTGTGCAGATGCCTGCCCGAGCGGTTCGATCAGCAAGGCTGACAAACCGGATGCTGTGGTACGCGGCTTCAAAAAATATGCCTTCAGTCAAGATGGCTGCTGGCGATTCTGGAACCAGGGACCGACGGAAGATGCGATGGGTTGTCGTGTGTGTATCGCCGTTTGCCCTTATACCCGCAAGAACAACTGGATCCACACATTGGTTAAAGAGGCCGATCCGCGCGATCCAACCGGGCTAACCCGTAATGCACTGCTGGGAATGCAGCACAACTTCTTCTATTACCCTGAAGCCGAGGCTTATCATGGTTCATGGACCGGAGGAAACTTCGCCAGCTATCACTTGCCACCAGAGTGGATGCGCAGTGAAAACTATCTGAAGGTTGAAAAAACCTGGGACTATGACGGCAACTGGGAGGGCTTCTAATGTTTCCGCAATCAACTGTATTAGATCCGTTATTCTGGATGTTGCTAGGTGCCGTTCAGGTGATGGTCTTTGCTGGTGCAAATCAGTGGGCAAAAGAGTATCAACTGGGCATGAACTGGTGGAAGTGGGCGCTTGCCGGGGGCTGGTGGTTTAGCTTTGTCTTGACCATTGCCGGGGCTTTCACTTTATTAGGCGAAAACGAAGGAAATGCCGGTTGGTACTTCCTTGGTTTTGCCGGAACGCTGCTGGTGATCGGCGGCGCAGTATTGCTCAAAGTATTACTGATGTTAAAGCCTAAGTAACAGCAGACTGCATAGTTACATCTGATAAGCTAATTACTGACATTAAAGCCTTGAAGAGTCCGTTCTTCAAGGCTTGTGAGGTCATATGAAAAAGAAACAACGTAAACAGTCAAACAAGCTGGTCGATAAAATCGCCAGCGTGGCGTCAGTCCTGTTACTGATCCTGGCCTGGTATATGGGCGGATTACGTATTGCTGGCAACCAAAACGATTTTCTTAATAACCTGTTGGTCGACGGCGACACATTGCAGGCCATCAGTTCGACCTTGTATCAAGGCAATGCAGCGCAAGAGCCGGATCCGGCAGAATGGATCAGCGTCGGTACCGGCATAGGCTATGGCGGCGAGATGGAGGTGGCGCTGACGGTGTCACCGCAAGGGGAGATCAAACGTATTGCCGTCTTGTCTTCGAAAGATACCTCCTCCTATCTGGAAAAAGTGATGCAGGGTAAGTTGCTGGACGACATGCTGGGGAGGAATATTAAAACCTCTCTCTATGTTGATGGCATCAGCGGGGCCACCTTATCTTCAAACGGCCTTCTACAGGCAGCCAACAGTGCTGCAGATTCGGTGCGTAAGCAACTATTTGGGTATACATTAAGCGAACAAGCCGATTCTATAACGTATTTCCGCTGGCTGGATTTTGCGGCACTGGTGATGTTCGCCGCAGCAGTTTGGGTGAGCAAAACCCGCCACCCGAGAAAGAACACGTTTAACTGGGTAATCTTGCTGACATCCATGGGACTGTTTGGTTTTTATTCTGCTTCGCCGTTTTCTTCATCGACAATGGGGATTTTTGTTTCAGGAACCTGGATATCGGGGTTGGGTAACTATACCGCATTGATTTTGTTACTGTTGAGTGCCGGCTATATTCTGGCATTTAATAAAAATGTTTATTGCCAGAGCCTGTGTCCGTTTGGCGCAACCCAGGAATGTCTGGCCAAGATTGGTAACGCTAAAGCGGTGACGTTCAAGCATTCATTTTTTGTTTGGTTCCCGAGAGTTATCTTACTTGCCATCTTGTGTTTCGGGGTCTATTTTCGCAACCCGGCATCGTTCTCTTATGAGCCTTTCGGCATCATGTTCGGCATGATCGGTACTTTATATCTTTTTGTACTGACAGTGCTGGTGTTGCTCACTTCTTTGATGGTGCGACGACCGTGGTGCAAATCACTGTGTCCGATGAACGCGATGACCGATTTTTTGAAATTCAACAAAACCTGGGCAAAGCAGACGATGAATGGTCGAAAAAAGCCACGGGGTAAGCGAGCGGTAAATGCCGCGGAGGTTGTAACGAAATCTGGCGCTGTGATATGGCGTGAAGGTGCGGAAAACCGGAGCAAAGCATCATGAGAAAAAAGATAATGGGGGTGTTTTATACCCTGGCATCGGTGCTGATTTTGATTCATATTGGTACACGGCTTAACATTATGAATAGCCTTCAGTCCAGTACCAAACCGCTGTATATAATATCTCAGACATCGGAACCGACTGCAGCAGAGCAGCAACCAATCGATTACTCAAAGTGGGGCCATAAGTATGATGATAAACAGCAATAGATAAACAGTGCCAGGCTGGTCCGCAATAGCGTAAACAATAGGGCAATGATGCTATAACTGGCTTCATTGCCTTTTGAGTACCGGTGAGTAAAACAGAGATTTGTGGTGTGAACTTGAACCGGTAGAGAACGCTCGTATCAAGGATAATTATTGGTGGCGAATGTCTACCAGAGAAGTTTTGAACTAGGGTGAGTTATGGATCAGTTAAGTGCAATGCGAGCTTTTATTCGGGTCGTGCAAACAGGCAGTTTTTCAGCGACCGGTAGGGAATTTAATACCACCCAGACTACGATCAGTAAAAAAGTGGCGGCGCTTGAACAAAAGCTGGGTGTTAAGCTGCTAACCCGGAGCAGCCGGGATCATGCGTTGACCAATGTTGGTTCCGAATACTACGAAAAATGCGTGGCGATTATCGGTGAGCTGGATGAAGCTGAGGCAAAAGCACGTTCAGAAGTGGCGACACCACAAGGCGTTATTCGAATCGCTGCCCCGGTCGCTTTTGGTCGCTTGGTTATAGCGCCTGTCATCGCTGAATTTTTTTCCCTCTACCCTGAAATCAGAGTGGATTTAATCTTAAGTGATAGGTGTGTAGACCTTATCAGCGAAGGTGTGGATGTTGCAATCCGAGCCAGTAATCTGGAAGACTCGTCTTTGGTCGCCCGGCACTTGTTTGATAACCCCATGCTTTTGGTGGCTTCACCCGAGTACTTGGCACAGTATGGCGAGCCCAAAGAGCCAAAGGAGCTAAAACGACATAACTGCCTGATTTATTCGAGGTTAAAATCGGTCGATGTCTGGCATTTTAGCCTCGGTGACAATCATTTTTCCGTGCCTGTAAACGGTAACTTTCAAAGCGATAACGGTGATGTAATTCTGGAAGTGGCTCTTTCCGGAATGGGATTTAGCAGGCTACCGATTTGGATGGTAGATGAACACCTGAAATCGGGGCGGTTGATACAGGTTTTGTCAGACTATACGGGGCAATCGCACCCTTTTAATGCTATCTATCCGCAAAACCGTTATGTTCCGCTTAAAGTGCGTTGTTTTGTCAATTTCTTAAAACAGAAGCTGTCTGAAAATTCAATTTATAAATAGACATATACCCAAGCACCTTAAAGTCACTTGGGTATAAACATAGCTGCTTGAAATGTTGGATGAAAAATTAAGCTACTGGCTTGAAGTAGCTCAGCCTTTGTGATCTTTGTTCACGAAAATGCCGAATTAGAGTAGAATACCTATAATGCTGATAAGGAATATTGCATGAACTAGTTGGTCTCTTTACAGATAAACGTCTTAAAGTTAGGAATTTTTGGTCAATTACGACAGTTAAAACAAAACTTTGCCATAATTATCAGATTACTATTGGAGGCGTTTACGTGTATCGCTCACTACTTTTATCGTTAACATGTTTAGTTTCAACGGCAGTAAATGCAATTGAATATCCGTTGCCTGCTGACGACAGTAATATCATTGGCACGATGGAGTATTATCAGGTTAGCAAGGGCGACAGCCTGGCTGATATCGCGAACAGGTACGATGTGGGCTTTTTAGCACTGCTAGAAGCCAATAAAGGGGTTGATCCGTTCTTGCCAGAGATAGGAACCTTGTTAGCTGTTCCTACTCAATTGATTCTGCCTGATGTGAAACGACAAGGGATCATTATTAACCTGGCAGAGCTGAGACTGTATTATTTTCCAGCCGATGACGATTCAATCGTTCATGTGTTTCCTATCGGTATCGGACGTGTCGGACGTGAAACACCGTCAATGAAGACCCGGATCAGCCAGAAAATAGAAAATCCCACCTGGACACCTACCGCGAATATTCGAAAAGAATACCTGGAACAACGTGATATCGAATTACCAGCCGTTGTTCCTGCGGGGCCTGAAAACCCGTTGGGTGATTATGCAATGCGCCTTGGGTATGGTCATGGGCAGTATTTAATACACGGTACCAATAAAGATTTCGGTATCGGTATGCGCGTCAGCTCTGGTTGTATTCGGATGAATCCATGGGATATCGAATGGTTATTTCCCCAAGTGCCAGAAGCAACGCCAGTCCAGGTGATAAATCAGCCATTAAAGCAGACGATAGAGCCGGATGGGGCGCTATATGTTGAAGTGCATCAGCCTTTATCGAAAACAGAGAAACAAGTCGGACAGCCTAAAAAGGTAAAAGCGACTTCGTTGTTAAAATCGGCTGTGGAAAGTGACAGTGTTGCAGCATCCAGACTGAGTGCAGCATTGAATTTGCAGATGGGTATTCCAGTAGAAATAACAAAGTAATACAAAAAAAAGAAGTGGCGTATGAACGCCACTTACAGTTAGTAAATTACAGCGCTACTTACTGTACGAACTAGCGATGTTATCGATACGCTGGTTCGCACGCATTGCTTCTTGGTAAGCCGCATCTGAAGCTGCTCTAGCATCATTTACTGCGCCTGCCATTTGATCTTGTTGACTTTGTATAGCACTGACTTGGTCAGAAAGCATGTCTACTTTATTAGTCAGCTGTTGCATTTGGTCGACTTCATCTGAGCTTGAACAACCAATTAAGCTCGCACTCAGGATCAGACCTGCAAGGATAGATAGGGAACGTTTCATTTTTCTTTCTTCTCCTTTGTTTGCCACTACAAACCGAGTGTTAAAAGTTTCGGTCGGCAAATTTATTATGGCATAACTTGCTCAATATGCTCATTAAATGTCCTTAATTTGCAAAAAAATCGCTCTCAAAGTCGAGAAAACCTGCTGCAGGAGGTATATGGCATGCTTCTGAGGGGCGGTAAATAGCCGTAGATATGCCCGCAGCACATAGCCTCGAGCATGATCGCTGCGGGTAAATTATTTGACCGGGTTCTTATCCTCGTCGTGTTGCATACCTTTCATTCCTGCCATTACTTTCTTTACGGGGACGAACATTGATTCGCTGTCACCATTTGCGAAATGTAATGTCAATGCGACTTGTTCACCTTCTTCTAAGGGATGTTTTAAACCAAGTAGCATCACATGTAACCCCCCAGGTTTTAAAAAGGTGCTACCGTAGGATGGAACAGCAATCGAATCGACTTGGCGCATTTGCATCATCCCATCAACCATGGTGTGATTATGAAGTTCAACCTTTTCTGCAATATCACTAGTGGCAGCCACCAGACTGCGATCATTTTCGCCATGATTCATTATGGTCATGAAGATGGCACTGTTAGGTGCGCCAGGGGGCGTTGCTCGTGCGTATACACCATTAATCATTAGATCTGCATACGCTGACGTTGAAGCCAGTAATAAACTGCTGAGAGCCAGGATTTTTAATTTCATTATGAATCTCCATTTTTTATTAACAGGCGATCTATCGCATCTACCAGAATCGCAGGGTTTAATGTGTGTGGTACTTTCTCTAATAAGGAGCCGTCTGGTTTTAGGAAATAAAAATATGAACTGTGATCTATAGCGTATTCCAGGGCGGAGTTTTCAAGCTCGGTACGCATATAAAGCACACCATATTTTTCGGCAAGGGCTTTCGTTTGTAGAGCATTGCCCGTCATTCCTATGATGTTCTTAT
This sequence comes from Photobacterium sagamiensis, assembly GCF_050337085.1. NCBI lineage: Bacteria > Pseudomonadati > Pseudomonadota > Gammaproteobacteria > Vibrionales > Vibrionaceae > Photobacterium > Photobacterium sagamiensis. Next base: position 50,841 of record NZ_JAKJSP010000033.1, on the reverse strand, counting down.
GAAAATATTGGGCATATTCGGCACTTTTCGCTGGCGAATCACGCTCAGGATCCAGAGTAATGAAGATTGGCCAAAGCTGGCCTAGCTGGTCTTGCTTTATCTCTTTCAGCGCAGCAGAAAGCACAGCCAGTGATGTCGGACAAACATCCGGACAGTGAGTATAACCAAAATAGAGAATACGCAGGCGGGGATCTTCCTGATCATAAAGGTCGATGGCTTGATCGCCACTTTCTAAAATATTCATGGGATAGGCAGGTTCAACCGCTGCAGTGGTATCGCTGCTATCTACCACATAGCGAGTGATTAACCCCGCACCGAGTGCCAGTGTTAAGATAATCCATTTTTTCATCTTCGTTAACATTCCTGTATCGAACAGTATACATTTAGCCACCTCGCCCCAATATAGCACATGAAATCATATGGGTTAGGCTCGTTTCACGATAATTAAGTTTATAAGAAACGTAATAGCGAACAACTTAACCCACCATCTCAGTATTGCGATACAACCCAACAATGTGGAAAAACATTAGGTTTACAAATGACTATTACTTCTCTTTCATATTAGAGTGTGAGCTCTATTGCATATAATGTTTTTTTACGCGTTCACCTGAAAATGAAATTTGTTGTCATGATGGAATTGTCTACATTTATGTATGAATCATCATACATTTTGGTTGTGAATGTTGGACATCAGTTATTGTTGTCTCCCTATTCATTTTCCGGTGGCTCCTCAGTTGCAGGCTTCAATCGAAGCATTATCAGATGACAGGTGGCTTCCTCATGTCAATCAAGGCTGTTTTGAAGGGCAATGGGATGATGACTAATTACCAAATTGCATAGAAAGCTATTAATGGATGGACGTCATGGACAGGACATACCATTTTATTGCGGGGCTGCCTCGCTCAGGTTCAACACTTCTTGCTGGGATATTAAGGCAACCCCGTGCCTTTTATGCTGCGATGTCTAGCCCTGTTGTGTTTTTAATCAATAGTTTTTTAGAGCAAATAAGTGCAAACCGTGAATTTTCCAGCTTCTTTGATGCAGAAAAACAAAAAGTGATGTGTCATGGCTTATTTCATTTTTATTATTCAGCCACCCCTAAACGTGTTATTTGGGATGCCAACCGGCAATGGACAGCACACATGCATCAATTGGTTGTGCTGTTTGATGATTTCAAAGTGATTTTCTGTGTGCGCAAACCAGCCTGGGTAATGGATTATTCCGTTCAACCCAGTAGATACGCGGGAAATCAGTAAAATCACAAAAAATATGATCTGGATACATCCGAGCTTAAGCGATAAATTTCATCTCAATAAAGGATTGCCAGCATGAAACTTAAAAATCTTGTCAAGAGATCGTTGAGTATTTACAGGCTTTCTAAGCTGAACGATATTTTTAATACGCAATCCAAAAAACGTCCGAAGCTTAACTATTCCCCGCAAAAATTTATCACACAGTGCTTTTTGGCACTAAGTCTTCTTGTTATCTCCGGAAATTCAGCGTTTGCTGCAGCAGCGTGCACAATATCAGCACCTAATAGCACTGGGTCTAGTGCTGTTGGTACTCCTTTGGGACAAAGTTTTACAGCAGGCTGTGATGGTACATTGTCTCAGCTAAAACTACTTGGTGATCCCCATCAAACTAATGTAACCATAACTATTTATGAGGGAGAAGGACTTGGGGGGGATGTTTTAGGAGAAGTTACTGGTATTACGTTGCATGATTATGGCAAAAACTTCACTAATTATTCTATTATTGATTTGTCTGGTGCAGATGTTTCAGTGACCGCTGATAGTAAATATACTTTCTACTTGACACACGCTACAAATTTTGACGGAGCAGTTGGGTTAATATATTCAAATCACTATGATTGGGGGATGGCTTATTCTGATGGAAGTGCCGTCCCAGATCTGGACCTCATTTTTACAATGGATATTGTTTCTTCCAACGCAGCCCCAACAGCTACAGCACCAAGTGCACCAAGCGTAACTGAAGAAGACACAAATGTTGCTTTGGCAAATGATATTCAAGTGGCAGATACCGATGCAGATGACCAGACTCTTACATTTACAATAACAGGAGGAACGCTAACTATCGGAACTGCAGGTATAACTTTTGATAGTGGAAGTAATGGTTCTTCAAGCTTTACAGCAGCCGGTACGCTTGATGCAATTAATACTTCCTTGGATGCTGCAACCTTTACACCCACTGCAAATCTCAGTGGTACCAATGCTGCTACAATTTCGTTCACTACCAACGATGGAACTGTGTCTTCCAGTGCTGCATCAGTTACTTTTGATATAACTGCAGATATCACTGCCCCCTTACTTGTTTCAAACTCCCCATTGGACAATGCTACAAATGTCACTTTAGGTGAAAACATCATTCTCAATTTTGATGACAATATGGTGGCGGGAACGGGAAATATTACCATCAGATATTCCGGAGATGATACAGCATTTGAACAAATAGCAATTGGTGATGCTAAAATTAATATATCATCGAACCAGGTAACAATTAATCCTGCAAGTACGCTTGCAAGAGGCATTGCTTATTATATTGAAATTGATGCAACCGCTTTGGATGATGACTCAAGCAATTCTTTTGCGGGAATAAGTGGCAATTCAACACTTAATTTCACCGCGGTTGATGTTGTGATTAACGAAGTCGTGACTGATCCCCAACAGGACTGGAGCACCAATGGATTTAATGGAACAATCGATGCTGGAGCAATAAGTTCAGGAACAGATGAATGGATTGAATTATTGATTAATTCTGATGGTATTGATTTAACAGGTTGGACTTTAGAGCTCTTGGATGGGTCCGGCATCGGCGGAGATTTGTCCAATACTGGTGCTTTTGATGTATCCAATTATTTGGGTAGTGGTTCTTTTGCGAACACAGTTAGTGGAGATTATTTAGTACTTGGTGATGTAGATGGTGCTGGTGAGATGAATAACTCGGGCTTAACCATTAATCTAAAAGATCCAGGTGGAGCCATAGTTGATGCAGTAGTTATTGGTGGTGTAGGGCAAGCTCCTTCTGGCAATGCTGCTGATATATATAGTGAAACTGTTCAGCGTTATACCAATGGTTTGGATACCGATGTTGACAGTGATGACTTTACTATAGGAATTGCAAGTATGGGTTCTGCCAATACAGGACCAAGTGTTACATTATCTGTTTCATCAGCTATAGCCGAAGCCAGTGGCGTGTCAACCATAACTGCTACTTTAAGTGCAGCAACAAGTCAGAATGTAACCGTAACTTTAGCTGTGGATGGATCAAGTACAGCTGTCCCAGCCGATTATACTTTATCTTCAAGTTCGATTGTTATTACTGCAGGAAGCACAACGGGTACTGCTACAATAACAGCTACGCAAGACCTAAAAGATGAAAACAATGAAACGGTTATTGTAAATATCACTGGTGTTACAAATGGAAATGAGAATGGAACTCAACAAGAAACCGTAACGATAAGCGATGATGATGCCACACCAATGCTAGCCTTTAATGCGACTTCTTCAAATGGTTCGGAAACGCTTGGCAGCGCTGATTTGCAGGTTGACCTTTCTGCAGCAAGTGGTCTGACCGTTACGGTTGACTATACGGTAACCGGAACGGCAACGGGTGCCGATTATACCTTGGCAGACGGCACACTGATAATGACTGCCGGTGATGTCAATGACAATATCACCATTGCAAGCATTGTAAATGATCTGCTGGATGAGAATAACGAAACCGTTATTGTAAGCCTTTCAAGTCCTACCAATGCCAGCCTTGGCACCAACACGGTACATACCTACACAATCAATGATAATGATGCCACGCCGACGTTAGCGTTTAATGCGAGCTCTTCAAACGGCTCGGAAACGCTTGGCAGTGCTGATTTGCAAGTTGACCTTTCTGCAGCAAGTGGTCTTACCGTTACGGTTGATTATACGGTAACCGGTACGGCAACCGGGGCTGATTATATCTTGGCAGACGGGACATTGACTATGACGGCCGGTGATGCCAATAAGAACATCACCATTGCCAGTATTGTTAATGATCTGCTGGATGAGAATAATGAAACCGTTATTGTTACGTTATCAAACCCAACCAGTGCTACTTTGGGTACAAACACAGTCCATACCTATACGATCAACGACAATGATGCCACGCCGACGTTAGCGTTTAATGCGACCTCTTCAAACGGCTCGGAAACCCTTGGCAGTGCTGATTTGCAAGTTGACCTTTCTGCAGCAAGTGGTTTGACTGTTACGGTTGATTATACGGTGACAGGTACGGCAACCGGGGCTGATTATACGTTGGCAGATGGCACACTGACAATGACTGCTGGTGATGTCAATGACAACATCACCATTGCCAGCATCGTCAATGATCTGCTGGATGAGAATAACGAAACCGTTATTGTCAGCTTATCAAGTCCAACCAATGCAAGCCTCGGCACCAACACAGTTCATACCTATACCATCAATGATAATGATGCCACGCCAACGGCAGCGTTTAATGCGAGCTCTTCAAACGGCTCGGAAACCCTTGGCAGTGCTGATTTGCAAGTTGACCTTTCTGCCGCAAGTGGTTTGACTGTTACGGTTGACTATACGGTAACGGGTACTGCAACCGGTGCTGATTATACCTTGGCAGACGGGACATTGACTATGACGGCCGGTGATGTCAATGACAACATCACCATTGCCAGTATTGTCAATGATCTGCTGGATGAGAATAACGAAACCGTTATACTAACCTTATCCAGTCCTACCAACGCAAGCCTTGGCACCAACACGGTACATACCTATACCATCAACGATAATGATGCCACCCCAACGCTAGCCTTTAATGCGAGCTCTTCAAACGGCTCGGAAACCCTGGGCAGTGCTGATTTGCAGGTTGACCTTTCTGCCGCAAGTGGTTTGACCGTTACGGTTGACTATACGGTAACGGGTACTGCAACCGGGGCTGATTATACCTTGGCAGACGGGACATTGACTATGACGGCCGGTGATGCCAATAAGAACATCACCATTGCCAGTATTGTCAATGATCTGCTGGATGAAAACAACGAAACCGTTATTGTAAGCCTTTCAAGTCCTACCAATGCCAGTCTTGGCACCAACACGGTACATACCTATACGATCAACGACAATGATGCCACCCCAACGCTAGCCTTTAATGCGACTTCTTCAAATGGTTCGGAAACGCTGGGCAGTGCTGATTTGCAGGTTGACCTTTCTGCCGCAAGTGGTTTGACTGTTACGGTTGACTATACGGTAACGGGTACTGCAACCGGGGCTGATTATACCTTGGCAGACGGGACATTGACTATGACTGCCGGTGATGTCAATGACAACATCACCATTGCCAGCATCGTCAATGATCTGCTGGATGAGAATAACGAAACCGTTATTCTAACTTTATCCAATCCAACCAATGCAACACTGGGTACCAACACGGTACATACCTACACCATCAACGATAATGATGCCCCGCTGACGATCATTATCACCTCAAGTAGCCCTGACAATGTTAATGGTGCCTTTACTGTGGCCTTCACGCTGAGTGAGTCGAGCAGCGATTTTGCTATCAGTGACGTGGCGGTGAGCGGCGGCACCTTGAGTAACTTCACGGGCTCGGGCAGCAGTTATAGCGCCACGGTCACGCCATCTGCAGAAGGTGCCGTCACGGTGGATGTGGCGGCAGACAGCATCAGCGATGCGGCAGGTAATCTTAATACCGCGGCGACCCAGCTCAGCCGCACCTATGATGCGACGTTGCCTCGGCCTGTAATTACAAGTAGTGCCAATGCGATTACTAATACTGATTTCGTTGCCGACATTGACTTTGGTGAAGCCGTTACAGGTTTTGCCCTGGATAAAATTTCGGTAGTCAATGCCAGCCTGAGTAAACTGGCTCATCAGGGAGAAGGCCGCTATCAAGTCACAGTGACGCCTGATAGTGACGGTACGGTTTCGATCAATATTGCAGCCGGAACTGCGACTGATAGTGCGGGGAATAGCAACTTGGCCGCTGAGCAGTATAGTCTGGAGTTTGATGGTTCACGGCCTTACATCCAGTCCCTGGCACCAGTCGATGATGCCGGCAATGTGCAGCGTAATGTGTCATTGCTGATGGTATTCAATGAGGTTATCGTAGCAGGCGAGGGCAGTATCAGTATCTATGATGCTGATGACAGCCTGCTTGAAACGATTAGCCTGAGCAGTGTTCAGGTTGTCATTGATGGTGCGAGGGTAGCTATTGATCTCGTCACTACTTTTACACCTACGCATAGCTACTATGTCCACATTTCGTCTGATGCCCTGTTCGATACGGCGGGTAATGCGTTTACAGGCATTGATGATACGACCAGCTATAACTTCACTATCATCAACAATGTGCCCGAGGTTGCAGATGATATTGCATCGGTAGCGGAAGACAATAGCGTAGCGATTGTCGTGCTGGATAATGACAGCGATAGTGACAGTGAGATTAACTTAGCTAGCGTCACGGTTACCACGCAACCCAATAACGGTAGCACCAGCGTGAATACGGGAACGGGTGTGGTGACATTCACCCCTAACGATGATTATGCTGGAACGGATAGCTTCACCTATCAAGTGGAAGATGTGTATCGCGGGCTGTCTGGTACTGCAACGGTGACGGTCACCGTTACAGCTGTCGATGATGATCCTGTTGCGATCGCCGATGTAGGATCGACAGATGAAGATCAATCGATTTTGATCGACGTCCTGGCTAACGATACGGATCCTGATGAGGGTGATAGCACAGACAGTGATACCTTGACCATTGTGAGTCAACCCGAACAAGGTGTGGCGACCGTTGAAGATGGCCAGATCCGCTATGCGCCTGAAACGGACTTTACGGGCAGTGATACTTTCAGTTATACCGTGCGTGATAGCAGTGGTCGACTGTCCAATACTGCTGAAGTAATAATCAATATTACAGGTGTGAATGCCGCACCTGTGACAGTTGCCGATGATGCTGTAACGGATGAAGAAACAGCTGTTGATATATTGGTAGTTTCAAATGACAGCGATATTGATGGTTCTGTGGATATTGCTACCGTAGCAATAGTTAACCAGCCGGGAAATGGTACCGTAACGGTATCTGAGCTCGGTGTAGTGACCTATACGGCAGAGGCTAACTTCAACGGGGTAGATAGCTTTACCTATGTAGTGCAAGACAATGAAGGTGCGACCTCAGAACTAACGACGGTAAGCCTGACAGTCAATAGTGTCAACGATGCGCCAGTTGCCAGTGATGATATTGCAACATTACTTGAAGACAGCACTCACTCTATCAATGTATTGGGTAATGATGACGATACTGACGGCCAGTTAGATAGCAGCAGCGTAGTGGTTACCAGTCAACCCGAGCAAGGTAGTGTGAGTGTTGCTGATAGTGGGGCTATTCTGTTTACACCTGACGGGAATTTCAGCGGTGAGGATAGGTTTACCTATCAGGTTCGTGATGACCTGGGCATGATATCGAATACTGCGACGGTAACGCTTACTGTACAGTCGGTGAATGATGCGCCGCTAGCCAATGATGACAGTGCCCGTATGAAAGAAGACAGCGCGATAACCATCAACGTTATTGCCAATGACAATGATGTGGATGGCAGCCTTGATACGACGACGCTGACAGTGGGTACTGCTCCGGGGAATGGCTCGCTAAGATATAACGGCGATGGCACATTCACCTATACGCCTGATGAAAACAGCCAGGGTAGCGACAGTTTCAGTTATACCATCAGCGATAATGAGGGAGAGGCCTCCAACACCGCGACGGTAACCGTTGATATTGAGGCTGTTAACGATAACCCGACGCTGTCAGGAGTACCGGCAACGGACGTCGCTCAAGGAGAGAGCTATAGCTTTACCCCGGAAGCAAGTGATGTCGATGGTGACGATTTAACGTTCAGTGTTTCTAACAAACCTGCCTGGACTGAATTTGATGTATCAAGTGGTACTCTGAGTGGAAGTCCGGGTAATGATGATGTTGGCACCACCAGTAACATCGTGATCAAGGTCAGTGACGGCATTGAAACCATTAGTCTGGCGTCGTTCAATCTTGAGGTGGTTAACGTCAACGACACCCCTGTGGTCAAAGATGAAACATTAGACGAGGAGTATTCTGAACAGAATCGCTTTGAAATTGATGTATTGGAAAACGATTCTGATATTGACGGCGATACGCTCACCATTATTGCGGCTTCTGCCAGTATCGGCGAAGTGATTATTAATGATGATAAACTGACTTATCAGGCGCCTGCAGGTTTTACTGGTAACGTAGAGCTTCAATATTTAGTGAGTGACGGCAATGGCGAAATAGTTCAGGCAACAGTAACATTAGTTATTGAAGGTGAGGTTGAACTGAGTATACCAATCCTGACTGTCCCTGATGATATTGAAGTCAATGCAACGGCGTTATTTACCAAAGTTGATCTGGGCGTGGCAACGGCCCGTGACAGCAATGGAAAGGCACTTCCCGTCTCGCTTGTTGATAATCAGCTGTTCTTTGCCCCCGGCCAGCATATTGCATATTGGCGCACCGAGGATGCGCAGGGAAATATCGCTAAAGCGAGTCAAAAAGTGACGGTTTATCCAATGGTGTCGATTGTCAAGGATGATGAAACAACGGAAGGAACTCGCCATAGCGTTAAAGTTTATCTTAATGGTCAATCGCCCGTTTATCCCGTTGTGATCCCCTATTCAGTTTCAGGAAAAGCTGATCAATATGATCATGATTTGCTAGACGGCAACGTGACGATTGAACATGGCACGGTAGGGGAAATTGAATTCAATATTGTTCAAGATGCAGAAAATGAAGGAGATGAAGAACTGACGATCACGTTAGATCCAAATCTGAATCTAGGTAGTAAAACTGAATTTACTCTATGGATCATTGAACGAAATATTGCACCTAAAGTGACGACGATGATTGTCCAACAAGGGGAATCTCGGCAGATTATTGTGAACAATGATGAAGAAGTTACGATATCGGCTAAGGTGACAGATGCCAATATCGGTGATAGCCATCAGTATGAATGGAAGCGTAATGGCCAAGTGATTGGTAATGGCAGCAACTATAGCTTTTCTCCAGCCCAACTTAGTCCCGGTATTTACCATGTCAATTTGACGGTGACAGATGATGCTAGTGAGTCACTGTCTGTGTCGAAAGATATTTATATTGAAGTGGTTGATGAGTTGGCATTACTGGGTAGCGAAGATACGGATGGAGATCTGGTCCCTGACAATGAAGAAGGTTTCTCTGACGGTGATAACGACGGTATTCCTGATTATCAGGATGCAATTAGCGAATGTAATGTGATTCAGGAACAGGTATCTGAACCTGATTGGTATCTTGTTGAAGGTGAACCAGGGGTTTGCTTGCGCAAAGGGGTCACTGTTGCCAGCAATGAAACAGGCGGAACTCATCTTCTTGAGAATGAGGTATCAGAACAGTTAAAGGTTGATCAGGAATACGAGAATATTGGTGGTGTATTTGATTTTGTTGCTTACGGCTTGCCACAAGCAGGACAGAGCTATAAAGTCGTATTCCCTCAGCGTCTCCCTGTACCAGCTAATGCGGTTTACCGTAAGTTTAAAGATCTTGGCTGGAGTGATTTTGAATCAGATCCCAATCCCGATAGCGATAGTCTCAACTACTTGTCTTCGACCCAGGGTGAACCTGGATATTGTCCGCCTCCTGGAGATGAAAGCTGGGTAATTGGCTTAAAGCAAGGCCACTGGTGTGTTCAGTTGACGATACAAGATGGCGGTCCAAATGACGATGATGGAGCTATAAACGGAAGTATCATTGATCCAGGTGGCGTGGCGGTACGAGCGAGTGATAATGTACCGCCTGTCGCTCAGAATGATACTGTCACAATGAGTTGGAATAGCGCTATTACTATCGATGTACTGGCCAACGATAGCGATGCCGACGGCAACATACTCGATATAGTTTATGCCATGGCTAATTTTGGCATCGTCGATATCGTGAACAACCAGCTGTATTATATGGCGAAAGACCAATATTACGGTGTGGCAAAGGTCAAATACTGCATTACTGATAACAGCGGTGGTGGCAGTTGTGCGGATGTCACCATTAATGTTGTCGATAGCTTGCCTAGTTCTGCTGTTGATAGCTTGCCTAGTTCTGTTGTTGTCGAAAATTCGGCTGGCGGTGGAATAGGAGGGGCGACATTGTTTTTATTAACGCTGTTAAGCATTACCCGCAGTTATAGTCGAAAGCAAGGTCTGGCATTGTTACTTTTTATAAGTTTTAGTAGTCAGGCAAATTGGTATATTGAGTCAGATCTAGGGCATAGTATTGCTCGTGATAGCGCCGAGTTGGGGGCTGATAAAATCACTAATATTGATGACACTGATTTTTACTGGACAGTAGGGCTTGGTTATTCAATAAACTCGGAATGGGATGTGACAGCGCGTTATATCGACCAAGGCCAGGGAAGTGCCAGCATTATAGGTAATACAGCCACTCCTGATGAATATCATCAGAGTATTGCCCGAGTTACGCCTGTTCTAGCTAGTGGTGTGGGGGTTGATGTCAGGTATTTTGTCTGGCAGGCGGATGCATATAATTTTGCCGTCAGTGCTGGTGCTATGTACTGGGAAACGGATTTTGACAGTGTCTATCAGGGAAACATTCTTCATTATAGTGATGATGGTATTGATCCGTACTTAGGCGTTGAGCTTGGTTATGACATCAATGCACAATGGGCGATTGGTCTAGGGGTAACACGGTATTTCATAGAAGCGAATGATGTCGATGCATTTAGTTTGAAATTGAAGTACCGAATGAATATTGAAAAAGATTAATACGTTGAATGGTGGCTACATTTGAAAAATTAGTGCGTTTAGGTTTTGCTACAACTTCACTTTGTCATCCTTAATGATACGTTAAGAGGCTTTACTTTTTCTGAAGTGTGCAAAGGTTGAATGTTACCTTGCCAGATCATCTCCTTTGAGGTGCAAAAGGGTAGCATTAACTCGCTACGAAATTCTCCCGAGGTATTTTTAGTTAATTTTAATCGGTAGACGCCCATCATCATCTCTTGTCCTTCAAGTGACAATATCAGCTCCGTAATTTCCTGAGGCAACTCTGGCCAGGATACCGTAATTTCGGTTGCCTTTAGCGGGTGAACGATATCAGCGGCCAACTGAATGCGGGCACCTTGTTGGATACAGGCTTTAGAGTTTAATTGGCATATATCGTCTGTTTGTAAAGCTGAGGTGGTAGCCGTTGCGCTGTTCGGTTCTGTGATGTCAGGTGTGGTGCTTTTAGCGAGAGTGCTGTGATCAGCCCAGAAATGGTCAATAAGCTGAAACGAACCAAAGCCAATAGTAAAGGCGACAAACATTTGAGCCAACGTCGATCGTTTATTGCTTTTTTTGGGTTGCGACATAGACAAACTGTAAATGGTTGTAATGGATTTGTGAATGTTATCATTCTGGTTTTGTGAATAGGCGATTGATGAGGTGATTTTGTGAGGAGGGTAGGTATAACACCCTGTTATTTCACTCAATGGGAATAACAGGGCGTGGCAAGGGCCTATTTAAATGAAACCCTTATGGTTGTTCAGTGCATTTTTCCAGTCCCCATACCAGGGTAATACCCAGTAGCATGGCAACTACGGCATAGCCAATCAGAGCGGGTTGCCCTGTGATCTGCTCAAAGCTGAACGGTGAAAGGTTGTGTTCCTGTAGCGGTACTTGCATACCACTGGAGTTGGTGCGCCAGGTTAAGGTTTCTTTCCATGGCCATATTTTGCTTAGCGTACCGACCATCAATCCCGTTAAGAAAGTCAGTGCAATATCGCGATAGTTACGTATAACCCATGACAGCAGATGTGAGAAGGTCAGCAGACCAATCACGCAGCCGGTAGCAAATAGCGCTAGCGTAGCAATATCCAGCGATTTAGCTGCCGTTAAGATTGGCCCGTACATGCCTAACAGTAACAGAATAAAGCTACCTGAAATTCCCGGCAGGATCATAGCGCAAATGGCAATTGAGCCGGCAATCATGAAATTAAGGGATGTAGGCTCCATATTAAGAGGATGGAGTACCGTTATCCCGTAAGCAAACAGCGCACCGGCGATAATTGCTATGAAGCGGGTGACTTTCCAGGCTTCAATTTGTTTGAACATGTGTACGACAGAGACAATGATCAAACCAAAGAAAAACGACCATAGTGGAATGGGGTGAGTGTGAAGCATCCAGGTAATGAAACGGGCCAGGGTAAAGATACTGGTCAGAATACCGGAGAACAGAACAATTAGAAATGTGCCGTTGATATGCTCGAATGCGGCCTTAAATCCACCTTTACGTAAAATACCAATCAGACTTGGGTTAATACGGCGAATGCTTTCAAGCAGTGTATCGTAAATACCGGTGATAAATGCAATTGTACCACCAGAGACACCCGGAACCACATCGGCAGCCCCCATTGCGGCGCCTTTTAGAAAGGTAAAAAGTTTGCTCATTGTTGTCCGTAATATGTGTTAATGGATCTGTGAAATACAGGTTATGCCAATCGGGATAATGCTCTGAATTAACCAGATAATTGTCCTGATTGGCATTATACCGTGTTGATGTGAAAAATAAGACAATGTTGATGTAAAAAAATGCAATGTCGATCTGAACGTATTCTTTTAACTAAAGACGCGGGTATAAAAAATTCCACCTTTTTTTGACCTTGTTTCGTTTAATTTGTCAGGTTAATAGAGCTTAAAAACAGGGCATTGATACGAAATGAAAATAAAACTGATCCGTTTTGCTTTTGTCGGCGGGATCGGCTTTCTTGTCGACGTGGTAACAATGGCATTGTTATCTCTGTTTATACCTTTGATACCCGCCCGTGCTTTGGCATTCTGGGTTGCGGCATCATCAAACTGGTGGTGGAACCGGCGGATTACATTTAAAAACAGTGATACTAATAAGCCCATTAAGCAATGGACCCGATTTTTGTGCGTTTCCTGCCTAGGTTTTGTGCCAAACTGGGGGTGTTATTGGTGGTTAATGCAATTGGTTGATACTGCAACCATTCAAGTGTCGCTGGAGGCTCTGTTCGGCGCATCGACAGGGAAGGCTGAAAGCTACCAAGCAGAAACTATTATCAGAATTGCAGCATCAGCCTGGCCATTTATCGCAATGGTTCCAGGCATATTATTAGGCATGCTGACCAATTTCATGCTGGCTGAACGCTGGGTTTTTCGCCCTGCTGCAGTGTGATTTTAGCGGTGCAACCACCATTTTTATTGTTTGTCAGATCGAGTTGCCAGCCATATTTACGACAAATATCGTTGGCAATCACCAGCCCTAAACCATACCCCTCGATGCCCCGCGGCTTAGCGCTTAAACCTATGCCGCTATCAATAATTTTGATGGCTTGCGGTGATACATGAATTGTTACCTTGCCATCATCTGTGCAGGCAAACGCATTTTTGACCAAGTTACCAATTAAGATCTTTAAAGTGGTTTCCGGTACTTTCACTCTGATTTCAGCGCTGACTATTACCTCACATACCACGGATTTGTTATCCAGTAAGTGGCTATGTGCTGAAACGATCTGATGTAGCTCCTTTTTATCGAGGCTGCGCAGAGACAGCTTCGACAGATCCTCATCACGGGTGAGGGAGAGCAATGTTGTGACAAAATCATTCATTTCATTACTGGCATGCAATAACCGGTTTCGTTGCTTTTCAATAAAGGCCGGATCATTCGATTGGCCCAGCAATGAAATTGCGCCTTTGATCACCATGAGCGGGGTTCGTAATTCATGGCTGGCGTAGCGATTAAATGATCGCTCGCGTTCAATTGAATCATGGAGCTGCCCCTGGTGAAGATTAAAGCTGTCAACCAGTTGTAGCAGTTCTTTTGTGGCAGTGCCTGATGGCAGGTTTATCGGAGAGTGATCATGAGGTGAACGATTTTTTAGTGCATCGGTTAATTGAGACAAAGGGCTGGTTAATCGTTCTGAAATACGAAGAACCACAACCAGGGTGACGATAAGCAATGCAAAAGAGATTGATAGCTGTTTGGTTTGGGTCCAGAAAGCTTGTTCTTCGCTGAGTTCATAAATCTCATCGAAATGAAGAAGATAAGCGGTTTTCGGTTCACCATTAATCATGAGTTGGGTTTTCATCACGAAATATTCGGTACTCATCGCATTCGTGTGAAATACTTCGAATGCTTGGTCGAGTTGAATATCATCGGGAATGACCATGCCACCAGGCAGACTCTCTTTGCCAATATACGCGTGACCATAGGGCGGAACCGCTATATCAGTTTCTTCACTCTCAGCCAGTAGTTCTTGAGCAACTTGCTTGGTGTAGTTGAGGCGGTTTTGCGCATTTAATTGTTCCACGCCTTCTAGTGCAGAATCGAAGACAGAGAAATGAATCGCAATAATGGCAAATGCTACGATTGAAAAATAGGTGAATGTCAGTTGCTTGGCTGATTTTACTTTCTTCACTCTTTATTCTCATGAATAAGTTGATAGCCCACTTTCGGTACAGTATTGATATAAGCGTGCTTAAAGGGTTTGTCTATTTGGGTGCGTAGCTGATAAATGTGACTTCTCAGCACATTCCCCTCAGGTTCATCATCACCCCATAGCGTTGAAATAACTTCTTCTTTCGTCACGACATTGGGTGCCCTGAGCATCATGAGTTTCAATATGGTAAACAGTGTTGGATTGAGTGAAAATTGACAGTCATTACGGCTGAGAATGTGACTATTCAGATCAAGCTCAAGATCGCCAAAGTTGAGTTTTTTTGTTGCGGCATTACCAATGCGGCGGCGGGTCAGCGATTTTATTCTCGCTTCCAGTATCTCAAGATCAAAAGGTTTTACCAGATAATCATCGGCGCCCAAGGCAAAGCCTTCTAACGTGTCTTCACGAGTATCGCGTGCTGTCAGCATCAGAATTGGGGTGTCGATTCCATGTTCTCGGAGCTTCTGACAAACGGTAAAGCCATTCATTCGAGGCAGCATGACATCCAGGATGATTAAATCGTAATGGTTGTTGCTGGCGAGATCGTAACCATGCTGTCCATTGTTTGCATAATCGAGGGTGTAGCCTTTGATTTCGAAGAAATCGAAAATGACACCTGCAATGTCTTGATGGTCTTCAATGAGAAGTAATTTCATCGTGTTATCAGTGTTCACGCATCTTGAAGTGATTTGGGTATATATGATGGCACATAAAAGGGTGAAAAAAATGTCGATGACCTTTTTCTGACATCTCTGACAGTAAAGTTAATTCAGTCAGAGAAGAGTCACGAAGTAAAAAGGATCTAGTATGTCGACCATTGCTTTGCTATCCCAACATCGGGGTAAGTATCAGAAAGGAAAAGGGGATACACCGTTTGTCTCGATAATTGTTGCTATGTATAACGAAGATGAGGTCATTGAAGCCTGTCATCAGCGAATATGTGCCACGTTAGATACACTCAATGAAAAATGTGAAATTGTGTATGTTGATGATGGCAGCCAGGATAAAAGCTGGGAACTGGTCAGCAACTTTTCCAGTGACAGACATCAACTGACGAGAGTACGATTCAGCCGCAACTTTGGTAAAGAAGCGGCGATGAGCGCTGGGTTACAAGCAGCGACAGGACAGGCAGTGATCCTTATTGATGCGGACTTGCAAGATCCGCCAGAGCTGATCCCGGCCATGGTAGAAAAATGGCTTAGCGGTTTTGATGTTGTGGATATGCAACGTCGGAAACGTCATGGTGAAAGCTGGTTTAAACGCACCACAGCGGCCGTTTTTTACAAATTGATGAATAATCTGTCTGAAATGCCGATCCCGCAAAATGTCGGAGACTTTCGACTGATTGACCGCCGCGTTGTTAACGAAATCAATAAACTTCCTGAACGTACCCGCTTCATGAAAGGGCTGTTTGCATGGCCGGGCTTTCGCCGCACGACAATACGTTTTGACCGTGATCCGCGTAAAGCCGGGGAAACCAAATGGAATTATACCCAACTCGTCCACCTGGCTTTTGAAGGCATCACCTCTTTTAGTACCCGGCCATTAAGAATGGCAACGGGGGCAGGTTTGCTGACCTCGTTCGCTGCCGTTGTGATGGCGATCGTTGTGTTTACTAAAACCATGATTTGGGGCGATCCGGTTGCTGGATATCCGTCGATGATCATGGTGGTGTTGTTATTAGGTGGTGTTCAGCTGTTATCGATTGGTCTGATGGGCGAATACGTAGGGCGACTGTTTATTGAAGCGAAACAGCGGCCCTTGTTTGTGGTTATGGATGAGAAGGTTCAAGACATTAATCCCCATCATGAGGAAGCTAAAGCATAATGTTGAAATTGTTAAAGAAACTATCCCTAACGCAATATGCAATTGCATTGACTGTCATCTCTTTATTGGTGCGTTTTTTGTCACTTGGGCTCTATCCGTTGATGGATACCACAGAAGCCCGCTACGGTGAAATGGCGCGTATCATGTTTGAAACGGGGAATTGGATCACCCCGATGTTTGACTACGGTGTGCCTTTTTGGGGCAAGCCGCCACTTTTCAGCTGGTTGAGTGCCGCGGGTTTTGAGCTTTTTGGCGTGAATGAGTTTGCAGCGCGTGCACCACACGTGGTCGTTGGGGGGCTGATCTTGGGATTGACTTGGTTTATTGCCTCAAATGCAAGCCCCGATAATAAGGTTCGCAAAGATGAGGCCTGGCTCACCACTGCCATTCTGGCAACGAGCTCAGCTTTTATCGTGATTTCCGGTTCGGTCATGACCGATACGGCACTGACATTGGGTATTACGTTAAGCATGGTAGGCTTTTGGCTGTCATGGACAAAGCAGTCAAAGTTTTGGGGATATATGTTCTTTGTCGGCCTTGCAATTGGCATGCTGGCAAAAGGGCCGTTAACAATAGTGCTGGTAGGTATCAGTTTAACCTTATGGCTGTTACCAGATCGGCGTTGGAAACGAATACCTACGTGTTTACCGTGGAAAGGCGGCATTGGTATATTCCTTTTGCTAGCACTACCGTGGTACTTATTAGCAGAATGGAAAAGCCCGGGTTTTCTCAATTACTTTATCATCGGCGAGCACGTTAAACGTTTTATCGTCAGTGGCTGGGAAGGTGACTTGTATGGCACCGCTCATAGAGAGCTGCGTGGCACTATTTGGCTATATTGGCTGCTTGCTGCACTACCATGGTCGCCAGTACTTATTTATCAGGTGGTGCGTTTCTTTAAAGCCGGTCAAGAAGGTGTTGTTTCTGAGCAAGGTTACTTTGGTTTTCTTTGGTGTTGGATGTTATCGCCGCTGATTTTATTTACCTTCGCCGGTAATATTCTATCTAGCTATGTGATGCCGGGTTTACCGGCTTTTGCCCTGTTAGTCGCGGGTTATCATTCCAAGCAACAATTACCAGAAAAAATCTTTAAAATAGGTTTGATTACACCCGTTTTGGTCATAACCGCAGCATTGCTATTAAGATATGATTTGACAGGTAAAGAAGCGGAAAACGTACTGTTGGGGGAGTGGGCTAAGCAACCTGAAGCTTCATCTACTCAGCTTGTTTATTTAGGCCGCCGGCCATTCTCTGCACAGTTTTACTCAGGCGGGAAAGCAAAAAAAGTGACCGGGTCACTTGATGGTATATTGAGTAAAGGGAGTGATTTGGATAAAGACCATGCTTTGAGTAAGCAAGGGGATTTGAATAAACAAGGTGCTTTAAGTGAAATTGATAAGCCTACTTTTCTTGCAATAGATAGATCGCAGGTGCCGCAAGACTTTCTCTGGAATAAGAGTCGCTGTGAATTACGGGCTCAATCGAAAAAGCGTGATTTGGTGTATTGTCAGGGTATTGAGTGATGAGCGGATATGTGATGAAAATCGTATTGTGTGTTTTTTGAACTGTGATTAAGCTAACAAAGCCCTTGATAAATGTATGAAAATATGGCTCCAGTTTATTTGTAAATATCAATTAATGGAGTGATAGCCATGTACAGAGAGCTATTGGGTATACCTGAAGATCACAAGTTCATACGAACTGACATGAAATGGGATATAGGCAAAAAAGTTGACATTGATACTTTTTGGTACGATGAAAAAGATCCAACCGGAAATATTATTGCCAAGTATGTTGTCAAGGTGACGAAATTTATTTATCCACCTAAAAAATCATTGATCAGTTTTAATAAATTCACACCAGACAGTTTATCGTTGTTATCGGCTGGCGAATTACAGCACTAGTTAAGTTTCATCCGAATTATTCAAAGAAAACGAGAATGATATAAAGGGAGTGGCATTTTGCCACTTTCTTTATGTTTATTTTTGTAGTTATTCCTAAGAGTGGGGACTGTTTTAATCTAAGTAAATCCGAGTAAATAGGTAGGGTATTTGTCGATATTGTGCTTTGTTCAACAAAGCTGCATGTTTCATCATACATTATCCCGTTAATGACTTGACGGTATCACTTTGAGCTGCAACAGTATAAGAGGCAGTCAATTTTTTAAATTAGTGAGATTTGTCTGTGAGTTAACCAAGCATATAAAAAGAGTCGCTGATCGTCACTTCCCTATATAACGAGCGACCGTTTGGTTATGGTGTACTAAGATCAAAGGATGATACGGCTATGATACCTAAAGACGCGACACTCCGCGTTGTAAGACCAACTGATAATTTGAAACAAATCGCTTTGATGTATAGCAAAGCGTTGGGTTTTGAAATGGTAAAACAATTTGAAGATCATGATGGATTTGATGGTGTAGTACTCAGCCATTCAAAACACCCTTATCATTTAGAATTTACCCAGGAACGTGGTGTTACTGTTGGCAATGGGCCCTCACAAGATCACCTGCTGGTATTTTATATTGCCTGTAGCCGTGAATGGGAACGGGCATGTCGTGGCATGATTGATGCTGGTTTCAATGTGGCTGACTCGAATAATCCATACTGGGAACGAATCGGTAAAACATTTGAAGATATTGATGGCTATCGCGTCGTGCTACAAAATTGCGACTGGGCGATATAAATACCGCTGGACATTCAAATAAAAGCACAGAATGCCTGTGCTTTTTTGTTTTATATTACAGTATTAAAGATGCGCATTAACATCTCCACAAAATTCTCATAGTTAAGTTGGAAGAGATAACCAACATCATCTTTACTTATATAGACCTAAACGACCTCAAGATGCGAGATTCCGTCTTGGATGGGTTGGGTCTATACAACGGGCTGTTAAGAGTCGGAGAAGATGATGAGAAAGGTGTATGTCGTCGTTTTTGTGGGGTTGATAGCAGGGTTATCGCATGCCGAAGCTTTGCTTATGTCATATGAAGACTACATGGATCGTTGCTTAAATACCTATGGTGAAGATCTGCTCACTAAAAGCGTTTGTGAAAAGCAATATCAGGCTATTGCGAAAAAAGAGCAATCACTGATGGTGAAAACTGAAAGGGGAGTAGACAACCAATGGTTATCGGAACATTCTGAACAACAACAACCCAATGATATTGAATAAATTTATTAACATCACGGTTCTGAGTTCAGGGCGACTTTTATTAAGTTGGAAAAAATCTTGCAGGGTTGCTTGTGAAATACCAGAGTATGATGATTTTCACCTATGACAGCCAAGAGCTGCTCTTCGGCTAATCTTTTTGCGTTCAGACGTTCGTCGGTATTAAAGTAAGCTAATATTGGTGATGTTAATTGTCGGTCAATTTGTTGCAGATCGTAATAGCAACGATTGATGGCCATGTTTTCGATGAATATTGTTTTTGCTTGTTTTAATGTGTTTATTTGAACGTTTTTTGTGTAGACATCGAACAGTATGTCCCACTTCTTGGTCGCGAGTATCCCCATAACGACGTATTCAGGCCTTTCATAGCTCGAAAGTAACATTTTTTCATAGTCATCTCTGATCTGATTGTTATTCAGGTCAGCTCCGTAAATGCCATTTCCATCTATACCATTAAAAAAATCAGTATGTTGCGGTAGTTCTGCACTACTGACTCGCCATTTTGCCAGTAATGCCAGAGCATAATATTCATTGAAAGGCAGTGATATATCTTGCTTTCGTTTATCTGAGGGTTGCTTTGTTGTGTTTTGCTGCTCTAGAGCAAAGAGAGAGGGGATAACGAATATGAGCAGTAAGACTAATAATCCTTTCATGGGATACAGTTTAAGAATGGCAGCGTAAGAATGAAAAACAGCAGCATCTTTGATTAGTGCAGTGACAACAAGTGGCCTTGAATACAAATGCGAATGAATACAAGGAAATATTACACAGTTACACTTTTTTGCACAGGCAGGTTGCGTGTCTCTCTCAAATTTGTTGTTTACCTTCTGATGATCAAAATTGAGGAGTAATTGCTATGTTATAAAGGTGGGGTTGTTCAGGTTAGATTTAGTTTCTCCTTGTAATATTGCGTGGGTATTGTAAACAAGAAAGAAATATTGAATTCCATTATTAGTTTATTGCTTATGTTATGAATAAATGATAGTTGGCTGGGTAAAGCATGGCGCTGAAAATTTGGATTTTGGTGCTTACTGGTTGGATAAATGATGCAAGAAAGGTTTTTTGAAGTTCTGCTAGCGGTTGCTGCTATTATTATAGCCATTGGTTTATTTATGGCAGCGGTATCGGCATAATAACCGCTATAACGATTGAAATAAAATTATTGGCAAAGATAGCACCAATAAAGGTGCTATATCATCCGTATGTAACTTTTCTGCAAACAGGCCGTTTTGTTACGAAATAGGCAGTAACAAGATGACTTCTACGCCTTTGTTGTCAGATCTATTACGTAACCGGATGCTGCCCAGGTGATATTCGGATATTAATCGAGCGATAAATAAGCCCAGACCTAAGTGTGGCTTGGTTTGTTTATCTTGCGTACGAACAGATACCATTGAGTTGAGCAGTTGATCGGCCATGTTTTCTGGCAATAGCGGGCCTTGGTTACTCACCACCAGACGTGCTTCATTGTTGTGCTGATCCAGACTTACTTCAATTGGGTCTTGGTTCCGGCTGAATTCTTCTGCATTGGCTATCAATTTATCCAGCAGTTGTGCAAGGTAGTCAGGCGCGCCGTTAATCATGATTGCGGAATCAGGCACTTTCACGTTAAAAGTCTGATCCGGATATGCCATCTGATAACCCTGCATACAGCCTGAAACCATCTCATTGAGTGGAAAATACTCTTTTTCTGCGCCCTGCAAGCTCTGCTCAATCCGCGTTGCTTCGGTCATATTTGACAGAATGGTGCTTAAGCGATGAATGCCATCATGAGCCCGGGCAATATAACGTTGCGAATCTTCATCTTGATTCTGCATCGATAAGTTTTCAATCGATGAGCGTACCACTGCTACCGGCGTTCTGAGCTCATGAGACAATCGAGAAGATAAGTTTTCCAGGTAATGATTGTATTGACTCAAACGACCGACCATTGCCGCTAAGCTACGCGATAAATCACCGATTTCGTCAGTCCCGTTGGTTGGCGAGATGGTTTTTTTAATCCGTCCCTGGCTGTCTATCGCTTGTTCTGCTTCATCGCGGAGCAAACGAATACGTGATGAAATATTAGATGCAAATAAGAATAGAGTAATCGTCCCAATTGCAATGATTGCCAGAATGACATTGAACAGTTTTTCCAGTGCACGATTACGCAGAGTCTGAATTCCATTGGTGGATTCTTCTGCCACAACCGCTCCCATCACATTGTCACCCAGCCAGATTGGATAAGCGGCAGCTAAGATCATTGCATTGCTGTCTTCTGATAAACGCCAGTGAGAATAGCCTCGGCCTTGCAGTGCCTGAGATATATGAACCCCTTTCAGATAAGCGGCATCTTGATGGGAATCGACAAAATCGACTGGCTCTGAAATCAGGAATTTATAATAAAGCGGGTGCAAAAAACGCTCTTCGAAATGAGACCACCAGGAGTCAGTCTCTTCACCATATTTGATGGATGTAGACCACACACCGTTTGACTCCTGAATATCGCCGGTTTGTGCTAAAACCCGCTGGTGGCGATCAATGATCCAGATACGAGAACTGGTGTGCCCCATGCCTTTCAAAATATTGTCAATTTCAGGCGAGGGTATTAAGATCGTCCCAAGGCGATTAAGATGTGAAGTGTTTGAAGTTCCAATGATGGTGTCGATTTCTCGATCACGCTCATTATTGACATCATAAAAGGCAAATCCTAATTTACTGCCAAGCAAAGCTAATGGAATGCGTAGTTCTAAGTTGTAGCCTTGCTCAGTCGTTCGCCAGTAGCCCTGAATGTTACTTTCCGCAACCAGAGTTGCAGAGGCAATACTGGTTGGATCGGTACTTGATCGTTGAGTATCACTCTGCTTGCTATCAGTATATTTTTCTGAAATCTGAAATGCGTTTACCCAGCCGTCTTCATAAGGAGAAATAACATAGCGCTGGAAGTCGCCATCTGATGTTGTCATTGCAATGACAAGATGATCATTGCGATCAACCCGTATGGCGTCGGTACGACGCATCACCGGCTGCTTATCTTCTACCGCAAAGACCGCATACAGGTAACCTTGATATTTACCGACCATATGTTTAAAGCTGATGCTGTTTGTCGTATAAGGTCGGCGGCTGAACTGGACATGATCGCGGCCATAGGCCATCATTTTGTCGCCATAATCCGTCCAGTCACTGATTATACCGTCGAGCTTTATCGGATTATGTAGCTCGTAGGCATACAGATCTCGGCCTTTTTTAACGGACTTCAAGAAACTCGCCTGACGATTAAACAGTTTAGGGCGTTCATTTAGTGCTGTAGCCACCGCTCGGGTGGTGCCGATCAGCGTCTGCTCTTGCCCTTGACGTAACAGCTTTTCCATTTCCCAGACATATTTATATCCAAGCCAGGGTAAGATCAGCAGGAAACTGGAAATCAAAATGACTTTGGTACGCAGACCAAGACGCAATTCAAACATAAGACTTATGATCCCCAACGATAGCCCATACCATAAACGGTATGGATGCAGTCAAATGCGGCATCACTTTGCACAAACTTCTTACGAACACGTTTTACGTGAGATGTGATCGTACTGTCATCAACGACGACCTGTGCTTCTTGCATTAAGTCATTACGACTCTTGACGTGTCCGGGGCGTTTGGCGAGCGCGTAGATCATCCAGAACTCAGTTACCGTCAGCTCGATCGGTTGCTGTTTCCAGAACACCTGCATTTTGTTTTTGTCGATGGTCAGCGAACCTTGTTCAATCAAGCTCTCTTGATCTGTCGGGATTGCCATTAAATCGCTGCGTCGAAAAAGGGCGGCAATACGAGCAATTAGGTGAGGCAGGCTAACGTCTTTCGTCAGGTAGTCATCGGCACCCATTCGTAAGCCGCAGACGGTATCAAAGTCACTGTCACGGGCGGTTAAAAAGATAATCGGAACAGTAGGTGACATCGCGCGTAACGATTGGCACAGGGAAAAACCACCATCGATTTCATCTTGCAGACCAATGTCAATAATAGCGAGGTCGGGTAAACGTTGCTCAAATGCAGCAAGCGCACTCGGGCGATTATCATAGCCTTGTACACTGTATCCATGCTTTTTTAATACATCGATGTAGTTTTCACGGATTGCAGCTTCATCTTCGACTATGGCAATTCTTTTCATGGGTTCCCTTGTATAACGTTGGTCTTTTAGAACGTGCTTGCCGTTTTATGTGCTGACTATACAACAAAAAGTTAGCTAAAAAAGCACCGAAAACAGATTGCCATTTTTCTGCCACATTTGATCACCACATTGCCTTTTTTCATCCCCGGTATTGCCAGAACAGTTTGGTTTAATGACCTCATCGAAACGGGAACACTTGTTTCAACAAGACCGTTAGTTTTAACAACAGATCCAGAACAACTGATGAGGAAAACAAAATGAAAAAGCAGCTTATCTCAACAATGATCGCCACCACTCTGGTTGCTTCAGCGATTGCACCATGTGTACAGGCAAGTGAAACCGATGCCACACAGGATCACTACATCGTCGCCGAGCAGGAACAACTTATTGGTTTAGGCTCGGGAGCCGCGCTGGGCGCACTAGTCGGCGGTCCGGCAGGTGCCATGATTGGTGCGATTGTAGGCGGCATCGTCGGTACGACTGTCGGTCAAGATGAGTACATTAAGTCACAAGATGAAGAGCTGATGGAACTATCTGCACGTAATACTGAACTAGAGCGAGTCAGTCAGAAATTTAACCAGGCCCAAACTGAGATTGCTCATCTGCAGCAAGATCTGCAAGTGCAAAGGGATGAACAGCGGGAGTTAGATTTAGCTCTTGAGACGAATGTGCACTTCCGTACCGGTTCAGATTTGATTGAACCTCATTTTCAGCAGCAGCTTGATGAATTGGCAGAATTAATGAAGCAAGCACCGGAAGTAAAATGGCTGCTGTCGGGTTACGCCGATCGCCGTGGTAACAGTCAGAAGAATCTGGTCTTATCCATGCGTCGTGTGGATGCTGTTAGTGAATATCTGGAAGCCCGTGGTGTTGAGCGTGACCAGTTTGACGTAGAAGCCTATGGCGATTTAGAACCGATTAAACCAGAACAAAACTTTGAAAATGACTTCTTTGACCGTCGTGTCACGCTGCGTAGTGAACAGCCTGATATGCGTACCGCCCATATGCAATAACTGCCGAGGATGCATTTGATGAATGAAAATACATCGGAGGCACCTGGCTGGGTGCTTCCAATTGTAATCATTGTGCTGTTGACAATGCAGCTATCGCTGAAAGCCGAAGATGTACGGGCGCAGCAGATTGATACGCTCCATGGTGAAACACTTGATCTAGTCGCTGATAAAAAGAGCGATGAACTCTATTGGCACGAGCTGAGTGGATCCGAACAAAATCAGCATGAGCTATATAGGTATTTTTAAAAGTTAATCGCTTAAAAAATAATGATTATAGATCATTGGTCATGAGTTGTGCTTTGTCATATGGGGGAGTTAAGGGTGATGAATTCAGCGCAGGGTGTCCAGTATGGCAGTAGAATTAGAAAACTCGATTTTAATGTAAAACACACTATTTGCCTGATTAGACAACGGTTATTACATGCATGTTTAATGGATGAGCATCAGATGATGACAGTAGTGCTCAAGCTGTCTGTTGTCCATTTAAGTCTGGTTTATTGCTGATTTAAAGGCGTACTAGTACTTCATCAAAAACGTATTGACGAGTTCAGTCACCAAACTTCGTCATTCCGTAAAGTGAGGAACGAACTTATACGGAATCTAAGGAGTACTCGGTAAGAACTGGATCCCGGATATCTCGTACCTCGATTCCGGGATGACATGTTTAGGAGCTTCAACGATGCATAATTTATGTGAAAGCCGCGTTTAATGGCATAGTTATTTTAGCTGTATCTGAAAGCGTTATTGCGTGATGACTTCGCGCAAACGATCCTGAACCACTTCGACCAGTAAATCCGGTTGAAATTTTGAAATAAAGCGGTTACAGCCCACTTTTTCCACCATGGCTTCGTTAAAGCTGCCGCTTAAAGAGGTATTCAATGCGATATGAAGATCTTTCATACGAGGATCATTTCGCACTTCGTTGGTGAGTTTATAACCATCCATTTCAGGCATTTCGGCATCGGTAAACATCATCAAGATTTCATCATTGATGTTCTTACCTTCGTCACACCAGCCTTTCAGCATGTTAAGGGCTTTCAGGCCATTGCTGGCTTCGATAACCTCGACGCCAAGTTGAGCCAGGGTTTCGCGGATCTGAGCTCGGGCCGTTGACGAATCATCGACAATTAAGATTTTTTGACCATGGAGATGGCTGACAATCGTGTCGTCGAGTACGTCCTCAGATATCTGGATATTGTAGTCAATAATTTCAGCCAGCACTTTTTCAACATCAATGATGCTTACGATGCGCTGAATACCTTCCCGTTCAAGTTTGGTGATCGCCGTTAGGTAATTATTTCGGCCAACCTGATCCGGTGGTGGTTGGATATCTTTCCAGGTCATGTTGACAATATTCATGACTTGGCCCACCAAGAACGCCTGAACAGTGCGGTTATATTCAGTAATGATCATGTTGCAATCGGGGGTTTGCTCAGTGCTTCTCATTCCAATCGCACCGCGCAGATCAATAACAGGAATAGAAATGCCGCGGATATTTGCGACACCACAAATATTAGGATGAGAGCCAGGCAAAGTGTGAAGATGCGGAAGTTTCACGACTTCTTTTACTTTAAAGACATTAATGGCAAAGAGTTGTGAAGTATTCAGTTGGAAGATTAAAAGTTCAAGCCGGTTTTCACCAACAAGCTGCGTACGTTGATCAACAGAGTCTAAAATATTGGCCATAATCTGTCCGGGAAATCACTGAATAATTAAAGTTATCATTAAATTATAAAATGACATGAGTGGTAAAGTCACGTCCTATCTGCGTCTGTTAGACGAAGATCAACCTACAGAGGCGGGGGATTATGAAAAGAGCGCTTCTTACCTGTTGAGAATAATGGCCATTTGCATTCATGTGTAAAAGTTATAGAAATGTAAGATTTCAGTGTTTTAAATCAAAGAATTTTATGCTGCATTTGATACGTTTGGGAGATAATAACAAATTGATGATTTTTCCCCCAATCATCCTCGCGCAACTGCTATTCGCACAATTGCTGCTATTTGCACAAGGCGAAGTTTAAGAAGCAATGGGTCACTGAAACCAAAAGAACATTCGTCTACAGAATGCCTTTTGGCTATTGGTGATCACTATGATGCATTGCCGAGAAAAACAATGAGGCAATCAATGATAAATGTCACGATAGATGAACAGATTTATACCGTCGATGCACAACAGACCCTGCTCGACGTTGCAACACGCTGCAAAATTGAAATTCCGTCACTGTGTGGATTAAACAAAAGTGGCGAAAAAGACCCATGCGGGTTATGCGTAGTCGATGTCGAAGGGCTGGGCATTCGACGATCATGTGAAATCAAACCCGTTGAAGGTATGACGGTGACGACCGTCTCTGATGAGCTTTCGTCGCTGCGTCAAAAAGCACTCAATCGAATTTTGTCAGATCACTATGCGGATTGTGAAGCGCCATGCCAGACTGCTTGTCCCGCTGGCGTGGATATTCAGTCGTATTTGTACCATATCTCTCAAAATGATCATCAAAAAGCCGTAGAGGTGATCAAGCGAACTCTGCCTATGCCATTGTCGATTGGACGTGTCTGTCCGGCTTTCTGTGAAACAGAATGTCGTCGAGGGCTGGTGGATGAACCGTTAGCAATCAGACAGCTCAAACGCCATGCCGCCGATATTGATCTGGCAGCACAAGAAAACTATGTACCGGAGAAAAAACCAGCTAAAGGCAAATCAATCGCGGTGGTCGGTAGCGGCCCGGGCGGTTTAACCTGTGGTTATTATCTGACTAATGAAGGTTATGACGTTACTGTTTACGAGTCGATGCCAGAAGCTGGTGGCTGGCTCCGCTACGGGATCCCGGAATACCGTTTACCAAAAGCTATTTTAAATAAAGAAATTGAGCTGATGTGCCGCAACGGCCTGCAGGTTGAGACATCGAAAAAGCTTGGTATCGACTTCACACTGTCTCAGTTAACCAAAGACTTTGATGCCGTTTGCCTCGCGGTTGGCGCATCGAAAGCCGTCGAAATGAATTACCCGGGTAGCGATCTTAACGGTTGCTACCTGGGCGTCGATTACCTGAAAGATTATGTGACCGAGCAGCGTTTTACTACCGGTAAGAAAGTGGCCGTGATCGGCGGCGGTAATACCGCCATTGACTGTGCCCGAACAGCCGTTCGAGACGGGGCCGATACAACGTTAATTTATCGACGTACCCGCGATGAAATGCCAGCGGAAGATTATGAGATTGTTGAGGCCGAACATGAAGGGGTAAAATTCCACTTCTTAACTAATCCGGCTGAAAATATTGCCGATGACCAGGGGCGTGTTTGCAACGTTAAACTGGAGAAAATGGCATTAGGTGAAGCGGATGCGTCTGGTCGTCGCAGGCCTGAAGCAACCGGAGAGTTCTTTACTGAAGCTTTCGATACCGTGATCGCGGCGGTATCGCAAAAGCCGGATCTTGATTTCCTTGAAGGTGAAAAGCTGGAGCTGCCGGTGACCCGCTGGTTAACGCAAGAATCTGATCCGAATACCATGCACTCAGGCCTGGAGAATATCTTCAGTATCGGTGACTTCCGCAGAGGTCCGGCGACTGCCATTGAAGCCGTTGCAGATGGCCGCATTGCTGCCGAGGCGATCGATCGCTTCTTTAATGGTGATATGGAACAGATTCCGGTTAAACCATTCAACTCGCAAAAAGAAAGCAAACTGAAGCAGGTCGATCCTGAACACTTTGCCGGTATTAAAAAAGCGATGCGTTCTGTGATGCCGGAATTAAGTAATGCAGACCGTGCGCTTAGTTTTAGCGAAGTGGAAACCGGGTTTAGCAATGAAGAAGCGATGCGCGAAGCTGCTCGCTGTCTGGAGTGCGGTTGCCAGGCGAATACCGATTGTAAGTTGCGTGACTATGCGACCGAATATGAGGTTGCCGAAACCAATCTCACTAACGAAAGCCGCCAGAAATTCAGTGTTGATGATAGCTCGGAATTTATCGTTTTTGATGCCAATCGCTGCATCAGCTGTGGCCAGTGTGTCCAAGCCTGTAATGAACAAGCGGTACACGGTGTACTAAGCTTCTCATCAGATGCTACCGTCAGCTGTTCTGACGATAGCGAAACCCATGCAAACCGTCCCGCATGCCGTCCGGGCTTTGATAACGGTTACAGTATGGGCGATTCTAATTGTGTGCAATGTGGCGCCTGTGTTCAGGTTTGTCCGACCGGGGCACTCGTAGACAGCCGGGATAAGTCGCAAGGCCGAATTGAAATGCTGACCCCCGTCGATACCATTTGTACCTATTGCGGCGTCGGGTGTAAGTTGACCATGTTTGTTGACGAATCTCTAAACCAGATCCGTTACGTGCAAGGTGCAAAAGATTCCCCGGTGAATCAGGGAATGCTGTGTGTCAAAGGTCGCTTCGGATTTGATTTCGTTCATAGCAAAGAGCGCCTGAGCACACCGTTGATCCGCAGAGATGGCCAACTGCAACCTGCAAGCTGGGAAGATGCATTAGCGCTGGTATCGGATAAGCTGAAGGGGATTAAAACCCAGCACGGCGGCAATGCCTTAGCAGGGTTCTCATCGGCCAAAACGACCAATGAAGATAATTATGCCTTCCAGAAGTTCATTCGCCGTGAATTGGGCACCAATAATGTCGATCACTGCGCGCGACTTTGCCATGCATCGACAGTGACAGGCCTTGAAGCGTCTATTGGCAGTGGCGCGATGACCAATGATATCCCAAGTATTCAGCACTCTGATGTGGTGTTTATTATTGGCTCAGATACAACTTCTGCTCACCCGATCATTGCTTCTCATATCAAGCAAGCCATTCGCCATGGCAAGGCGCGGTTAATTGTTGCTGATCCAAAACGTATCGATATTGCCGAGCACTCAGAGATCTATGTGGCGCATCGTCCGGGTACGGACGTGATGTTGCTGAACGGCATCATGCAGCAAATCATTCAGCATGGCTGGCATGACCAGGCTTATATTGCCGAGCGTGTTGAAGGTTTCGATGCGTTAAAAGCAGAAGTGATGCGTGAAGAATATGCTCCCGATAAAATCGAGCTGATCACCGGTGTTAAGGCATCTGATGTGATCAGAATGGCGGAAATGATCGGTAAAGCCGAGCGTACAGCGGTTTATTACTCAATGGGTATTACCCAGCATACAACGGGTCACGATAACGTCCGCTCCATTGCTAACCTGCAACTGCTGTGTGGCAACATTGGTATTGAAGGAGGAGGCATTAACCCATTACGCGGCCAGTCAAATGTACAGGGGGCCTGTGATATGGGCGCCTTGCCTGATAACCTCCCGGGTTATCAGAAAGTCTATTTGCCTGAAGTTCACGCCAAGTTTGCTGACGCATGGAATAAACCGGATTTGTCGAAAGAGCCAGGTCTCACTCTGACTGAAATTATTGATGCCGCGTGCCACGATCAAGTCAAAGGTTTATATGTGATGGGTGAAAACCCGGTACTGAGCGATCCTAATCAGGCGCATGTCATTGAAGCACTGGAAAAGCTGGACTTCTTAGTCGTACAGGATATTTTTCTGACAGAAACGGCGCAGTATGCAGATGTGGTGTTGCCGTCTTGTTCATTTGCTGAAAAATCGGGTAACTTCACCAATACTGAGCGACGGGTACAGCGTATTTCTCCGGCGGTGAATCCACCGGGTGAAGCCAAAGAAGACTGGTGGATCATCCAGAGCATCGCGAATGCAATGGGCAGTGACTGGAACTATCAGTCGGTGCAGGATATTACCGAAGAGATCACCCAAGTAACACCTCAGTATGCGGGTATTACCTGGCAACGTGTCGGTAAAGAGGGGGTTCAATGGCCATGTAATGACAATGCGCCCGCAGGCACCCGTATCATGCATACCGAGCAGTTTACCCGTGGTAAAGGCGAAATGACGGCAATACCGTTCCGTTATGCTGCAGAATTGCCTGATGACGAATACCCGTTAATACTGACAACTGGTCGTCTGTTAGAGCAATTCCATACCGGTACCATGACACGCAAAACGAAAGGGTTAAATAACCTGGCAGGGCCGCGGGCCATGATCTCGGTAGCGGATGCTGAGCGGTTAGGTATTCATAACGGCGAAATGCTAAGAGTGTCGACACGTCGAGGCAGTATTGAAACGCCAGCTTTTGTAACGAAGCGAATGCAAGAGGGGGTGGTCTTCGTGCCTTTCCACTTTGCGGAATCACCAGCTAACCGATTGACCACAACGGCCACTGATCCACATGCCAAAATTCCGGAGTTTAAAGTGGCTGCGGTGAAGGTAGAGAAAGTCGAGGAGTTGGCAACCGTATAAGTTTCATTCACCGATTTAATATTACTCTGTGAACCCATAAAACCACCAATAGCTTGTTATTGGTGGTTTTTTCTACATAAAGGATAGCTATCCTGATGATCTCACGCTATCAATAATGAAATATAACATTCCATGTTTAATGTTGTTTGATGGCAAAAATAAGCGTGAAAATATCGCGAAATTCCGCTTGAAATAATCGGTTTCAGAAGAATTAATAATAAAGAGTTTGTTTGGGAAGATTTCCCACAAGTCATTACAATATTAACAATTTAGCAACCATGCTGATGGAAGTTGTGATTATTCATGATCTTGTCGTGTTACCAGATGTAAAATACTAAAGAATTATTCGTTTTTGCCTCATTGATTAACAGCCGTTTTGTATGTAATCCGAACAAAAGGTGGGAAAATGCGCCTGTGGGCAATATTTTGCTTTGAAAGGACGCTTTCTGTTTAATTACTTTTTATGAGATGTTTATGAAATTCGGTTTGATCTTTCTGATTTCTATTGTGGCAGGTGTTCTTTCTGGTGAACATTTCCACTCTTTTATGGTTGGTTTTAGTATCGCAGCTATTGCTGTCGGTACGGGGTATTGGCTGGCATTTCGTTCAACGCGTTATCCGCAACTTGCTGCGTTGTTGTTGTTAATGGGTATGATGGCGAAAATGGCTGTTACCGTTGTGGGTGTGATGTGGAGCTTAGAAGCGAATCTGATCAACTCACCACTGGTTTTCTCATTGTCTTACTTGTTCTTCTCTATCGTAGTGACTTACCTGTACTTCAAACTACGTGAATTCCAGATGAACAGAGCATCGAAACTTGTTGCGGAAAATAAAACATTGGCAGCACAAGTTGCGTAATTTCTGAACCAAGCTGCTTATTAGATGCTGATATACCCAAGTAACCTCAAGATGCAGGATTCAGAGTGATACCAGCCAGCTCAATTCAAGGAAAATGTACGAAGGAATGACTGGTCCTTTCGAGTGCATTTGACACAGAAGTGGGCTGGCTGGATCACTCCCGAAGGGCGAGTTTTCCAGACACTAATGTTGCGTTGCTGTTTTTGATGTAGAGCGACTATATCTGCAAATCAGCGCCTGACCTTAGCGCCTGGAAATTCTCGCTGAAACGAGCATCTTGAGGTTACTTGGGTATAGTTATAATGAATAAATAAAAAGGGGCTGACTAGCCCCTTTTTTGATCTCGGCTGTTAATCAGAAGAAACGGATTACTACGAGGATCTGAGATGGACAACTTAAATTGTGTGCATCTGGCCCATCTGGAAAACGGTCTGTACTTCATTATCATCATTAAGCAAGGTGATGTTTGCTTTGTATCCGGTTTTTAATTGACCATATTCATTGTCGATCTTTAATGCTTTTGCCGGGTATAAACTCGCCATGCGCAATGCTTCTTCGCGGCTGAGGCCGACATGATCAATCAGGTTTATTACCCCTTCAATCATGGTAATGGCAGCACCTGCAATCGTCCCGTCGGCAAAATGACATTTTCCTTCCGTTACATATGCGGTGGTACCAGCCATATTATATTCGGTTAATTCAGTTCCGGCAGGAGCCACGGCGTCAGTAACCATGAATAACTTTTCGCCCATCAACTGGTGCGCGATACGTACCGATGCATATGAAGAATGAATGCCATCGACAATGATCCCTGCATGTGGTTTTTTATCGAAAATGTAACCGACCGTTCCCGGTTCACGAGAGCCGAAAGGTGTCATGGCATTGTAGAGGTGAGTCGCCATGGTTACGCCTTGCTTACTGATCAGATCATCGTAGTTAGCGTTGGTGTGGCCTAATGAAACGGTAATACCAGCTTGCGTGAGAATATCGATAACTGATTGCGGTGTGTTTTCAGGCGCCAGGGTAATGACGCGGATCTTATTCGCATTATCAGCAAGGTAATGGGCGGTTGTCTCATCCAGTTGACGGATGAAATTCTCTTGATGTGCCCCTTTTTTTTCTTTACTAATAAACGGACCTTCAAGGTGCAGGCCTAAGATACCTTCACTGGCAGGATTGTCGATATCTGCGATTAAGTCGATCGCCTGTTTCATCAATGGTGCCTGACTGGTAATAAAGGTTGGCAGATACTGCGTTGTACCATTTTTGATGTTGGTGGCATTCATGACATCGAGGGTGTTTTTCGTGATATCGGTATTGAGTAACACACCACCGCAGCCGTTTAATTGAATATCAATAAAACCGGATGTTGCAAGTAATCCATTGGCATTAAAGGTATTATCTGGCAAGTCAGCTTCAGGCATCGGCACGATAGCCTGAATTGTATCGTGTTCAATGATCATTGCCTGGTCGTAAAGAATGCTGTGACCATCAAAAACGTTAACATGAGTAATCGCAAACATAAGCATCTCAATTATTTAGTCTGTTTATAATTATAGATGGGGATAGCACCGATTTTATCACAACGGCATTCCCAACCAACGGCGATGAAAAGAGATGACCGGCATCTTATTTTTCATTAAAAAATAAGATAGCCAATCAAATCATTTTAGTCAATGGTCAGAGACGTTTTTTAAATGCTCTTTTTTATTCTCTTCTTTAAGCTATTCCATCATTTGATGATTTTTAATATTTGTTTGAAACGCTCGCCTTCCGCTATTGATTGCAACTCAAATAGCGCCATTTCCGTGCAAGTGAGCTTGACGCCAGCTTGTTGCATTTTATCTAGAGCAAGCTGTTTGTTTTGAGGGGTCCGTGAAGATACAGCATCGCTAACAACTTCAACATGGTAGCCGGCGTTATGTAAATCCATGACTGTTTGATAAACACAGATGTGGGCCTCAATGCCGACTACTAACACGATTTTACAACCAGTTGCTTTAAGTGCAGCAGCAAGTTCCGGGTTACGATAAGCACTGAAGGTGTTTTTAACGACAGGTTCCTGCAGCTTGATATGATCCGTGATTTGAGGAATGGTTGCCCCTAGCTTATCCGGTAATTGTTCTACCCACAGGGTAGGCAGTTCAAGGATATTAGCGCCTTTGACCATGGTTTCAAGATTACTAAAGAGCGCCTCTTTCTCGTCCATGATCTGTGCCAGTTTACCCTGAACATCAATAATCATGAGTGCAGTATTGGTGGTATCAAGCATAGTGCTGTCCTATTGAAATGATGAGATAAACATCTAGTAACGAGCCCCTAGCATAATGGCTTTTGTTTGTTGTGCAATTAGACGTTAGCTATATGTGAACTATTGCAGGTTAGAAGAATAAGCACCGCTTTTCCTGTTAACTATCGCCCATTTTTCAGACTGGCCTCAGCTCAGAATAATTGAGTATTATATAAGTGCAGCGTTTAATCTCGCTGTTTAAACCCTGAGTACTCAATTCCGGCTAATCTTGCCATCTCATGATCCCATGTTGCCAAATCATCTTTATTGAATTGATTTAAGTGGCGATGGCCACAGGCTCTTGCCATCACTTGCATCAGTTCGGTCGATGCGGCAAAAAAATTAGCAAGTTGTTTGGCTGCTTTGTCGGGATTTAGCTTCTGGCGTAAATCTTTTTTCTGAGTCGCGATCCCTGCTGGGCAATTATTGGTATTACAGATACGAGCAGCAACGCAGCCAATTGACTGCATGGCGCTGTTAGCAATGGCAATGCCATCGGCGCCCAGTGCCATGGCTTTAATAAAATCACTGGGTACCCTTATGCCACCAGTGATGATCAGAGTAACATGATCGGTCATGCCTTGTTTATCAAGAAAATATCGGGCACGTGCTAAAGCCGGAATGGTGGGAACACTGATGTGATCCCGAAATAATTGTGGCGCAGCTCCCGTACCACCACCACGACCATCAAGGATGATATAGTCTGCACCAGCTTCTAGGGCAAATCCCATGTCACGTTCGATATGGTTAGCGCTGAGCTTGAATCCAATGGGGATCCCTTTGGCGATTTCCCTCACATCATTAGCGAACTCGGCGAAATCCTTCACGGTTTTAAGATCTGTAAATGTCGGGGGCGAAATTGCGTCGGTACCTTCTGCTAATCCGCGTACTTGCGCAATTCTTCCAACATTTTTGGCTGCGGGAAGGTGACCGCCTGTCCCTGTTTTCGCTCCCTGACCGCCTTTAAAATGAAATGCCTGTACTGTTTTCAGTAATTCTTCGTTGTAGCCAAATTTGGCGCTGGCCAGTTCATAAAAATAACGGCTGTTAGCTTGTTGTTCTTCTGCGAGCATGCCGCCTTCACCTGAGCAGATCCCCGTGCCGGCTAATTCAGCCCCCATAGCTAACGCCGTTTTGGCTTCTTGTGACAACGCACCAAAGCTCATGTCAGAGACAAACAACGGTATATCAAGTACTAATGGTCGTTTGGATTTTGGGCCGATAACCAGTTCGGTACCAACTTTGGCATCCTCCAGTAGTGGCTTGGTGGCCATCTGCGCCACCATGATTTGAATGTCATCCCATTGAGGCAATTGATAACGTGGAACTCCCATGGCCGTCATCGGGCCGTGGTGCCCAAGCTTTGACAGGCCTTCCCGTGCCAGTTGATGAATGAAAGCAACGGTGGGCTCTTCTTTTGTTGCGGTGGCAACAGGCATTGCACTATGACTACTTTGTACACCGGGGCCTTCTTTGCCGACATCACTTGTTGAGAATTGTTTATGAGTACCATCACAGAACGGGGCATTCTGAGTGTGTTTACAGGCGCATAAGTATTCTTCACTGCTTTTATCGGCTTTAAAAGCCTTAGGGGTAAACCCTGTGCCTTGATGAGAACCATCACAAAAGGGTTGGTTGGCCGAACGGCCGCAGGTACAGAAATGATACTCCTCACCGGCCATCAGTTGGACTTTGGCCGGACGGTTATTGGCCACAATCGGTTTAGTCATCACTCGGCTCCTTTATAGATTGTTTTGTGTGTTCACAACGTCTTTTTGTGGTTTGGATTTACCATGTTTCAGGTCTGGTTCTGGTTTCAGTATGGAGGAGGAGGGCAGATTTTGCCTGTATGGAGCAAAAGGATGGATTGTTCAAAATAATAGAACAAAGTGTTCCAAAACGACGTGTTTAAAATATGATGGAAGCGGGGTACAGTGGCGTCCAACAATTTGGTGACTCGCTATATACCTAAATTATCTCAAGATACAGAGGAAGTTCTGAACCTCACATTATGAGGTGGTTGGGTATAGGATACACATAATGAATAAGTATAAAAAAATAAAGAGTGTAATGAGTGTAATGATTTATGCCGCTGGCATAGTCGGGGTGGCATTTATCTTACCGGCTTGTATTGGTTTTGTTTTATCAGAATTAGCCCCATCTATTCTTCTTCATTTACCCTAACTTTTTGGGAGTGAAATTTGAGCTTATTGATGGAATATCAATCATCGCTGATGTGTAACTTGTAGGGATATAGTTGATAAATACGACTCGTGTAAATTAACTATCATTTAGCTCGGCCTCCATTCTGGAGGTTTTTTTGTACCTGTTATCAGTGTTTTGTAGAGATTTACGGTTCTTATACCCCTTTAGCTTAATGCTTTGTAACGTGATGCCCCTTTACAGCATCGAAAAATAGCGGAACAATGGGCAGGCATTTCTTTAGTAACCTTTGAATGAGATTATGGCTGAAAAAAAAGCGAACCCATTTACTGATTTGATCTTTAACGTCATTGTACCTTCTGTCATTCTCATGAAATTGAGTGGTGATGAACATCTTGGCTCTGTTGGTGCGCTTGTTATTGCATTAGCATTTCCTGTTGCTTTGGGTGGCTACGAACTGATTCGATTCAAAAAGTTTAATTTTATCTCATTGTTAGGCTTTGTCAGTGTCTTGCTTACTGGTGGTATCGGTCTGTTAGAACTGGATACCAAATGGTTAGCCGTTAAGGAAGCTCTGATCCCTGGTTTAATTGGCTTGGGAGTCTTCATTTCAACCTACACTAAATTTCCGGTTGTTAGTAAGTTGCTTTTAAACGATACCGTTTTAAATCTTGCTTTGATCAGAGAAAAACTGGCGATGAATAACAAGCAAGATCAATTTGATCGTTGTCTTGTGCAGTCTAACCACTTGTTTGCCAGTACGTTTATTTTCTCGTCGGTGATGAACTATATATTAGCAACCACAATTGTAACCAGCCCTGCCGGATCTGTTGCTTTTAACGAAGAGCTAGGAAAGTTAACCTTAATGAGTTATCCGATGATAGCAATCCCATCGATGTTAATGATGATGGGCATTTTCTATTTCGTCTGGCGCAAAACTCGTCAGCTGACCCAGCTTGAATCAGCTCAGATTTTTATAGTGCAATAATCAGCAATAATCAGCAAAAATCCGGAACCGATTGGTTCCGGATTTTTTTATATCCCAGAGTTCAACCTGTTGCTTTAATTCCGCTCGGAAAGCGTTCTGAATTGATCAGATACTCACCCCATTTGGTATAAGAAATATCGTTCCCGCAGAGTCATCTGTAAGTGAGTGAACGGTGGTTTTCACTATATCCAACTTTTTATGTCAAACACTTTGGATAATAACACTACCTGGTTTAGTGGGGCTTAGCGTCTTATCGTTGAGACTTTATTGGGTTTAAATAGACACTTTGGCAGAATCAGCAATACTTAGTTAAGAACACCGTAGGGGTGTTCTTAACATTTCTGTGGTGCGTTGTTATGAAGTTGTTTTCAGGTTTTCTATCGCTTTGTCTGATCGCTGCTTGTACATCTCAAGAGTCGGTCAATAATCAGTTAAGTCAGCAAGGCCAGTTTATACAAGACGAATGCTACAACACATCGATGTACAGCCTATCCGAATCTTTTGATGAATTTATTTATGACCGTCAACAGGAGTTGAACGTACTGCGTTCCGAGCTGACAGATGAAAACTATGACCAGTTAGATTTTGCCCTAAAGAACTTTTCAACTCACTGGGATGAGCTGAGTTCAGAGCGTGATATGGCGTGCGAACAACGTGCTACCTGTGAGTTTTTCAAAACGAAAAATGCCAAGAAGCAAGGATATGCTCAGGACGTTTGCGAAAGTACAGATTTTAAATACAATGTGAGCCGAGCAAAGATCATTACTTTTTTCAATGATATTGAGCGGTTACAGCTACAAAAAGATGAGTAAATCCAGCCTGGTATAGAAGCCGCTAGTTTGGGTATAGGTGAACCTATTTTCACTCTGCTATGCCTTGTATACTCATACTTAAGATAATACCGACAGGTATCATGCCAAACAGACTTGTACTTCATCACAGAAGTTTTGACGAGTTCAGTCACCAAACTTCGTCATTCCGTAAAGTGAGGCACGAACTTATACGGAATCTAAGGCGCACACAGTTAGAACTGGATCCCGGATATCTCGTTCCTCGATTCCGGGATGACATGTTTCGGACTTCAACTATTCATAATTTACGTGAAAGAGTATTCGTAATCTGATTCAATCAGAGTTTAGTCCGTTTGGTATAGATACAGCATATACCCAAGTGACCTCAAGATGCAGGATTCAGAGTGAGCTCAGCGAGTTCAATTCAAGGAAAATGAGCACAGGAATGGTTGTCCCTTTCAAGCTCATTTGGCACAGAAGTGGGCTCGCTGACTCACTCCCAAAGGGCGAGTTTTATTGGCTTCTATGCTGCGTTGCAGATTTTTGACGTAGAACAACTAGGTCTTCAAATCAGCGTCTTGCCTAGAAGCCAATAAATTCTCGCTGAAACGAGCATCTTGAGGTCACTTGGGTATAAAAGATGTTACTTTTCTGTCAGCTGGAGCTGAAATAAATAATGAAGTTAATTACTGTTGATTGTCCCCACTGCGGCAAGGGGGCTGGTATTTCGGCTCAATCATTGTCAAATACGGTGAGTTGCGATCATTGCAATAAACCATTGTTGGATGGGAAGCCTGTAGAAGCGAATGCAAAGAATTTTGAACAGCTGATTCTGAGCCCTAAACCTGTTGTGGTGACCTTTTGGGGGACGAACTGTACGCCTTGCAATACCTTTAAGCCTATTCTTGAAAAAATAGCGGCTGAACGTAAGAAACAATTACGTTTTTTACGAGTGAACAGTCAGCAACACAGGGCAATTGCATCACGATATCGTGTCCGAGGAGTTCCAACGATTATGGTGTTTAAAAAAGGGAAGCAGCAGGCCGTTCTGAATACCGCTTTACGGAAAAAAGAGTTTGGCCAGTGGCTGGACGATGTATTGCAATCCTAAGTTGATGAGAGAAATCCCAATCGGGGTAAGTCACCCTGATAACTTTCTAATGCCTTGATTATATGTGATACCTGAACATGGTTTTATACGCGGGTATCACATTCCCATCGCATAAATTAAGTGCTATGGTGATTAAAAAGCGATATTGAAGATAGCCGTTTTGATACATTTATTACAGAAAGTGAAAGGAGGATAATATGGCTACTAGCCGTAAAATTAGTAAAGAACGTCTTGCTCTGAAATTATCTCTCGCCGGTACTGTACTTGTTGCTGGTTTGGGTATCGGTTATGGACTTTATGTCGATTCTAACGCCATTTTGCTTGACGGTATGTTCTCATTTCTAAGTATGGGGATGACGGGTTTAAGCCTGTATACCGCGTATTTAGTTTCAAAACCTGATGATAGGCAATTTCAGTTTGGTTACGCTCATATCGAGCCGCTTATTAATGTCGTCAATGGTTTGCTCATCTTAATTACCTGCTTGTTCGCTTTCATTAGCGGTGTGCAAACCATTGTCAAAGGTGGTCATGATATTGTCTTGGAACACGCACTGATCTATGCGGTTCTATCAACCATTTGTTGTTTTGTTATTTACTACACCGAAACCCATATAGCTAAAAGTGTGGATTCAGAGCTGGTTCGTGTCGATTCGCAAGAATGGTTGGTTGATGGCATTCTTAGCGCCGCCATCTTAGTTGGTTTCATTCTTGTGTTGATTTTTGATTCGATGGGGTATTCCCGCTGGAACGCTTATGTAGATCCAATACTCGTCTCTACTCTTTCTATTGCAGCATCGATTTTACCCATCAAAGTATTACGACGTAATTTGCGCGAGGTGTTACTGGTTGCGCCGCAAGATAAGGCACAGCGTCATGTTGATCGTGTGATAGAAGATCTCTCCAGGCTGTATCAGTTTGATGGCTACACGCACCACCTGGCGAAAACCGGCCGTCAGTATGATCTTGAAATCAACATTTTGGTGAAAGATGATGCACGATGGACAACCAAACGGCAGGATTACATTCGTCAACTGTTATGGGATGAGTTATCTGATGATCTAGGGGAGACCTGGTTGTCAGTTAGCTTTACAAGCCAGGAGCGATGGTTGTAAGCGGCAAAATTCCCCTGTTACTCTGAGTCGAGAGGTTTGGGTATTAAGCATTATTTTAATTAGCAACAGTCAGTTAATGTCAATCTCTGCTAAAATTAACATGTGATATAAAAAGATGTTTTTAAAGGACTCTCTGATTGAAATAGAGACACGGTAGGTGAAACCTAACAGGGTAGGTCATTTTTACATCACAATCTGGTAACTTATTTGTGCAAAATTAAGCTAAGTAAGGTATCTTATTTTCAAGTCTAAAAATTGTTTTTAGTGAGAGACATTTTTTAGACCATAACTTAGCGCTTAGGCTGACTATGAGCTGTACATGAAGTCAGTCACTTATAACCGAGATCCTATAAGGTTAAATTATGGAAACCATTTTAGTTCTGGCCTTTATTATTGGTGCCGTTTACATCATAGTCAAAGAGAAAAAATGCACGAAAGATGTAGACCATTCACGAGACTCATTTTAGGTCCTAAAGCGCTATCTGGCGTTTTTATGATCGTGATATCAAATATGGTTAACTCTTGATCGTATTTGTTTTGTTGTTTCCTTTCTTGCAGATCATTCTATAATTTATTGCAAATGCTGCCTTGAATAAGTGCCAATGAATTCTCGCTGAACTCTGCCTCTTGAGGTCGTTGACTGCAGGGGGTGTTGCTGATCTTATGCCTCTCTGACTGAACGACTAAATTCATTGCTCTGAGCTATATAGTAT
Source organism: Photobacterium sagamiensis (assembly GCF_050337085.1). Classification (NCBI taxonomy): domain Bacteria; kingdom Pseudomonadati; phylum Pseudomonadota; class Gammaproteobacteria; order Vibrionales; family Vibrionaceae; genus Photobacterium; species Photobacterium sagamiensis. Next base: position 9,814 of record NZ_JAKJSP010000033.1, on the reverse strand, counting down.
AGTTATCGTGCATACCCTTGCGGTAACTTTTTTCGCGTTGAAAAAATTTCGTTCTAAGGCGTGATCTATATCGCTAACATATTGAAATGACTGCTTGTTAATGATCTAACTAATGAATAAAGTTAAAGAAAATATGGATATTACTCAGCTATATTGCTTGGTTGGGTTTGGATAGTTTACAAGCGGATATGAAAAAAAATGAGGATTCGTGGTTCTCACTGCCTATATGTTTTTATAATAACTGTTGGCAGGGGAAAATGAGCAAGTTCACAAAGATAGCGCATTTAAAAGCTGAGCTTTATGCATTCGCATTTGTGATTGGGTTAGCTTTTCTTTTTTCATTATCGACTGGGTACTTTTCCAAGCACCAGCTTTCCTACGTTATTCGTACTGATTCTAAAGAGTTACTTCAGACCTATTCCTTGAGTTTTGCTGAATTTCAAAATGATCTGAGTAAGTTATCGGAAAAATTTCAATTAGATTGTGGCGCTCTGGATGAGCATCAACTACAGCATATTGTTTACAACGATTACATTATTCGGCGCATTACCCTACAAACGCAAGATGGCAAACAATGCACCAGCTTTAAAGGTGCTGATATAGAGAGTCGTCTGGCTCCATTAATCAAAAATTTAAGTTCAAATGTTTCGCTATGGGTGACATCAGAATCCCGTAATGAACAAAATATATTGGTTGCTGAATGGAAAGATGAACGAGGGACGATGCTGGTGCATATGGAACCTTTGGTTTCTGATACCCTTCGTAATAAATATTGTGATGATTGCATTCTGAGCTCGATGTCATCGATAGATAATCCCACCGTCTCTTTCTGGCGTGGTGATGCCTCTTTGCTGTCAAAAGAACCATTGTTCAGTTCAGAATTTGTTAACGGACTCCGGCTGAATACGTTTGTTAAATCAGAGTTGCTCGATAAGTATAAAGAAAAGCTTTGGTTACCTCTGTTTCTGCTCGGCGGAGCACTTGGCGTGCTGTTTATTTTTATTTATCGCACCATTGTCAGAAGAAAAATGTCACTGCATTCTTTGGTGGAACAAGGTTTAGCAAAGCGAGAGTTCATTCCTTACTATCAACCGATCGTTAATGTTGCAACAAATTCATTGTATGGCTGCGAGATGCTCGCTCGATGGAAGCGTCCCGGGCAGGATATGATTTCCCCGATGGAATTCATTCCTTATGTCGAAAAAAGCGGGCAAATTCTTCCGATCACTGAGCAATTAATGGAAAAAGCCATTAATGAAATCGGTAAGTTGAATTGGCATACGACTAAGCAAATTATTAGCATTAACGTAGTGCCTGATCAGTTAGAGAGTCTTGAAGTCATCGAAAAGTCGCTTGATTTATTGCGGAATTCAGAGCTGGAACCCACTCAAATTGCGTTTGAAGTGACCGAACGTAAACGCTTTAACAATCTGGCCATTGCTTCAGATGTTATTGAGCATCTGCGACTTAAGGGCGTCAATGTTAAGTTGGATGATGCCGGTACAGGATATGGAGGTTTTAGCTATATTCAGCAACTTAATATACGTAGCCTGAAAATCGATAAAATGTTTGTCGAAAACATCGGAACATCCGATATCAAACTGTCTTTGCTTGATTCGATCATCGCTTTTGGTAAAGAAGCCGGGATGGAGATGATCGCGGAAGGGGTTGAAACCGAAGAGCAATCTCAGTATTTAGCCGAGCAAGGGGTTAATTTGCAGCAAGGGTTCTATTTCGGCCGACCGATGACTTTTAGAGATTTTGCTTATTTCTGTAAATCGATGGCGTCAGATAAATTTGTTAATCCTCATAAAGAAAATGCTCTGGTCTGTATTGATTAGTTTGTGAAAAAAGGTGAACGCATTTTATTTGAGTTCACCTTTTTTATACGCTTAGCTAATAATAATCTCTGCAACAGCTATTAAGCGTGCTTGTCTCGCCATGCTTGAGTTAATCGGCTGATTTCGTTTTCAGTCTCTTGCCACATTCTGGTCTTGATCAGATCGCTGTAATCTCCTGTTGGCTTTTTCAACAGCGTATCCAGAAGCGGTACCTGAGCTTGAGGTAACCCATCTAATGCCTCAATAGCACCGTCACGGTTGTTACAGAGCATCACCATGTCACAGCCTGCTTGTTGTGCTGCAATGGCTCTTTCACTGTAACTTCCCAGCACATCGGCACCTTTCATATTTAAATCATCAGAGAAAATCACGCCTTTAAAGCCGAGATCCCTACGTAAAACGTCTTTCAGCCAATAGTCTGAACCGCTAGCTGGTTTGTCATCAAATGCCTCGAATATTACATGGGCCGGCATCATGCCATCGAGAAGGTTTTGTTCGATGAGATGTTGAAATACAGTCATATCGTGTTGTTTAATTGTCTCACGTGGATCGACAGGGGTCTCCAGATGAGAATCAGCAATGACACCTCCGTGTCCGGGGAAGTGTTTGCCTGTCGCTGCCATTCCCGCCTGTCTCATGCCCTGAATAAACTGGCTGGCATACTTTATTATTTGTTTCGGATCGTCGGAGAATGCACGATCGCCAATGGCCTTACAGTCAAAACCTATATCTAAAACAGGGGCGAAGCTGAGGTCGATATCCATAGCAAGCAGTTCTGCTGCCATTAACCACCCACCTTTTTTTGCCATCTCAATCCCATTTTTCTGCTCGGCAAAAGCTTTTGCCGGTGGAAGATGAGTGAATTCATTGCGAAAGCGCTGAACACGGCCGCCTTCCTGATCAACGGCAATAAGAAGAGGGCGTTTGGCTGTTTGGCGAATATCTTTTGTCAGAGCACGTAATTGAGCGCGATCGTGAAAATTTCGTGCGAAGAAGATGATCCCCCCCACGGTAGGGTGCTGGATAATTTCACGTTCTTCTGCATCAAGTTCACAGCCTGAGACATCGAGCATTAAAGGGCCCATGGGTTGCTCCGAAGTATAAAAAATTGGGGATATAGATAAGAAAAAGCTTAACTTACCATAGCTTGAGATTACCGCAATTTGAAAAGTGTAAATACAGGTTAAGCTAATGAATATCCTATTCGCGATAGATCTCTTAGACGGGATTCTACGGGACAACTGTTTCCATACGTAAACACTGGGTTGATGCGGATATGGAGCAGCTAACTATAAAAAATAAGTCGATTGCAATGATGTTGAAAAACCTCCATTTATTGTGAGCTTGATCTTTTTTTTAAGAAATAGCATGTAACCGCATTTCACATAATGTGATCTGCGTCTCTTTCGTTTATTTTGTAGCTGATTACACTGTTTACGAATTCAAGTGCTTTTATATATTTACGAGATCACAACATGACGGTACTGGTAGCAATTTCATTAACGACAGGTATTCTTTCCGGTATTTGGGGATGGGTGGCTGTTTCCCTGGGTCTATTGAGCTGGGCAGGATTTCTGGGTTGCACAACTTACTTTGCTTCCCCTAAAGATGGTATCAAAGGCCTTGGCCTGAGCATTGTGACAAATATGAGCGGCGTTTTTTGGGCAATGGTCATTATTCACCTGTCGAGTCTGTTCAGTGTTGAAATCTTAGGTTATGTAGTCACTGCTCTTGTATCGTTTTTCATGTGTGTTCAGGCAAAGAAAACATGGTTGAATTACATTCCGGGTACCTTTATCGGATCATGTGCAACATTTGCTGCGAACGGTGACTGGCAACTTGTCATTCCATCGTTGATTGTTGGAGCACTGTTTGGTTATACCATGAAGGCATCTGGCCTATGGTTACATCATAAACTCAACCAACCCAATTCAAAACTGTCTTCAGCTGCAGTTGAAGCTGAGTAATACAAAAGAATATCCCCCTTCTTGATATCCCTGAGTGGAATGTTTGCCGCACATATCGTTATGATATGTGCGGTTTTTTTTGTCTTTGGATATGTACCCAAACTACCTCAAGATGCGAGATTCAGAGCTTTCTCTGGGAACTCAATTCGAATTAAATGTGTGTAGGAATGGCATTCCCTTTCAAACACATTTTGTGAAGAAGTGATTTTCCAGAGGAGCTCCCAAAGGGCGAGTTTCATGGGCTTTTATTCTGTGTTAGCCATTCTCTAAATAGAACCACTATTCACTCTAATGGCTGCCTTGCCTAAAAGCCCATGAATTCTCGCTGAACTCTGCATCTTGAGGTAGCTTGGGTATATGTTAAAACGTCAGAGGCAAGGAACAAACAGTCCTTTGGTTTCTTGGCATAATGAGATTAGCGCCTGAGGGTGAGTGGCTTTAGGGGCCAGTACACAAACGCGCAGTCCATCATTTAATAAAGCATGAACCTTATCTTGAAGTGCCTCTGGTGTGTACGGCTCACGGTCTGCATCACGGCGGCATAGATCAACGAAAATATCATCGCTTCCTTCCGGATACAGTACAAAGTCAGATTGCTGCATTAAACGGAGTGCTTTTAGCGTCAGCATTTCCGGATCGATATCTGTTTCTATCAGGTAAAGGCTACTGGTTGGTGTTTCAGGCTCTGACAGCAATAATGTGAATGCCTGCTCTAAACTAGCGGTATCATTGGCTTGTTCGACTGCAGGCAGGCGGAAAAAGCGCTCCCAGAATTTCCTTCTCTCATCTACCGTTTTGAAATGCTGTTTGATGCGCTCTCTTTGTTTGCCTGAAAACTCAGCCAGCAAACTCAGGTTCTGCGGAAGCTGGGTTTCAAGTTTTTCTCTGATGAAACGAACCAGAACGGGTGAGGCTCCGCCGCTGGAAATTGCGACTTGAATAGGGGTCCGATCAATCATTGACGGTGTAATGAAATGGCAATGGAATGGATCGTCAACAATATTCGTCCAGATGCCTTCGGCTTCGGCATCAGTAAAAACCTGATGGTTCAGTTTGGGATCATTGGTCGTTGCCCAGACCTGATGGAACCCAATAACGCAAGATGGATCGTACTTTTGTTTAATGTAGGTCAGTTGCTTGTTAGCCGCTAAGCGTGATAAGTGCGGATGTAACTGAGGCGAAATGACGGTGATATCAGCGTTGGCTCGGAGTAAGAGATCAACTTTTCTGCATGCAACGTCACCTCCGCCGATGACAAGCACTTTTCTATTCTTTAAGTTTAAAAAAATAGGGAAAAAATCCATTGTATTAATACTTCCTCGGTATCTATTAATGTCAATAATATCTTATATCTATTGGTTTTATCACTAGTTACCCATCAATTAATTATGTGTATCTGGCTTTGTAATATTTTGAAACATAAAACTTTAAAAAACACGGTGTTATCAATAATCGTTCAGCTTTCATTAAAGGCTGATTGTTAACGTAATCTGACAAGAAAATTATTGATATTTATTGTGTGTTTTTTTAGCTGTTTGCATTTGAAATTTGAATTTGCGCATCAGCATTTTATTGTTTTAATTATAACTATGGTCAGCAAAATGAAAAAAAAACTTGTTATCGCGACGCTGGTAAGTTCGAGTTTACTTATGGGGTGTGGCGATAAGCAAAATGGACGGCAAGCCCCGGTAAGCCCGCTGGTTGCAGCAGAGCCTGTGAGCGTGATTGATTACCAGCAAGGTAAGCAATATGTCGGTCGAACTAACGCCATTGAAGATGCGGCAATCACGGCGCAGGTCTCGGGCTATCTTAAGGAGCGATTCTTCACCGAAGGCCAGATGGTAGAAAAGGGGCAGCTGTTATTTCAAATCGAACCAGCTGCTTATGAGGCAAGAGTTGCCAGTGCCCAGGCAGAAATTTCGCAGGCAGAATCTAGTTTAAAGAATGCTGAATTAGATTTTAATCGAGGCCTGAATCTATTGCCGAAAGGCAGCATTAGCCAGTCGGAATTCGATAAGCTGACCGCTGATAAGCTAGGTGCTGAAGCACAGCTGAAATCGGCTAAAGCCCAGCTATATGCCGCTGAAGTCGATCTGTCATATACCCGTGTTGTAGCCCCGTTCAGTGGCAGGATCAGTGACAGTAAAGCCAGTATTGGTGATTTGGTTTCACCCTCATCAGGTGTGCTGACGACTTTAGTGAGTCTTGACCCGATCCATACGGTGTTCAACCTCAGCGAACGTGAGCGCTTAGAACTAGGTATCGATACTCTTGATGGCAGCGGCCGTGGCAACGGTGATGTAGAAGTGGTTCTGACGTTAAATGATGGCAAAGAGTATCCGCTTTTGGGCCAGGTTGATTTTATTGGTAATCGCATTGATTTGAATACCGGGACAATCGCCATGCGTGCAATCTTTGAGAATCCGACTCAAGCGTTGCTACCTGGTCAGCATGTACAAGTTTTGTTACGTGAAAAACAGCCAGTGAAAATGACGGTTATTCCACGTCGCGCTGTGCAAAGTGATTTGGAAGGTGACTTTGTAATGATCCTTACTGAGGGTAATGTTACTGAGCGCCGCAATGTGGTACTTGGTCCTCAGACCGAGCAGGGCGTGATTATCCGTAAAGGTGTCGCAGCCAAAGAGATCGTGCTGACTAAAGGTCTGCAACGTGTTCGTAATGGTATGACCGTTCGTCTTGAAAATACGGATGCATAAGGAAAGAAAATGCTGAGTCGATTCTTTATCCAGCGTCCTAAATTTGCGTTGGTGATATCTATAATTTTAACTCTGGCAGGTGCGATTGCCGTACTGAATTTGCCAGTGGCGGAATACCCTAAAATCAGTCCGCCGTCGGTGAGTGTAACGGCTTATTACTCAGGTGCGAGTGCGGAGGTTGTCGAAGAGGCCATTGCTGATCCGATTGAAGCCTCTGTTAATGGCGTTGAGAACATGATTTATATGTCCTCAAAAAGTGCCAATGATGGCTCTTATAACCTGAACGTTACGTTTGATATCGGTACTGATCCTGACATGGCACAGGTGAATGTGCAAAACCGTGTTGCTCAGATTGAATCAAAGCTACCGGCTGAAGTTCGCATGGTGGGCGTGACGGTGAAGAAACGTTCGCCTGACTTGCTGATGGTCTTGAACTTCTATTCTCCGGATGGTAAGTACGATGATAAATTCCTGATTAACTACATCAACCTCAACGTTAAAGATCAGTTGGCGCGTGTACAGGGCATCAGTGAAGTTAACGTTATTGGTGGCGGTGAATACGCAATGCGTGTTTGGCTTGATCCGGAAAAAATGGCGAACCTGGGACTGACAACCTCTGATGTCAATGCCGCTCTCGCCGAGCAGAATGTTCAGGTTGCGGCAGGTAAAGTGGGTGCGCCTCCTTATAACAACGCTCAGGAAGTCCAGTTTAACCTGGTGACCAAAGGTCGCCTCGAATCCGTTGAGGAGTTCGAAAGAGTTGTGCTGCGAGCAAGTCCGGACGGATCTGTTGTTTACCTGAAAGATATCGCACGGGTAGAGTTGGGCAAGAAATCCTACGAAGGATACGGTACTTTCCGAGGCAATCCGGCTTCCATTGTGGCTTTATCGTTACAATCTGATGCCAATGCGTTAGAAAGTGGCCAGGCGGTGATGGAGCTGCTAGATAAGCTCAGTCACAATATGCCTGATGGTATGGCTTATGAAACCAGTTACGATACAACCCTGTTCGTCGCTGAGTCGATCAAAGGTGTGGTTAAAACGCTGATTGAAGCGGTTATTCTGGTTATTGCTGTGACTTACCTGTTCTTAGGTAGCGTACGCGCGACCCTGATCCCTGTTGTTGCTATTCCGGTTTCGCTCATTGGTACCTTTGCCGTCATGCTTGCGGCTGGTTTTACGATCAATACGGTGACGCTGTTTGGTCTGATTCTGGCTATTGGTATTGTGGTGGATGATGCCATTCTGGTTATCGAAAACGTAGATACCAATATGAGTCGGGATCCGAGCCTGACGCCGCGACAAGCCACCTTGATTGCGATGAAGGAAGTAACGGGCCCGATCATCACCTCAACGATGGTACTGCTGGCGGTATTCCTGCCTGTCGCCATGCTGCCCGGTATTACGGGGATCATGTATCGCCAGTTTGCTTTGACTATCTGCATTTCAGTTGTTATCTCCTCGATTAATGCGTTGACCCTGTCTCCGGCGCTGTGTTCTCTGGTGTTAAAACAAAACGGAAATAATACTGCTCGCTGGTTCCAGAAATTCAATAAAGGTCTGGATAACGTTACGCTTAAATACGGGGCTATAGCGGGCTTCTTGGTTCGTAAAGTTGCACTGCTAGGTAGCATCTTTGTGGTTGCTGTTCTGGCTGTCACCTTATTGGCTAAGACAACCTCCACGGCATTTGTTCCACAGGAAGATAAAGGCATTTTACTGGTCAATGTCCAGTTGCCGGATGCGGCATCGCTGTCACGTACTGAAGAAACGGCGATTAAACTTCAGAAAATAATTGAACAGGAACCTGGGATTGAAGGGATCACGGTTGCCAACGGTTATGCATTCCTGACGGGTGCGGCTGCTTCAAACGGGGCATCAATGTTCATCAAATTGAAAACATGGGATGAACGTGGCGAGATGGCCGGTGATCACTCTTCATTTGCGATCACTAACCGTATTAATGCCCGTGCAGTAATGGAATTGCCGGAAGCGGTAGTCTTTGCGATGGGTGCACCAGCCGTTCCGGGAATGGGAGCAGCATCGGGATTTGAATTTGTATTGGAAGATACCCTCGGGCGAAGCCGTACTGATTTGGCCAATGTCATGGGAGAGTTGATTCAGAAAGCCAATGCTCAACCAGAGATCCAGTACACTTTCAGTATGTTCCGAGCCAATGTCCCGCATTTCTATGTCGATGTTGACCGGGTTAAAGCGAAGCAGCTGGGTATTCCCCTGACCGAAGTGTTCCAGACCTTGCAAGGTAATCTGGGTTCTATCTATGTGAATGATTTTACCCTTTACGGCAAGAACTTCCGGGTAACGCTTCAGGCTGACAGTCAGTATCGTAGCGATCTGCAATCGCTGGAGCGGTTCCATGTGCGTTCATCTTCTGGTGAGATGATCCCGCTAAGTACGTTGGCAACCATTGAGCAAGTGTTCGAGCCGGATGTTGCATGGCGTTACAACATGTACCGTGCTGCGGTGATTCAGGGCAGCCCCGCTCCGGGTTATTCCAGCGGCGATGCGATTGCGGCGATGGAACGTGTCGCGGCTGAAGTCTTACCACAGGGTTATCAGTATGAGTGGACGGGGATGGCTTATCAGGAAGTGAAGGCAGGTAATCAGGCAATTTATGCTTTTGCTCTGGCGTTGATCTTCATTTATCTGTTCATGGTGGCACAGTATGAGAGCTGGAGTATTCCGCTGGCAATTATTCTGGTAGTGCCTGTGGCTACGCTAGGCTCATTCTTAGCACTGAGTATGACAGGGACACCGTTGGATCTGTACGCACAGATCGGCTTGGTCCTGCTGATCGCGCTGGCGGCGAAGAATGCGATTTTGATCGTGGAATTTGCCAAGATTGAACGGGAAGAAAAGGAACTGGCTATTGAACAGGCGGCGGTACGTGGGGGGAAATTGCGTTTCCGTGCGGTGAATATGACGTCCTGGTCATTTATTCTGGGTATTTTGCCGCTGATATTTGCGTCAGGTGCCGGTCATATCAGTCAGAACTCTCTGGGTATATCACTGACGGGCGGTCTGTTATTTGTGTTGCTTGCCGGTACTTTTCTAATTCCGGGCTTCTTTGCTATTATTCAGCGCCGCCGTGAAAAAATCCATGGTGGCTCAACCAAGCTGGTGGAATTAGCTGACGAGTAATATCAATTAGCGTTATTAAATAAAAAGGGTTCCCTATGGGAACCCTTTTTTTATAAGTTTTAAACCCAAACCACGTTGAGGATATAGAGTTACTTTCTGCGCCGGAGCAGGCCGACAGCGGCAAGAG
>NZ_JAKJSP010000032.1:0-84258 GCF_050337085.1 Photobacterium sagamiensis | reverse complement strand
GCTTATAACCTCTTGAGATATAAGATGGTATTGATGGCTAGTAGTTTAAAAGGAGTCTTTCCCAATCAACTCAGTTTTCATGGGGCGGCATTGCATATTGTTCATGAGTTAACGCAGTTGCCATTTGTGACACCAGGGAACATACCGAAACAAGTAATGGTACTAGAAGAGATCGCGAAGCAGTTTATTTTACCTGCTAGAAGAGAACGAAGTTACCCTAGAGTATTGAAGTGCTCAAAAAACCGATATCCCGTTAGAAAAAACAATGCCGCTCACGTTAAGTGAACGGCATTAAGCTTACGCTTCCTTTTTTTATTCAAACCTGTTTCCTGAGCCGAAACCTGTTCTAACGACCCAATGCTTCTTTATAGTGTTTACGACAAACGGAAACATAACGGTCATTACCGCCAATTTCAACTTGATCACCATCAGCAATGGCCTGACCAGACTCGTCCTGACGGATCACCATATTTGCTTTACGGCCACAATGACAAATCGTCTTAAGCTCGACCAGCTTATCGGCCCATGAAAGCAAATATCGGCTACCTTCAAATAGCTCACCACGGAAATCACTACGAAGACCGTAACATAATACCGGCACATGCAGTTTATCGACGACTTCGGTTAACTGGTAAACCTGATCTTTTGTCAGGAACTGGCACTCATCAATCAATACGCAGTCAATTTTGGATTCACGGTGCAAGGCTTGCAGTTTTTCCCAGAGATCATCTTCGCGAGTATATAACTCCGCATCTTCTTGTAAACCGATCCGAGAGCTGACCTTGCCCTGACCAAATCGGTTATCAATCGCCGCGGTGAAGATCACCGGTAACATACCGCGTTCGCGATAATTAAAAGATGATTGTAATAATGTCGTCGATTTACCCGCATTCATTGCTGAGTAGTAGAAATACATCTGGGCCATGAGGCTCCCCAAAGACTGAAAAACTGCCGAAATGCTACAGAAATTAGCACGGAAATGAAAGGAGATCCCGCATAGAAAATAAGGAATGCAGATGCATCGCTTTTAACTCAAAATCACTTGGCAAGATAAAAAAAAGCCTGCGAAAACATCGCAGGCTTCATCGCAGATTATGGATCTGTTATACGTTTGCAGTAGCACCTATTGGGCGGCGAGAGAGCCACGATAGCATTACACAAACCACAATAAATGTGATGGTTGCGGCCATAAATGACACTGCCAGTGAACCCGTCATGCCCAGCACCAAGAAACCAATGGCCGACACCAAAGCGACCGAAAGCGCGTAAGGTAGCTGAGTCGATACATGATCAATATGGTGACAACGAGCACCGGTTGAAGACAGTATTGTGGTATCAGAAATCGGAGAACAATGGTCACCGAAAACCGAACCTGCCAGAACCGCACTTAACATCGGCAATAGCAAAGCAATCTCTGTCGCGGCAGATAAATCACCTGCAATCGGTAACATAATACCAAAAGTACCCCAAGAAGTTCCTGTTGAGAACGCCATAATACCTGATAGCAAGAACAGGATAACGGGTAGCATCGTTGGGTCAATATTGCCTTGTACCAGCGTAGACAAATACTTTCCGGTCGCCATATCGCCGATTACGCTACCGATACTCCAGGCGAACAACAGGATCAGAATGGCACCAAACATCGATTTAGCACCGATCCACAATGTTTTCACGACCTCAGCCATCGGGATTTTCTGACGCAAGACAGGAATAAGCGCCGACACCAAACCAAAGAAACCACCGTAACATAGCGATTTACCCACATCGGTATTTTCAAAAGCACCCAGAATATTGAACGCAATACCATCCGCTTCCAGAGCCTGATAACCCGTATAAATCATAAAGAAGAAAGTGGAGAGGATCAGAATCACAATCGGCATAACCAGATCAGCAACACGGCCATGCTCACTTTCTTCGATTTCCAGCTCATCATTCAGATCTTTAGCCTGACTGTTATCATCACCTTCATCGAACCCATAACCATGACTTGCCTCTACTTCATGCTTTTTCATGGCGCCAACATCGATTTGGAACCAAGCAACAGCAAAAACCATCAGCAGAGCAAATACGGCATAGAAATTCATTGGTGCCAGCTGCAAGAATGCACTTAATGCTGAATATTCAGTCACACCATGTGACACCAGAATGCCACCAATAACGGTAATGATATAAGCGCCCCAGCTGGATGCCGGCATTAATACACACATAGGTGCAGCCGTTGAATCCAGAATATAAGCCAGTTTAGCGCGTGAAACATAGAAGCGGTCAGTGACCGGGCGAGAAATCGAACCTACCGCCAGGCTATTAAAATAGTCATCAACGAAAATGAAAACACCTAAAAATGCAGCCAGGAGCTTCGCACCACGTTTAGTTTTAATCTTGGTTTGTGCCCATTCGGCAAATGCGCGTGTACCACCCGATAAGGTCAGTAATGCCGTCATCATTCCCAGTAAAACCAGGAATACCACGATACTCATGTTCCAGCTATTAATGGCACCATCTTCGATGAATACGCTTTTGACTGTTGTTAACAAGTAATCTGCGGTGGCCCCTGCAGAGAAATCGGTTAATAACAGTGCGCCTAATACGACACCAACACCTAAAGAAACCAATACTTTACGTGTAAGGACAGCCAATACTAATGCCACTAAAGGCGGTAAAAGCGAAATGGAAGAATGGGAAAAATCTACAATATTCATGATCTCTACTACAACCGATATTGGTCGGAGATCTACTGCTGAACACGGGAATAACCGTGATTAGATGAGTATAAGGAAAGAAGATAAACCTCTCCCGACCCCACAGTAGCGCTCCATAGTTAATGTAATTTATACTATGGCAGTGTTGCCCCTATTTGGTGACAACCCCAGCAAGAAGGCTTGATAAACCTTTCTAACTTCGGCATTGGCTCCTTTCGCAAACTATCATCGGAATCACCCTACAGCTTGCTACTTATAGACAATGCGCCTCTACCCTTAGTCAAGGAATGGTTCATTCTACGGAATGTCGACTCTTTTGCAACAACTTAAAGTGAAAGATTTCACACAAATAGTGAATAATATTGCCGAAGTGGTGAGTTTTTAACCACAAAATCCAAATTTGAATACGATTATTATGAAATGGCGGACATTTATATATAGCGATGAATCACATTTTGGTTGATATTTCCAAACCAAAATGTGATTACATTTTTTCATAATTGAGAATTCATTCGACAAACGAACATTATTTAATTATTAAACAAATAAATTGTTTGGCACTGACGCTATAAAAGTATTATTATTGATAAATATTGCTTTTTGACTGCTATTATTAATGTGGCAAGTTTGAAATTAACAGGAAATAAAAATGTCTGATGTAATGAAAGCGCTATTAAACCTTCGCAGCCTTCGCGCACTTTCTCGCGAATATACACTTGAGCAACTACAAGAAGCTCTGGAAAAACTACAAACAGTCGTTACTGAACGTGAAGAATCTGAAGCGGAAGATATCGCTAAAGAAAATGAGCGTAACGAAAAGCTGGATCATTACCGTGAAATGCTTCTGGCTGATGGTATCGACCCAGAAGAATTACTTTCTAGCCTAGCTAAAGCACCAAAAGCTAAGCGTGCTTCACGTCCAGCAAAATATAAATTCATCGACGAAAACGGTGAAGAAAAAACGTGGACAGGCCAAGGCCGTACACCAAGTTCATTGAAGAAAGCGTTAGATGCCGGTCAATCTATTGATGATTTCGAAATCTAATAGGCTGTATACCAGTTGAATAAAAGCCCGGCTATCACGCCGGGCTTTCTATATTCAGTAAAAGCATTTTCATTTAATAACTATCTACTACTACTTTAGGGTTAATCACCTGTCACTCAGACAATTCACGCAGCCACAAATAATCTCAATACTCATTGATGATGTTAATAATAGCCATTAAAAACCCCGCGAAATGAGCTGACAAGCTTTTAGCAAGATAAAAAACATTTTATCCGTACACGGCTACTCCTACTCATCAGCTCAACCGTATGATATTGAAATTAAAGAAAATTTTACATCAACAAATCTCATGAAGAAGAAACGGTAACATGCTGACAAACGATCAGACACAACGAAAAAGAGCCAGGTATTAATGCCTGGCTCTATCTCTTTTTAAAATCAAAAAATCAAAGGTTATCGAATTCGGTCTGCGAGATGACTCACCGCTAAAGCAAAATAATGCGAACGATTCCAGCTTAATAGGGTTTGATAATTACCATAAATCAGATATGCACGCCCTCGTTGATCATCAGGTTGAATAAGCCATGCGTCAATATTAACCTTTGGTAGGGCTTGTCCATTTATTTTCCTGACTCCTAGCTTCTGCCATTCATCTAAAGGTCTCGCTTTTTCCTTTTCGACACCTTTAAATGATGCGCTTATTCCTGCCGGGAATTTAACCTGTCTTCCCCAGGTATATTCATCATTCCAGCCCGACATCTTCAGATAATTTGCCGCTGAGGCAAAAACATCCTCTTCGCTCTGCCAGATATCAATACGTCCGTCATTATTTCCATCGACAGCATAGGCAAGAAAAGATGTCGGCATAAACTGGGGTTGCCCCATCGCACCTGCCCATGAACCTTTCATCTCTTGTGGCGCAATATGACCGTCATCCAGAATCGTTAATGCCGCCATGACTTGCTTGCGAAAAAATGTTTCACGACGCCCTTCATAAGCCAGAGTAGAAAGCGCTTCGATCACATTGTAATTTCCCATCAAGCGGCCAAAGTTGCTTTCAACCCCCCATAACGCGACAATGAACCTTGGCTGAACACCATATTCACGTCCAATCCTATCCAGCGTCGGTTTATGCTCCTGGTATAAACGATTAGCCTGCTTTACTTTCCAATCAGGTACCGCGCGTGGGATATATTCATCCAACGTCAGCTTTTTCTCAGGCTGATTCTTATCTGCCTTAACTGCACGCTCTGTATATTTAATGCCTTCGAAAGCAGAGTTGATTATCGATTCTGAAATTCCATGCTCACGAGCTTCAGCTTTAAGCTCAAGTACATATTCGTCAAACCCTTCATCAGCCGCAAAAGCTGCAGAAGAGATTCCTAATCCTATGGCCACCAAGGCCGATATCAAACGCTTATGCATAGTTACCTTTTACGAATTAAGTTCAGCTTTCGCTGCCTTATGTTGTGTGAGTAAATTTGTCACTGGTGGTGGTATCTGCAGATAATAACCAACCGTCGCTAACGCCTCTTTGACCTTCTCGGCATCAGCCAGTGCTAACTTACGCCCTTCCAGCTTTAACACCATAACGAACTGCGGCGTGCCAAACGTTGCCATCAGAGATTCTGGTACATCAGAAAAATCATCTTTTTTATTGATATATAAATACGTATTTTCTTTTTTGGAGCTTTTATAAATTGAACTAAACATCAAAATAGCCTGTTTGTTAAAGCTTTCATCTTTTTCAGACACTGATTTTTGTAAATCATTCCCTCAAAGCACTAACTTAAAGGCCGTGCAGATGAGACGCTTGTCTGAAATTCCAACGCTAGGGCAAGGATAACTTGCCGATACAACCTTTGGAATATACCATGCAAGTACCTTTATGATAACGTACCTAATTGGCTAATTTAACGTCAGTCATATAATAATCATGACCAAATCGCCAGAATTAAAGGGGAGCTCATTCACGCTCTCGGCCCTGCATTTAGTTGATGGGGATATAAAACAGGCAACTGACCACCTAAAAGACAAAGTGAGTCAAGCGCCTAGCTTCTTCGCCTCTGCTCCTGTGGTAATCGATATTACCCATGCAGGCAGTCAGATCGACTTCAAACAGCTTAAAGCTGGTGTCGAGGATGCGGGTATGATCCCGGTAGGTATTAGCGGCAGTAAAGATCCTTACTTACAGACACAAGCAAAATCAGCAGGTTTTGCTATCATGAATGCTGCACGTCAGGCGCAAGCGGCAGAAAAAGCCATGGATCCAACGAGAATCGTTCGTACCCCTGTTCGCTCAGGTCAGCAAATATACGCGAAAAACTGCGATCTCGTTGTGATGAGCCACGTTAGTGCAGGCGCCGAAATCATTGCTGATGGCTGTATTCATGTCTATGGCGTGTTACGGGGTCGGGCTATTGCCGGCGCAAGCGGCCAACAGCAAGCAACCATTTTCTGCCAGAACTTACAATCAGAGCTGATTTCCATTGCAGGTAACTACTGGCTCAGTGATAAAATCCAAGAAGAATTCTGGGGTAAAGGTGTCGTTATCTCACTTGCTGAAAATAATTTAAACATAGAGCACCTTGCTCTATAACGTTTGATAAGGAATTTAATAGATGGCACGTATTATCGTTGTTACCTCGGGCAAAGGTGGCGTTGGTAAAACAACATCCAGTGCGGCAATCGCATCAGGTCTCGCCCTTGCAGGAAAAAAAACCGCTGTTATCGATTTCGATATTGGTCTACGTAACCTTGACCTCATCATGGGTTGTGAACGCCGCGTCGTATATGATTTTGTTAATGTCATTAATGGCGAAGCAAACCTCAATCAGGCACTGATCAAAGATAAGCGCGTTGATAATCTGTTTGTACTTCCAGCATCTCAAACTCGCGATAAAGACGCATTAAGTAAAGAAGGCGTTGAGCGTGTTCTGAATGATCTCGATGAAATGGGCTTTGATTTTGTTATCTGTGATTCACCTGCAGGTATCGAAACCGGTGCATTAATGGCGCTTTATTTTGCTGATGAAGCCATTGTCACCACGAATCCGGAAGTCTCCTCGGTTCGAGACTCCGATCGAATTCTGGGGATCTTAGACTCAAAATCTCGTCGCGCTGAAAATTCAGACCAGCCTGTTAAACAACATCTTCTGTTAACTCGCTATAATCCGGCCCGTGTCACTCTGGGCGATATGCTAAGCGTAGAAGATGTGGAAGATATCCTGCATATTCCGTTACTGGGTGTTATTCCTGAAAGCCAGGCGGTTCTGAATGCCTCTAACAAAGGTGAACCGGTTATTTTTGACAAAGAGTCAGATGCATGTTCGGCATATGAAGATACTGTTGGACGCTTACTGGGCGAGGAACGCCCATTCCGTTTCTTAGAGGAAGAGAAAAAAGGCTTCCTAAAACGTTTATTTGGAGGCTAATTTATTATGGCTTTGCTAGAGTTCTTCCGCCCCAAAAAAACAACGACGGCTAGTGTGGCGAAGGAAAGGCTGCAAATTATCGTCGCTGAGCGCCGCTCTGCGGGTCAAAGTGCGCCTTCTTACTTGCCTCAGTTAAAAAAAGATATTCTGGACGTTATTCGCAAATATGTGGATATCACGCCAGAGCAGGTAAGTGTGAACCTGGATCAAAAAGAAGAAGATCTGTCGGTTCTGGAATTAAACGTCACCCTGCCAGAAGACAAATAATAAAAAATCCCCTGAAGCGAACCTTCAGGGGATTTCTACTATTTGACACTACCTGGCGGATTTATTTGTCTAACTTTTCCAGTAATGGTAGTACGCGCTCTTCAAACAATGGCTTACGCCATGTTTTCAGCATGTCAGGCAATTTGTCTGCTGATTTTTGATATTTCCACACCCATGAAATAAGCTGGTTCACCTGCTTTTTCGATGCCAAAAATTCTGGTGCCAACCCCGTTTCTGCCTCTACCCGGGTAACTTCATCTTTGATCTGTTTCACAATTTGCTTATAACCCGGCAAATCAACCAGGCGAACAATTTTTTCCGGGTACTGTTCTGGCAAAATGTTTTCAGCGTCATGCACTATTTTCGACAAACGCCCAGCATGGCGTTGGATCTCCATGCTATCGAAACCTTCTTTAGCCATCACAGTTTTTGATGTGATGTTGTAACGCGCTAATTTCCAGATATGTAATTCTTTAACAATAAAGTTTAGCGCGATGTCCCGTTTACGCGCTTCCAGTACCCGCCACTTAGCCACTTGCTGCAATACCGCAAGCTGCTTAGGACTCAGCTGCCAGGCATTTTTCACCTTAAGATAAACTTTATCTGGATCAACGGGTTGAACGCGTTTCAACATCAGAGATGAACACTCTTGCTCTAATGCTTTCATCCAGCCTTTCGCTTGTACCTGTTCAATCAGCTTTTCATAGAGCGGTAGTAAATAGAAGACATCAGCCGCGGCATAATCAAGCTGTTTTGCCGTTAAAGGACGTGCTAACCAGTTGGTTCTGGCCTCACCTTTATCAAGCTCAACACCCAGATACTCATTGACGAGTGTCCCGAAGCCCGTTGAAATCCCGTGGCCCAAAAAGGCAGCCATCAGTTGCGTATCTACCATTGGTTCCGGCAGACAACCTGCATGGTACTGGAATACTTCCAGATCTTCTCCACAGGCATGCAAGGCTTTAGTCACGGACTTATCTTGTAACAGATCCCACAATGGTGTCATATCATCAATTTCGAGTGGATCTATAAGCGCAAGATTGTCGCCATCGAACATTTGAATCAAACCAAGCTTTGGATACAAGGTACGCGTACGTACAAATTCGGTATCCAGCATCACAACTGAGTGAGTGCGGGCATGTTCGCAAATAGACTCTAAACGCTGGGTAGTCGTTATTATTTCAAAATTCACAGCAGACCTTATTTAGCTGACATATTTAGTAGGCATGGCTTTTAGTTGATTAGATATGCAACTAAAACCAAATCAGAAGGTAATTCTCGCCGCTATTTCGTACAAGAACGAAAAAATTGAAATTTGAATACGTGACAAACCACATCACATTCTTTTCTATCAAGGTCGTTACTATACGAAATAGTAATGAGCTAGCACCCGATTCTATGACTAACTCAATCTTCACAGCCAAAGACCGCCAAGACTAAGCAGCCACATGATAGAAGAGCTTATCTCAAGCTATCATTTTATAAACAAAAAGTGCCGACTATAGTAGCCGGCACTTAATTGTAACCTGAATTAACCGTAACGCACTTGGTTTTTAATACACTAGTTCATTAATTGCTTTCCGTTACGCTTCTTGCTCTTTAGCCTTTTTCTCGGACTCTTCACGCAACGCACGTCGTAAGATTTTGCCTACGTTGGATTTTGGCAATTCATCACGGAACTCGACAATTTTAGGCACTTTATAACCCGTCAGATGTTCACGGCAATGCATCAGCAGCTCATCACGGGTCAGGCTAGGGTCGCGCCTGACAACACAAATCTTCACCAGTTCACCCGAAACATCGTGTGGCTGGCCGATAGCGGCAACTTCAAGTACTTTGCCATGTAAGGCGACGACATCTTCAATTTCGTTCGGGTAAACATTGAAACCGGAGACTAAGATCATGTCTTTCTTGCGATCGACGATGTGAAGGAAGCCTTCGTCATCAAAACGTACAATGTCACCGGTCGATAACCAGCCGTCATCCGTCAACACTTCTTTCGTGGCTTCCGGACGCTGCCAATAGCCTTTCATGACCTGCGGGCCACGCACTTGCAGCTCACCGGTTTGATCGTTGCTTAAGACGTTTCCTTCATCATCGATAATTCGCACATCAGTAGATGGTACCGGCAGACCAATGGAACCGTTATACTCAACCAAATCATATGGGTACGCAGCCACCAGCGGTGAACATTCCGTTAAGCCATAACCTTCCAGCAAGTAATTGCCTGTGATGCTTTTCCACTTTTCAGCCACCGCACGCTGAACTGCCATACCACCGCCGACCGATAAACGAAGCTTACTGAAATCCAATTCATGAAAGTCTTCATTATTGAGCAGAGCATTAAATAACGTATTCACCCCCGTTAATGCAGTGAATGAATAACGCTGTAGCTCTTTAACAAAAGTAGGAATATCACGCGGGTTAGTGATCAGCAGATTCTGTCCACCGATTTCAATAAACAGTAAGCAGTTCACGGTCAAAGCAAACACGTGGTACAGCGGTAATGCTGTCACGATCAGCTCACGACCTTCAGTGAGAACCGGACCATATGCCCCTTTGGCCTGCATCAAGTTCGCCAGCATATTGCGATGCGTCAGAATCGCACCTTTGGCCACCCCAGTCGTACCACCGGTATATTGTAAGAATGCGGTATCATCGCCAGACATAAACGGCTTCACATACTGCATGCGACGCCCCTTTCTCAAGGCGGCACGCATTGATGTCGCATGAGGCAGGTGATACTTGGGCACCATCTTTTTGATGTACTTCACCACAAAATTGACCACGGTGCCTTTCGGGCGGGACAACTGATCACCCAGGCTGGTTAAGATAACGTGCTGAACGCCTGTTTTCTTAACAACCATTTCCAGGGTGTGGGCAAAGTTCGAAACAATAACAATGGCTTTTGCACCCGAGTCATTCAATTGATGCTCAAGCTCGCGCGGGGTATAGAGCGGATTTACGTTTACGACAACGCATCCGGCACGGAGAATACCAAACAGCGCGATGGGATATTGGAGCAGGTTCGGCATCATTACCGCAACACGATCACCTTTTTTCAGTTTCAGATCGTTCTGTAGGTAAGCGGCAAAGGCACGGCTACGCTCTTCCAGTTTGCGGAAGGTCATGACCTGGCCCATGTTAATAAACGCGGTTTGGTCGGCAAACTTATGGACCGATTGCTCAAACATATCGACCAGCGATGAGTATAAATCAGGGTTGATTTCTGCCGGTACTTCTTCCGGATAGCGGTTAAGCCAAACCTTATCCACTTGCACTCTCCTTACTTTATTCTGGCGCTATCGCCACTTTCTATGAGGTAGTTCAAACAATTGTTTACACCCGCACGACAGTGCAGGTAACAAAAATTCAACGCACATCAATTAGACCAATCACTCTAAAATCAAAGTGACTATAATAATATTGCTCTAAATAGCAATAGAGCATTCTGAACATCAAAATCTGGCGGTAAACATCAAGATATAACGACAAACATCTTGCGGACTTTCCATATGGCAGTGATGACCACCTTTCACCTGTACTTGCCTGAACCGCTGAAACCAGCTCTTCTCCGGCCCTGTCCGTTGCAGGTGGGAGAAACCTTGATCACCAACAATGGATAAAACCGGACATTGGATCTGTGACATTAAGGCTTGCGCATGTTCTGCCACCATACGATAAAGCGAGTCACAGCGTAGCCTGTCATCATGACGCCAATACCAATGCTCGCCATCAGTCTCCGTTCCTCTTACGACCAGTGGCAATAAGCAAGACTCAGGTAATCGATTGACCGTACAACGTAAATCGAGCGCTTCCTGCAACGCATTCATTTTACGTACTGGCCGTCTGGCAACACGCTGACGATGACGCTGGCGGCTTTCGATGCCTTGTTGCAAACGAGCTGCCGCGTTATTGGCTGGCTCATATAACGGAGCCAGCCCTTCAATCATGACCACGCCCGCTACCTTGTCAGGAAAAGCAGCGGCATAACAACCGGCAATCAGCGCGCCGAGCGAATGGCCCACTAAATACAATGAGGATGCCGACAGCAGTTCAACGATCTGGTGCAGATCGTCAATATAATCAAAAAAATGATAATAGTTATCTGCATCGCGTTTATCAGAATAACCATGTCCCGGCCAGTCAATCGCAACAAGATGGAAATGTCTTGCTAATGACCCAAATAACGCATCAAAACTGGCAGCATTATCTTGCCAGCCATGCAGCAGCAACAGCGTCGGTTTTTGCACGCCACTGCCACCCTCTGCAGGCGGAACCTGCACTTCATTAGCTGGGTTTTGAAACGAACAAAGCCCGGCCAGCTGTTTTTCGGCTAGCTGGAAAAAAGTGTTATACATCACCATGTCGTCTCTATGACAGATTATTGGGTTGCGCGCTGATGGATGCCACCCTGGTTTTTCAGCCTGCGTTTAAGGCTAGCTGACATGCTTGCGCAGCCTATCATAAACACTGTAGACAGCCCAAGAAATAGCTTTATAAACATCAGGTTCTCCATCATAAATGTTCAATATGCGGCCAGCGGTCTACTATACCAATCTGGTCATAACAATCAGCCAAAGCGGCGAGTGATCGTCCGTAAAAAATGTAACAAGGGTACTTATCAATGGGGGGGAATAAATCAGGGATCACATCAGTGTTCACAATGTCAGTTCACACGTAAACATCAACGCCCATCAGGTTAGAAAATTCATCTTTTCTATTTTGATACATCACGCCCAGATACGATTCAAGCGCTTCCCGATTATTCCCTTCGGGTTGATCATATTGAATGTGGGCATGAGCATCGCGGATCGACTCAGGGCTGCGAACCGATTTAGATACCGCACTGGCGACCACGGTAGGCTGAGCAACGTCTGACGGTTGAGCCGGTGCTGAGACCCGCGGCTTATGCTGCGGATTTATCGAAGGTGGTAAGCGATGAATTGAAACCATAACGTCCCCCTGAGAACAACGAGCAGTGTGGTGCTTGATCTAGCCTGTTACTGCTCGTCTTTGAAATTTATTCCCGACCCGGCAGTTTCTTCCAGGTCACGGTATCACGCACATAAACCGGACTAGCTGCTTCAGGTGCTACTGCTTCGCCACGAGCAAGGGCGAACTTTGCAAGCAATACCATATCTTGAGAATCCGGATATAAGATTGTGCCTTTCTCAGTTTGGGCTTTCAGTTGACTGAGAGCGTCAGCATAACTTTCCCAACCTGTACCTGCCGTATACCAGATCCCAGATACAGTCTCAAATTCATTAACGAGAGTATCAGGTGCAATGACTTGCTCCGCACCAACCACTAGCCAGTCACCATTAGTCTGACGTTGATACTGGCCCCAGTAGATCTCTCCCATGCGGGCATCAATCGCAGTCAGTACTTGCTCGGCCTGATGCTTACGGAAGGTCCCCTGCGCCATTGTTGCTAACGTAGAAACGCCGACCATTGGCAGATCAGCACCGAAAGCTAAGCCTTGCGC
The DNA here is from genome assembly GCF_050337085.1 of Photobacterium sagamiensis. Classification (NCBI taxonomy): domain Bacteria; kingdom Pseudomonadati; phylum Pseudomonadota; class Gammaproteobacteria; order Vibrionales; family Vibrionaceae; genus Photobacterium; species Photobacterium sagamiensis. The sequence goes on along the minus strand of NZ_JAKJSP010000032.1, from coordinate 71,364 downwards.
TATACCAATACCAATACGCACACCCGTGAAACTACCCGGGCCACGGCCGAAAGCTAATGCATCAAGCTGATTTAATTTTACACCGCCTTCTGCCAGTACGGTATCAACCATTGGCAAAATTTTTGTTGTATGTTCACGTGGCGCATATTCGCAACGTGAGATAACTTCATCGCCCATAAGTAAGGCAACAGAACAATTTTCAGTTGCGGTATCGACCGCAAGAATTTTGGTGCTCATTCAAGCCTCTGAATGCTAATCGTCACAGTGAATGGCTGTAGTTTCACCATTCACTTGTGACAGAAACTGCCCGACACCACTGATATTCCGCGTACGCGGGATCGGCGGCAGGCTTCTTAAAAATACCGCGCCATACGGACGCGTTACCAGTCGATTGTCGCAAATTACCAGTACACCTTTATCCCGCTTATCACGGATCAGGCGTCCTACACCCTGTTTCAGGGTGATCACGGCATCTGGTATCTGGACTTGCGAAAACGGGTCACCACCTCGCAGGCGGCAATCCTCTATTCGCGCTTTTAGCAACGGATCATCCGGTGCAGTAAAAGGCAATTTGTCGATAATAACACAGCTAAGGGCCTGGCCTCTAACATCAATCCCCTCCCAGAAAGCACCGGTAGCAACTAACAGAGCATTCCCCCGCTCTAAATATTCGGCCAGTAACTTCTGCTTGGTCGTTTCACCTTGTACTAACACCGGTAATTCAAGCTTTGCGCGAAAACCTTCAGCCAAATCACGAACCATCTGGTGAGACGTACAGAGAAAGAAACAGCGGCCATTATTTTCTACAATCAATGGCGTCAACATGTCCACCAGCTGATCGGCAATACCAAAGCTATTTGGCTCAGGCAGAAAACGAGGCACACACAGCAAAGCCTGCTGCTGATAATCAAACGGACTTTCCAATGAGAACTGCTGTTTCGGCTCCAGCCCCAGTCGGTGGCTGAAATGGCTAAAATCGTTATCAACGGCCAGCGTCGCGGAGGTGAAGATCCATGCACCTTTCTGTTGCTGCATCTGTTCACGGAATTTTTCTGCCACAGACAAAGGCGTGATATGCAACGTAAAATGACGGGGCGTACATTCAAACCAATAGGAATAGCCCGTGATAGTGGTATCGCACAAGCGAGCCAGACGAGCTTTTAATAAGGTTGCCCGTTCAAATGCGGCATCTAACAACTGACTGCGACCCAAAACCAACTTCAGTACATCATAAGTTAAATCAAGGGCGTCATTTAACCGGGTCAGCTCTCGCTGGATCACGGGGCTTTTTACCGCATCTCGCCAATTGCCACGAAAGCCCGGTTCGCCAAGTACGATACGTAAATCGAATGCTGCCTGAGCCAGTCGGTCAGCGGTCTTTTGCAGTTGGCGCATGTCTCTGGCTTCAGTGCGATAGCCAATTTCGACATCTTTCGCCAACTCCTGCACCTGGCGACTGGATAAGCTTTGGCCGAAATACTGGCAGGCAATATCTGGCATCTGATGGGCTTCATCAAAGATAAAAACATCAGCTTCAGGGATCAGCTCACCGAATCCGGTCTCTTTAATTGCTAAATCGGCCAGAAAGAGGTGATGATTCACCACCACGACATCTGATTCCATGGCTTTACGACGCGCTTTAACCACAAAGCAATCTTCATAAGACGGACATTCCCGTCCAAGGCAATTGTCGTTGGTAGAGGTAACCATCGGAATAACCGGGCTGTCCTCGGCTATGGCATCACACTCGCCCAAATCACCACTTTTGGTCGATGATGCCCAGCTGCGAATTTTAACCAACTGGCTAAGCAGCGTAGGGTCGACATGAGTACCATGACTTTCGGTCACTTGCCGACTAAGGCGATCGAGACACAAGTAGTTAGATCGCCCTTTTAACAGTGACACTCGCCCGGTAAAACCAAGCGCATCGGCCATCAGCGGTAAATCACGGTGGAACAGCTGTTCCTGTAAGTTTTTCGATCCGGTGCTGATTATGATTTTTTTCCCACTGACCAGCGCAGGCACCAGATAGGCAAATGTTTTACCTGTTCCCGTGCCCGCTTCAACCACCAGTTGAGTCTGCTCGCGAATAGCATCATCGACAGCTTGTGCCATATCAATTTGCGGTTGTCGAGCTTGAAAGCCGGGAAGGGCTTTGTCCAACGCGCCTCCAGAGGCGAAAAACTTGGCAATCATGATGTTAAAACTATTGGTTATTTATACAGTACAATGCTGAGCATTATGCCAAGTTTGTCTGCCGCCGACCATGATTAATTCAACAAGGCGTTACCCGTTCTTTCTGCTTAGCTAAACGCATACAAGTTGTATTCACTTACGTGATAATTCAATTATCTTTTGACCCTGTAATAAATAAAAGGTAAATAGGAAGGAGTCGAATTTAAAAATACCGTTCAAGGAAGACCATGGAAAAGAAAACCCTGCTCACCGATTGCCCTGATGCCGTCGGCCTTATTTCAAAGATCACCAACATCTGCTACAAGCACCAACTTAACATCGTACATAACAACGAGTTTGTTGATAACACCAATAAACAGTTCTTTATGCGTACCGAATTAGAAGGCTATTTCAACAATGAAACCTTCTTGGCAGATCTTGACCACGCCCTACCGGCAGGAAGCCACCGTAGTTTAGTGAGTTCAGCACGCAAACGCATCGTGATCATGGTGACCAAAGAAGCCCATTGTATCGGTGATATTTTAGTGAAAGCGTATGACGGCACGCTGGATGTAGAGATCGCGGCAGTTGTCGGGAACTACGACACATTAGGCAAATTAACAGAAAAGTTTGATATTCCGTTCCATCACGTTAGCCACGAAGGGCTAAGCCGTGAAGAACATGAAGAGAAGCTACTTGTTGCAATCCAGCAATACGAGCCGAATTACGTGGTACTCGCAAAATACATGCGCATTTTAACGGCCAATTTTGTCACTCAGTTCCCACACCAAATCATTAATATTCACCACAGTTTCCTGCCGGCATTTATTGGCGCGAAACCGTATCTGCAAGCCTTCGAGCGCGGTGTGAAAATTATCGGTGCCACCGCACACTTTGTTACCAATGATCTCGATGAAGGGCCAATCATCACCCAGAGCGTGATCCCGGTTGACCATAATTTCAGTGCCAATGACATGGCACGCTCGGGCCGTGATGTCGAAAAGTCAGTACTCAGTAAGGCGCTCGGTTTAGTGCTCGATGATCGGGTCTTTGTTCGCGGTAATAGAACAGTGATACTCTAGGTACGCGTATCGAGTTGCGAGAATCCTTAAACTCGCAACTCGTAACTCGCGTCTGAGTTATACTTCTTCGCTCTCAATCACGTCCTTCAGCGAGCAAGGATGTAGCTTAATGCACACCCCGTTTTTCTTAAACGCATAAGTCGGATTCGGTAAACGCTCTTTTTCACCCGATGGTGAGCTAGCTTTAACTTTAATCCCTTTATCTGCCATTAACGCCCACTGCTGTTCAAGCTGAGGGAAAGCCTGCTCCAATACCACTTTCAATTGATCGGTATTACCTGCTTTTGCCGGGATCACAAACTCTACATGCTCCCACCCTTCTTGCGGATAGGCTTTATCACCAGGATAGGGTAATTCCAGGCATTCAATCACCCAGTTACCCACCTGAACCGGCTGGTGAAAACCAATCACAATAATCGGTCTGCCATTGATAATATTATTCGACCACTCTTCACCATAAGCGAGCCACGCCTGATGCAGCGCTTCTGCCATTTTCCTGTCATTTACCCGCAGTGCAATATGGTCAGCCTGATATTGTTCAAGAGAAAGGCCCAATTCACTGGCCAGCGCCATAACTCGCGCCATGAAGGCAGGTAAATCCACCAGCATTTGTTCAGGGTGAAGACCAGCTTCTGTCAGCTTCTGCATGTTTTTTCTCCAATTAATGTTGTATCAGGGGGCTAACGCATAATTATCCACAGTTTAGCTCCCAACGGAACCCTCAGCCACGCCACCACAGACCTTGTAGCATCTTGATCCATGCATAATTTTCATCAAGCCCTTAGAGCAAAAAAAAAATCGCAAACAATGGCCTTTTCGGGTTGCCAAAGTACCTAACTATGTGGGTATTATTAGGAAATACTATTTGTGTATTCAAGATACCACCTCTGACTCAAGAGGATGCCCCGTCAAAAATACTCACGAGCTCTTCATTTGCATTAATAACAGTGAATTAATGTAACAACTTTCGTGACTATTTTTGACGGTTTTTGCTTACTGGCAACTCTTGAATACTGTAACGTTTTTGCCTCACTAATGAATACATTAGCGTTACAAACGATTTAAAGGATCAGCGTGTGAACATTCAAGCACTAATTAATGACAAAGTATCTCAGGCATTAGAAGCCGCAGGCGCACCAGCAGGTAGCCCGGCAGCTGTACGTCAGTCTGCAAAGGCGCAGTTTGGTGATTACCAGGCGAACGGTGTAATGGGCCTAGCAAAAAAATTAGGCACTAACCCTCGCGAGTTTGCACAGAAAGTTATCGATGTTCTGGATCTTGACGGTATCGCTGAAAAAGTAGAAATCGCAGGTCCTGGCTTTATCAATATCTTCCTATGCAAAAGCTGGCTTGCAGCACGTGCTGAAGAGGCACTGGCTGATGCACGTATTGGTGTTGCCACTGAAGAGCAACAAAATATTGTTGTTGACTACTCAGCACCAAACGTAGCGAAAGAAATGCACGTTGGTCACCTGCGTTCAACCATCATTGGTGACGCGGTTGTTCGTACTCTTGAGTTCTTAGGCCACAATGTTATCCGTGCTAACCACATCGGTGACTGGGGTACTCAGTTCGGTATGCTTATCGCAAACCTTGAACGCGTACAGAAAGAGACGGGTGAAGTTTCGATGGAACTTTCCGATCTTGAAGCGTTCTACCGTGAATCTAAAAAGATGTACGACGAAGATGAAGAGTTCGCAGCCCGTGCCCGTGGTTACGTGGTTAAACTGCAGGGCGGCGACGAATACTGTGCCGAAATGTGGAAGAAGCTGGTTGATGTTACGATGGTTCAGAACCAGCGTAACTATGATCGCCTGAACGTATCACTCTCTCGTGAGAACGTAATGGGTGAATCAATGTATAACGACATGCTGCCGGGCATTGTTGCTGATCTGAAAGAAAAGGGTCTGGCTGTTGAAAGTGACGGCGCGCAAGTGGTATTCCTGGACGAGTACAAGAACAAAGACGGCGATGCGATGGGTGTTATCATCCAGAAGCGTGATGGCGGCTTCCTGTACACAACCACTGATATCGCATGTGCTAAGTACCGCTACGAGCAGCTAAATGCTGACCGTGTACTTTACTTTATCGATTCACGTCAGCATCAGCACCTGATGCAAGCATGGTCTATCGTTCGTAAAGCGGGCTATGTACCTGAAGAGGTGACTCTTGAGCACCACGCATTCGGTATGATGCTTGGCAAAGATGGCCGTCCTTTCAAAACCCGTGCGGGTGGTACTGTGCGTCTGACGGATCTGCTTGATGAATCAGAGCTGCGCGCAGCTAAACTCATCGAGGAAAAGAACCCAACACTAGACGCTGAAGAAAAAGCAAACATTGCAAAAACCGTTGCAATGGCTGCAGTTAAGTATGCGGACCTGTCTAAGCACCGTACAACTGACTACATCTTCGACTGGGATAACATGCTGGCGTTTGAAGGTAACACAGCACCATACATGCAATACGCTTACACGCGTGTGGCTTCTATCTTCAAACGTGCTGACGTTGAGCTAGCAGATCTGACTCACCCTGTTGTTATCAACGATGAGAAAGAACAAGCGCTGCTGTCTGCACTTCTGCAATTTGAAGAAGCTGTACTGACAGTAGCTCGTGAAGGCCAGCCACACCTGATGTGTACCTACCTGTTCGAACTGGCAGGCAAGTTCTCTAGCTTCTACGAAGCATGCCCAATTCTAAATGCGGAAGAAGCTGTTAAGCAGAGCCGTCTGAAACTTGCTCTACTCACTGCGAACACAATTAAACAGGGTCTGGATCTGCTTGGTATCGAAACCCTTGAACGTATGTAATTAACCGTATGATTACAGCCTAATAATTTAAAGCCTTCTAGGGTAACCTTAGAAGGCTTTTTTGTGGCTGTTAGTATCATTATTGTTTATGTGATTTATTAAAAATATGATTACATACTAATAATTTAAAGCCTTCTGAGGTATCCTTAGAGGGTTTTTTGTAGCTGTGTATATCATTGTTATTGGTATAACAGATTGAGGCTAACCTTCTTCACGGTCATTTGTATCCGCTCAGGCAATCCAATGGATTCTGTTCAATCAGCGGTTTCACTATGACGAGTTTTTTATATTTGCTGCAACAAATGGAATTCGTGTTATGAGCAACGATAGTTTTGTGGAATCGACAAAAACGTTAAAAAAAACGGTTCCCTTAATGATCAAACACAAAGTACCGACGACGCCTACCAACTATGCACTTTGGTACACTTATGCAAAGCAACAACTCCCAATGCTCAACCAGGCAGTTGATCAGGGAATTGCCGAGCTAGGCCTCTGTACCCCAACTTTATGCGATACCCTCTATCAAGAGCATTTGGCTAGTCAGACCGATAAAGATATGGCTCAGTTAAAACAGAGCCTGACCGCGATGATGCAAGAGATCTCCCACAGCATGGCAGATACTCTATCGGATACAGAAGCATTTCAGGGCGTATTAACGAAGAGCTTCAGCAAGCTAGAAACAGCGGAACAAGATGGATTGTCACTAGAAGAAACCATGAAGCTGGTACGCGAGCTAGTTCGTGAATCCCGTCAGATACACACTTCAACCGGTACCTTTAAAGGGCAACTAAGCAGCACGCAACAAGAGATATCGTCCTTGCGTCAGGCGCTAATTGAAAGCCAGAAAGAAGCGAATGAGGATGCGTTAACCGGCATTTTAAACCGCCGCGCATTCGACCGTGATTTTCAAAATTACATCCAAAATGATACACCTCTCAGCCTGATCCTGTTAGATATCGACAGGTTCAAAAATTTTAACGATAGCTATGGCCATTTGCTCGGTGATCAGGTACTCAAAATCGTTGCCCGCAGACTTAAAGAAAGCTGCCGAGATTATGCCCAGGCCTATCGCTTTGGCGGGGAAGAGTTTGTGATAATCTTACCGCATAAAGTAAAGTCATCAGCCAGGCAGCAAGCCGAAACCCTGCGTCGCACTTTAGAAAAGATCTCGGTTCTGGACAAAAAATCGGGACAACGCATTAATTCGGTTACGGCTTCGTTTGGTGTAGCAGAAAGACTGGAGAATGAGCCGGGAGAAAGTATAATTGACCGTACCGATACATTTATGAATCAGGCAAAAAAACTCGGTCGTAATCGCGTAATGCCGCTTAGCTAATCCCTAGAACATTTCAAAATTCTGTTAGGCCATCCTCGTAAGCATGGCCTTGTTCCGTTATGACGTAATATGTGCCAGACAGAGGCCGGTATTATAACGATTGGTATTAAATCAAGACTATTGGCCAAATCGCTGACCACCGTTGTTCAACCACCGCAGCTCTTCCTGGGTCGATAAACGCCCCAAAGCGGCGTTACGGTGCGGGAAGCGGTCAAATTTCTTCACCACATCACGATGGCTGACGGCATACTGATAGAAGCCTTCAAAAATAATTGCATTTTCTGGTGAAATACCCTGGCGTAACTGGTTAAAGCAAAATACTGACTCTTCCTGATCTTCAATGGCTTCAGAATGCTCTAATGGCAAATAAAGAAACACCCGTTCGATTGGTGTTAGTTCTTCATCGCGGTTTTGAGCCAGTGATCGTTTACAAATGGCCTGTGCCAGCGAATCATAACGAAATGCGGCACTGAGTCCGCGATAAATATTACGGGAAAATTGATCAAGCAAAATGATCAGCGCAAGAGAGCCTTTCGCGGTCGTAGTCCAATGGCCTAATCCGCCACGGCCAGCCTGACTGACTAAGTGTTGAAACTTGTCGGCGATAAGCTTATCTGTCTCTTCTTCGCCTTTAAACCACAGGGCATTTTTGTCGGTTACTGTGACTTCTTTACCTAACTCACCAAACCAATAATCTAAGACTTGCTGATATTCATCCGCCATCTTTATCTCCACTTTTACAATAACAACCACAAACGCGTGTACCTGTATATTTGAATGGCCAGACTATTATCGCGATTGGTATATTTTATTTATCTAAAAGATAATGTCAGAATACCTAAGTACCTACCTTTAAAAATCAACAATGTTCCAGCTTGTGAGCAGCACTGTACTCTTAAGGAATATTTACAATGAGTTTCATTCTACACCCGCAATTAGCGACAGATACTACGATTTTAGGTGACTTACCACTGAGCCGGGTTCTGTTGTCCAAAGAGGCCCTAGGCCCGTGGTTGATCCTTGTACCTCGCAAAGATGATCTGACCGAGATCCATCACTTACCTGTTGACGAGCAGTACCAATTAATCCGTGAATCAAGTGCTGTAGCGGCTTTACTAGAAAGTGACTATCAGGCCGACAAAATTAACATCGGCGCACTCGGTAACCTGGTCCCGCAATTACATGTCCACCATATTGCGCGTTTCACCACCGACATTGCCTGGCCGGGTCCGGTTTGGGGCAACACCGATGGCACCCAGCGCAATGACGGACTACAACAAGCTTTAGCAGAAGAGCTACGTGATGAGTTGAACAATATAGACGGCTTTGTTGCAGCTTAAAATTTGATGTGCATCTGTTAGATAGCAAAAAGGCAACCGAGTGGTTGCCTTTTGTTTTCGAATGATCAACGTGATTATCGCATCACGGTTACCGACAGCTCGTTAGCATGTAAACAACGATACCAGACCTCTTTTGCTGATTGGCAACAATTATCACTGTCGCAGCCAACCAACTCTTTACCAACAGTGCCTTTGCGAACCCAAACATCGAGCATTGCTTCGACGCCATCTTCAGACATACCAAAATGAGTTGCCAGTTTTTTGCGGCTCGAGCGCCCATGTTGTTCAATATACTGCTTCAGCTGCTGAAGGATCATAATACAACCAACTCTTCTTGTTGTTTCTTACCCTGATGTCTAAACGCGACGAATAAACCGGCATTAATCAGAACAAAGAAGGCAATCCAAGACATACTGCTTACAGGGTGATCTGCGAAGTGCGCGGCTTGATAGAAAACAGTGGCAAAGGTATAAGCTAATAGCATTGTCCAGCCTGCGATAAACACAGAGAACTTCTGACCAAACTCACGCACATAAGCCCCCATCGCGGCAGCACAAGGCGTGTATAGCAAGATGAAAATCAAGTAAGCCATCGCGGCAGCAGAACTCACAAAGTGCGCTTGAATGTTACCAAAGATTGATTGGTCAACATCTTGCTCTTCTGCGGCTGCATTCAAGTCGTCTAGCTCACCCACAGTAATACCCAGCGGATCTGAGTAACTTAGATCCGCAAGGTTTGCCGGGATCGTTTCGACGGCTTCTCGAAGGCTACCTAATAAATCATATTCTGAATCTTCGCTACCAGAAGGCGCATAAAGGCTATTCAGCGTCCCAACTACCGCTTCTTTGGCAAAAATACCGGTAATGATACCCACGGTGGCAGGCCAGTTGTCTTCCTTCACACCGATTGGTGCTAGTACTGGCGTTACAATTTGCGCCGCTTTCGATAGTACTGAATTCTCAGAGTCTTCATTACCGAATGTACCGTCTGTACCCAGCGAGTTCAAGAAGCTCAAACAGGCAACCACGACCACGATAGTCTTACCGGCCCCCAAGACAAATCTCTTCAGTTTCTGCCAGGTCTTAATACCCACATTACGCATAGTCGGGAATTCATAATCTGGCATTTCCATGATGAAGCTATCGCTCTTACCGGGGTAAAGCGTGTGGCGCAGAATAATACCGGTCATCACTGCAGCCACAATACCCAGTAAGTAAAGGGCAAATACAACATTCTGACCATTTTCAGGGAAGAATGCCGCTGCGAATAACGCGTATACAGGCAGACGTGCACCACATGACATAAACGGTGCCATTGCCGCCGCCAGCTTACGCTCACGCTCCTGATCCAGAGTACGCGTTGCCATGATCGCTGGAACGGTACAACCAAAACCCAGTACCAATGGAACGAATGCCTTACCCGGCAGACCTACTTTCTGCATCACTTTATCAAGCACAAACGCAGCGCGAGCCATATAACCAGAGCTTTCTAATAACGCCAGGAACAAATATAAACATGCGATAACAGGAATAAAGGTCGCAACTGTCTGAATACCGCCACCGATACCATCAGCAATCACGGTTACCAACCACACGGGCAAATGTCCGTCTAATAGATAATGACCACCGTCGACAAGGATGGCACCAACGCTGATATCAAAAAAGTCGATAAATGCACTACCGATATTAATGGCGAACATAAACATCAGATACATCACGACAAAAAAGAATGGAATACCAAACGCGCGGTGTAAAAGAACGCTGTCAATTTTATCACTGATACTTCGGCTCAATTTGCCTTCTTGGCGGCGAACTTTCTGACAAAGCTGATGCAGGAATGTGTAACGAACATCGGCAACGTGAATATCTGGGTCGACATCCACTAACAATTTATTGCGGCTATTACATGCTTGGCTCTTATCGGCTTCAGATAATCCGTTAATAACCAAGGTATCATTTTCAAGCACACGAATAGCTTGTGAACGTGCTTTTAACTGGGCGTCAGAGAAAAGAACTTCAATATCAGAAATTGCCGCTTCAAATCGCTCACCGTAGTTAAGCAAAATGTCACTGGCCGCAACGCCTTGGGCCAGCATTTTGTGCAATCTGGTTTTAAACTCGCTAACCTGTTTTTGGTTATGTGCTGAGAGGGATAGCACAGGGCAACCAAGGGCTTTTTCCAGCGCTTTGATATCCAGAACCTGACGCTGGCGCTTTAACACATCCATTTTGTTCAATATCACCACCATTGGGCGGCCAAGCTCACGCAGCTGTAGAGTCATGTATAAACTGCGTTCTAAACAGGAAGCGTCAACAACATTAATAATGACATCAGCCGGTGTTGTTAAAATCGCACGAGAAGCGATTGCTTCATCTAAACTATTGGCGTCATTAGCACTGTCTAAATTGTAAATACCCGGTAGATCGGTCAGAGCAAAAGTGTCACCCGCGCATTGGTAATTACCAGTTTTTTTCTCAACAGTTACCCCAGCCCAGTTACCCACTTGTTGTTTAGCACCGGTAAGACCGTTAAATAATGTTGTTTTACCGCTATTCGGGTTACCTACGGTAAGAATGTTGTACTGCATTAGCGCACCTCTACATCAATATTCGCGGCAATTTGTTTACGAAGTGCTATATCAACACCACGTACCCGCACTTGAAGAGGATCACCAAGTGGGGCTAAACGAATAACGCTCACTTCAGTGTTAGGTAATAACCCCATAACCATTAGCTTTTTCCGGGTGGCGGCAGGGAGATCCGACATACCTGTCACGACTCCATTTACGCCGCGCGACAACTCTGACAGTTTCATACTAAATCGATACCTTAATAAGAATTATTAGCATTTCTATATGCAATCTTACACACCTTACCGGTGCCAGTCTTGTTCTAAATCAAAATAACACTTTATTGGTATGGGTTTATTGATTGGAAAAATGAAAGGAAACTCGTTAATTCAGGCAAATATTTATAAGGAAAAAAGCTTTAACGTTTTTAACGCACCGAAGAAGTCGAAAATAAATAGTTGATTTTAAAGTGTTTTTAACTATTGTCGTGTTTTTATAGTAAGGTGGCGGGTATCTTATAACAGGGGGTAACTCAAAAACGTTATATTGATTCCAACACAGAGCAACGGGCTCTTTTGTTATTCCGAAGGCAATATGGTATTACCATATTGCCTGGCAGCAAGCGAAGGTGTCATTGACACCCGTGGTGTAGTCCCAATAACTACACCACGTTTTTTTTCATTTGCCATCTTGATTGACTTACCAGTCATCCCGACAAATACCCATCATCTTGTTTATTCCTGGCTTTTTTCACACCCTTGAGCTGACGCAACAAACTGCGATGGCGTCACCCCAAAACTATTTTTGAATCTGGCACTAAAGTATGACGGATCGTTAAAACCACAGGATAACGCGACATCAGAAATCTTATCACCTTGCTTCAACATCAATTGTGCCTGTTCAAATCGAAACTGAATCACATAATCTTTAAACGACATATTAAATTCTTGCTTAAACTTGCGCTGCAAACTGCGCTCTGAGGTAAATATTGCCTTTGCCGCCGCCGCCGTACCAAAATCGGCATCATGGAAATGCTGCTCCACCAGCGCAATGACTTCTTTACGCCACGGTGTAGAATTATCAGTCGCAGTATTAGATCCTGCTTTTGTCATTGGTGAATCATCGATGGTCAGACCGTTATCGGGTACTGTCACGCTGTCGGGGTTATCATGTCGGTATAACGGAAGCTTCAGCACAAACTCGCTTCCAACGCCTTTATAGCTAATAACCGAGATATCACCTCTGTAACATTCCACCAGCTGTTTCACCGTACTCAAGCCGAGTCCGAATCCAGATTCAACATTAAATTCAGGCTCTTCTTTAAAGTACGGAGTAAAGATACTGTCACGAACATCTTCAGACATCCCTTTACCTGTATCTGCCACCGATATTGTCAAATCGGCGCGATCATTTTTAGCCGTCACTGTAATACAACCTCTAATAGCCGTATATTTCAGGGCATTTGATAACAGATTACCGACCATAATTTCTAAATGGTAGGGGGCGGTTTTAATACTGGCACCGTCGGTATTATCCTCTAGGCACAATAAAATATCTTTTTGATCTGCCTCCATCTGCCAGCTCATTACCGTGGCCTTAATAATCGGGCTGACTAACTGCTCACACTGTTTTTCCGGCTCAATAAATGCCAATGCATCCCTTGCCAGTAACTGATCCGCCAAGTGCAGTGAACGCTCAACATTATGGGCAATCATACTGAATTTCTCAGCCTCCTCCCCCTGGTTGGCTTCCTGCATTTTCTTAACCGGACCCAAAATTAAAGTTAGCGGTGTGCGCAACTCATGGAATAACTGAGCCATGAAGTTCTGACGAACGTTTAATATGTGCTGTAACTGCTTATTGCTTGAATAAAGCTGCTTCTTTTGCCGTTCTATACGAACTGTCTTACGGAAGACCGCTTGTTTTAAATGTAGATTTTGTTCTTTAACATTCTTTGAACGCCAGGAAATAAACAAGGTTAAAATTGAACAGATTAACAGTATGAAAGTACCCATTGTCCAATAAGAAAGATACCAGGGCTTCAGGATCTGAAATGAGAATGACGTGACTTGTTCCAATTCACTATTCAGTGAATCAATTCTGAGTTCTAACGTATAGTTACCCGGATGCAAGGTATCAAAGATCAGCAAATAGCCATTCAACGAATGCCAACGTTCATCCTCATTTCCTGACAAACGAAATTGCAGTTTAGTCTGGCAGGAAAATGGTAAAATACCTAAATTAAAACTGACTGAATCACCAAACGGTACAAGCAGTAATTCCTCGCTGGCACCAGCAAACTGACGTAATTGATGATTAATACGTACTTCACCAATCACGACCTGCGATAACTCAGTATCCGATTTAAGTAACTTATCAGGGGTAACTTCCAACAGCCCTTCACGGCCACCGAAAAGCATTTTACCCGACAATAATCGCTCACACGCTTGTGAGTAAAATTCATTTTCAATGACTCCAACCGGCGGTGCAAAATGCTGACGTAAATCAGCATTAAATGAAAAATATGACACACCTTTACTGGAGCCTAACCACACGCCTTTATTATCACTCACCACGCAATAAGGATTGGCTCGCTCACCCATAAGTTCGATGATAGATGGCTGCAAGTTTTTTAAATCAGGTGCAAACTGCAAACTATGATTATTCACAATCCAAAGCTGCGCCATCTGATCTTCATATAAATCTAAAACTCCGCCTTGACCTCTGGTTTGTTCAACAACTTGAAGGCGTCCGGCGTCAAAACGATACAGCGCATAGTCCGTTCCTATCCATACTTGTTTTGCACTATCTTCAAAGATAATTGTGGCCAGTTCATCCCCCTTAGGATCCTGCTGCCAATGGCTGCCAAAAGTAACCAATTCATGGCTATCCGGCCAGTAGCGATACAATTTTGATCGCATACCAATCCAGACCGACCCATAGTGATCAACCATAATGCTGACAACGAGCTCATTGTTAAACCAAGGAGGCAGTTCATAAGAAACCAGTTTATTGCTCGATAATGAAAAAACCTTCAGCCCACGCTCGGTCGCGAGCCATAGCTCATTGTTACGATTAGCGATATGGTTAACAACACCCAGAGTGGTAATTTGGCGCACAATATCAAGTTCACCATTCAGTTCCACCAACCCCCGATCGGTAGCCAGCCAGATCTTACCGTCAGGCAATTCGATCACATCGTTAATCTGCCCTGCCTGAATCTGATCGACCTGCATACCGTAACGAAGACGCTTAAACAGGGTTGTCGTGGTAGGAAAATAGTTGATCCCATTATTGGATGCTATCCATAACGCCCCTTGCTCATCACGGTGTAAAGCCTGGATCTGATCGCCATCAATGGAAAAAGTATCATGCCGACGAGCTAGAAACTGATGCAATTCACGGCTCTCAAATTCGAGCAGATTCAACCCTTTCTTGGTACCAATCCACAGTCCTGAATCTGTTTCAGAAATACTCGAAATATAATGATGACTCAACGGTTTACTATCTTTAAATAAATAAGGCTTTTCACTGTTATTCACGAAAAGTCCTTCATTGGTACCCACCCAGAGCTGGTTGGTTTTATCGGCATAAACCGCCGTCACCTGATGTTCAGGGTACTGCATTGGTTCAATCAGCTGGCGCTCTTTAAATTCATAAAGACCGCTTTCCCCGGCAATAAACAGTGACTCACCGGCAAGATATAAACCCGTTGTAATAAAGCCCTCAGGTAAACTGAAAAATGCCGGGCGTACCTGACGCTCTGTAACGAGATAAAGCCCCTTGTCATTGGCAAACCAAACTTCTCCACCTTTGTGAATAACATGTTTCAGTGGGATCTGACTGAAGTTGAGTTTACGTAATCGGGTTTCTGCCGGAGAGTAATGAAAAGCTTCGCCATCTTTGATCAACCATAACGCCTGGTTCACCATAACAACATCGGTTACGCCTTTAACGATATTACCCAGCCCGTCAACAGCACTATGCAAAATACGGCCATCATAAAAAATCAGTTCACCCTGAACATCGACAAACCATAAACCACCGTTGGTGTTATTAATGATTTTGACAGCCGAAACAAGACTCCCTTGCTCTTGGTGAGGTAATGGATAAAAAGCGTAGTTCGCGCCAGCGTGAGCAGCAGGAAGCCCAGCAAGCAGTGAAAGCAACAAACAAACAATCGCAATAAAGGCTTTATTCATATTATTCAACGCCTGTAATATCAACAGCATAGCGCAAACTCGTAAACTCGAACTAAATGAAATCTGCAATTATGCAGCATGAATGATTCTAATATAAGCTTGGTTTTATAAATTACATCATCAGACATAAAAAAACGCACCTTGTGCGCTTTTTTTATACCCAAACTACCCCAATAAGAAAAACTAACCGGGCATCACCGCCAGTAATTTCTGTCTTTCACTATTAGCTAGCTGTTTGTATTTAGAACGCGCTTTACTTGGAACAGGATCAGCCTGAGGCAATGGTACTTTCATAGCGTTAACCGGACGATTCTTCTTGATTAGCTCAAAGTGAAGATGCGGGCCGGTCGAACGTCCTGTATTACCACTTAACGCTATACGTTGGCCCATCGTCACTCGATCCCCGACTTTTACCAGCAATTTATGAAGGTGCAGGTAACGGGTCATATACTCACGGCCATGCTTAATAACAACATAGTTGCCCGCGAGTGGGTGCTTACGAGCTTTAACCACCACACCATCGCCTGCCGCCAATACCGGCGTACCAATCGGAGTTGCAAAGTCGGTACCATTGTGTGGCGAAATACGACGGGTTACCGGGTGCTTACGCGTCGGGTTAAACGACGAACTGATACGATAGCGCTTCGCTAATGGAATACGGCGTAATGCACGATTTAAGCTATTGCCAACGCCATCATAAAACTGATCGTCGCTATGACGCATTACGAAAATTTCACGATTACCACTCAGATAATAAAGCGCTTTCAGCTCACCTTTAGTCACCGCTTTACCATCAATGAACTCACGCTCTACTGATACGGCAAAACGATCCCCTTTACGTACTTCCCGACCGAAATCAAAGCGCCACTGTAAAACCTGAACTAAAGTTTGGATCTGATTAGGCGTTAAACCAGCAGCAAGCGCTGAATTATAGAAGCTACCGGTTATCCTTCCTGTTAAGAAGACTGGCTTGATCACACCATTCTCTTCAATCTGTTTGAACTGATAACCCTTGTCAGCCAAACTATAGCTATCAGTAATTTTTTTACTGCGCTGTATCTTAAATTCTTTTACCTGCCCATCATCATCAACAGACCATTCTATTGTTTGCCCTACCCGAAGATTCTGAATCGACTTGTTGACCTTGATCAGTCGGTACATATCAGAAATAGGCAACGCATATTGCGAGAAAATCGAACCTAAAGTTTCACCTGACGCAATTTTATGCTTATGAGCAACGTCAGTGACTTGCTCTAATTTCTGCTCAAGCTCATCTTTGGGAGCTGAAAATTCAGGATCTTCAGGATCCAGAACAGCACCCAGCGGCTCACTATTCTGCTCTGATAATACTTCGACGTTCTCATGTGGCAGCTCTATTTCAACCCGTTCTGCGCGTTGAAATTTAGGTGTCTGATACGTTTGGTTCGATGGCTGCCACATAAGTGCAACCATCATCAACAGCGAGGTTGAGGCTAACGCAATCAGATGCTGACGAGGTAATTGTTTTATTGAAGAGACCGTAACCTTATACAATTTCATTATTCAAGACACTTGGTAAAACTCGCACCCAATTCTGTAAGAAATCGGGCATATCCTCCCTTGCCCTCTGCAATTTCAGTTGCCATTGGATCAAGAGTCCCTATTTTAACGTCAGTACCACTAACAACACTATTGACTACAGCTGGAGAAAACTGGGGCTCACTGAACACACAAAAAGCTTGTTGATCTTTCAGCGCACGACGTATTGAAATTAACGTCTTTGCACCAGGTCGTCGATCTGGCTCAACCGTGAAATGTCCAAGATTGTTCAGCCCAAATTGTTCTTCAAAGTAGCCATAGCCATCATGAAAAACAAAGTAGCCATGTTCTGCTAATGGTTTGAGTTTATTATTCAACTCAGTGATGGTTTGGTTGATCTCTGAGACGAACATCGAGAGATTATCCTCATAGCCCTTTTTATGCAATGGGTCATGTTGAACAAGCGCCCTAGTGATCACATTTGCAGCCTGAATTGCTTGTTTTGGCCCCAACCAAAGGTGTGGATCAATACCATCATGGCTGTGATTGTGATCACCGTGATCGATCTCAACAGCATGCCCATAGTGGCGGAAATCAATAGAATGCTGTTCAGTTAACGCAAGGCTGTTATCTTTTCCTTCAAGCATATTGGCAAGAAACATTTCTAGTTCAGGCCCCACCCAGATCACTAAATCAGCATCTCGCAATTTTTTCATATCAGAAGGGCGTAATGCATAATCATGTGGTGACGTGCCAGGTGGTAGCAATGCGTCACTGCGGGTTATACCTGCAGTCAGATCCTGTACAATCATATTCAGTGGTTTTACTGTGGTGACCACTGAAAATGCTTTCGCATTTTTAGCAAGGGCAGAGCAGGCAAAAACAGAGCCAGAAAGTACCAATACAACTGCACAGCACCATGAAGTAAAGCGACGCATAACGATGTCCATTAAACAATGCCCATTAAAATTAAAGAATACCAATAAGAAAGCGAATGTTATATTATAACATCTCATTTTGGCAAATTCCTTCTCAGTATTCTTTTCATGACAACTTTAATTGAACTACAGTCGGTCACCGTTACTTTCGCTGAACGGCATGTCCTGGATCAGGTTTCTCTAAAACTTGAACGAGGCCAAATCACCACTTTAATCGGCCCTAACGGGGCAGGTAAATCTACTCTGGTTAAGGTGATCACCGGCTTGCTCAAACCCACGACAGGTAAAGTGGTTCGTCAGAAGGGAGTACGTATTGGCTATGTTCCGCAAAAGCTGCAACTTAATACGTCTATGCCTCTAACGGTAGATCGTTTCATGCGGCTAGCTGGGCGTTACAAAGAAAATACCAGGGTCGAAGCATTGAGCCTTGTCGGAGGCGTCCACCTCCAGCACAGTGATATGCATTCACTGTCGGGTGGGGAAATGCAACGGGTACTGTTAGCCCGGGCACTGCTGCAAAAACCTGATCTGCTGGTCTTAGATGAACCTGTACAAGGCGTTGATGTAAACGGCCAGTTGGAACTATATAACTTAATTCAGACTCTGCGAGATAAGCTCAACTGTGCCATTTTAATGGTTTCGCATGATCTGCATTTAGTCATGGCAAAAACCGACAATGTGATTTGCCTGCACCATCATATTTGCTGCTCGGGCGAACCCGATACCATCACCCGCCATCCTTCCTACGTGGCTCTATTTGGTCAGCAGCAAAGCGAACAACTGGCTTTGTATCATCACCATCATAATCACGAACACGATCTTGCGGGTAGTCCTGTCGGTCCATGCCAGCATCATAAAGAACAACACGGTGATCATAATGCTTGAGTTTCTTCTTCCGGCCCTTGCCGCAGGCATTGGCATTGCCATACTGGCAGGCCCATTAGGTTCCTTCGTCGTCTGGCGTAAGATGGCTTACTTTGGTGACACCCTGTCTCACGCCTCGCTACTGGGTATTGCATTAGGTTTTTTATTTGATATCAATCTTAACCTGGCCCTGATCATTTGCTGCTTAGTGTTAGCTGTCATTCTGGTCAGCCTACAGAAGCAAAAATACGTCGCCACCGATACTTTATTGGGTATTCTTGCCCATAGTGCATTATCGCTGGGTTTAGTGGCTGTCAGTTTCCTCGATCATGTTCGTATCGATCTGATGGCTTATCTGTTTGGTGACTTATTAGCCGTCACCACGACAGATTTATTATGGATATACGGCGGCGGATTGCTGGTGCTGATCGCACTGTTCACCCTGTGGCACCCTTTACTCTCCATGACTATTAATGAAGATATGGCGCAAGTTGAAGGGGTAAATGTTGATTTGATGCGGCTTTTACTGATGCTGATGGTCGGTATGGTTATCGCGGTCGCAATGAAGTTTGTCGGGGCGCTGATCATTACTTCGCTGCTGATCATTCCGGCCGCAACGGCTCGACGTTTCTCTCATAGCCCAGAATTTATGGCTGGCTTAGCTTCTGCTATCGGCGCGGTTGCTGTCGTCATTGGTCTGGCCATGTCGTGGCATTACGATACACCGGCTGGCCCTTCCGTGGTCGTTGCCGCTGCAGGAATGTTCATGCTAAGCCAGCTGTGGCGTACAGAAAAGTAATCAACTAATACCAATCGGGATTTGGTATTAGTTATTCACTTTCTTTCGTGCACAAAAAACCCGCCAGATGGCGGGTTTTAAAAAACAAGATCTTATACTAATCGGGACAATTATCCCGAGTGGTATTAACTACCAACCTGTTACTTCGCGTAGTGCTGTACCGATATCGGCCAGACTTTTCACCGTCTTAACACCTGCTTCTTCAAGGGCAGCAAATTTATCTTCTGCTGTACCTTTACCACCAGAAATAATCGCACCGGCGTGACCCATGCGCTTACCCGGAGGCGCCGTAACACCTGCAATGTAAGAAACCACAGGTTTAGTGACGTTCGCTTTGATATAAGCTGCCGCTTCTTCTTCAGCAGTACCGCCGATCTCACCAATCATCACGATGGCTTCAGTCGCCGGATCTTTCTCAAACATTTCCAGCACGTCGATGAAGTTAGATCCCGGAATTGGATCACCACCAATACCGACACAAGTAGACTGGCCGAAACCTTCATCAGTTGTTTGCTTAACAGCTTCGTAAGTTAAGGTACCAGAGCGAGAGACAATACCAACTTTACCCGCCTTGTGGATGTGGCCAGGCATGATACCAATCTTACACTCGTCAGGCGTGATCACACCCGGGCAGTTAGGACCAATCATACGCACGCCGGCTTCATCTAGACGCACTTTAACATCCAGCATATCCAGGGTTGGAATGCCTTCAGTAATCGTAATGATCAGCTCGATACCCGCATCGATTGCTTCAAGGATCGCGTCTTTACAAAATGGTGCAGGTACATAGATAACCGTTGCTGTTGCACCAGTAGCTTCAACTGCATCACGAACGGTGTTGAAAACCGGCAGGCCCAGGTGAGTGGTTCCCCCTTTGCCTGGTGATACACCACCAACCATTTGTGTACCGTACGCAATAGCTTGCTCTGAGTGGAAAGTTCCCTGACCACCCGTGAAGCCCTGACAGATCACTTTGGTGTCTTTATTGATTAAAACTGACATTATTTACCCTCCGCTGCAGCAACAACTTTTTCCGCTGCTTCAGTTAAGGAAGTCGCAGCTATAATATTCAGACCACTTTCAGCTAGCTTAGCCGTACCTACTTCTGCATTGTTACCTTCCAGGCGAACAACAACCGGCACTTCAACGCCCACTTCTGCGATTGCACCAATGATGCCTTCTGCAATAAGGTCACAACGAACGATACCGCCGAAGATATTGACCAGTACCGCTCTTACGTTACTGTCTGACAGGATAATTTTAAATGCTTCCGTTACACGCTCTTTTGTCGCACCACCACCAACATCCAGGAAGTTTGCTGGCTGGCCGCCGTGCAGGTTGACGATATCCATCGTACCCATTGCAAGACCCGCGCCGTTAACCATGCAACCAATATTGCCGTCTAGTGCTACGTAGTTCAGTTCCCACTGTGCAGCATGCGCTTCACGTTTATCTTCCTGAGATGAATCGTGCATATCACGCAGTTTTGGCTGACGGTACATTGCGTTTGAATCGATGTTAATTTTACCATCCAGACAAACGAGACTGTCATCACCCGTAATAACCAGCGGGTTAATTTCAAGCAGCGCCAGATCGTAATCAGCAAACATGTTGCCAAGACCGAGGAAGATTTTTGTAAACTGCTTAATTTGATCCCCTTTCAAGCCAAGCTTGAATGCCAGCTCGCGACCTTGGTATGGCTGTGGACCAACCAATGGATCAATCGCCGCTTTGTGGATCAGCTCAGGGGTTTCTTCAGCCACTTTCTCGATTTCAACACCACCTTCAGTAGATGCCATGAAAACGATACGACGAGAAGCGCGATCAACCACCGCGCCCAGGTACAGCTCATTAACGATGTTTGATGCTTCTTCGACCAGGATTTTTGTAACCGGCTGACCGTTGGCGTCTGTTTGGTATGTCACCAGGTTTTTACCCAGCCACTTTTGTGCAAATTTTTTCAGGCCATCTTTCGTGTCGTGTAGTTCAACACCACCCGCTTTACCACGCCCACCAGCGTGAACCTGACATTTGATAACCCACTTGTCACCACCGATTTTACCCGCAGCTTCTGCAGCTTCTTGCGGTGTGTCACAAGCATAGCCTTCCGGAACTGGCAGACCGTACTCAGCGAAAAGCTGTTTTGCCTGATATTCATGCAGATTCATGATGTTCTATCCATTTTCATATCCCTTTGGACTGCTATATCCATTGGAGACTGTTATATCCATTTAAAATACTCTTGGGTATTTCTTCGTCAGTGATACCTGACAGCTTGATCTAAGCCGGACGTTGAGCCTGTCCGGCTTAAGCTGTAAAAACAGGTATTAAACGTCTAGTAGCAGACGGGTTGGATCTTCTAACAATTCTTTAATCGTAACCAGATAACGTACCGACTCACTGCCATCAACCAAACGGTGGTCATAAGAGAGTGCCAGGTACATCATTGGCAGGATTTCGACTTTGCCATCAACGGCCATTGGGCGGTCAGAAATTTTATGCATGCCCAAAATAGCGGCTTGTGGCGGGTTAATGATTGGTGTCGACATCAGCGAACCAAACACACCACCGTTAGTGATAGTGAAGTTACCGCCAATCAGCTCGTCAACCGTTAACTTACCGTCACGGCCTTTGATGGCGAGTTCACGGATCCCTTTCTCGATTTCAGCAAGGCTAAGCTTGTCACAGTCACGAAGTACCGGAGTCACCAGGCCACGAGGAGTCGATACTGCGATACTTACATCGAAGAAGTTATGATAAACAATATCATCACCATCAATCGAGGCATTGACTTCAGGAAAACGTTTCAGCGCTTCTACAACGGCTTTCACGTAGAAAGACATAAAGCCCAGGCGAATGCCATGGCGCTTTTCAAAGATGTCTTTGTACTGCTTACGAAGGTCCATGATTGGCTTCATGTTTACTTCGTTGAAAGTAGTTAGCATTGCGGTACTATTTTTCGCTTCCAGCAGACGCTCAGCGACACGCTTGCGCAAACGTGTCATAGGAACACGTTTTTCGCTGCGATGTGCCAGTGGTGCTTCAACCTTCGCTTCAACTACTGGAGCAGCAGGAGCGGGAGCAGCTTTAGCTTGCTTCAAAAAGGCTTCGACGTCTTCACGTGTGATACGGCCGCCAACACCAGTGCCTTTCACCGCGGATGCTTGAATGCTGTGTTCACCAAGCAGACGACGAACAGCAGGGCTTAATGCTTCGCTTGTCTCTTCACTTAAAGAAGCTTTACTACGCTTAGTCGGCGATGCTTCAGCTTCTGCCGGTACATCCTTAGTCGGTTCACCAGCAATCACACCGACTTTAATCTTACCGATCAACTGCTTAGATAAAACCGTTGTGCCATCGGCTTCAAGAATTGCTTCTAAAATACCATCTTCTGGTGCCGGAACTTCCAGCACCACTTTGTCTGTTTCGATATCAACCAGAACTTCATCACGTGTAACGGTATCACCAGGCTGTTTATGCCAAGTTGCCACGGTTGCATCAGCAACTGATTCAGGTAAATCGGGAACCAGAATTTCGATTGTCATATCGGCTTTTTCCTTTTTGTTCCAGCTCTTATTAGGCGATTGTCAGAGCGTCTTCAATTAACGCTTTCTGTTGTTTCAAGTGAACCGACATGTAACCTACAGCCGGTGATGCAGATGCCGGGCGACCGGCATAGTTCAGCTCAGCACCTTTCGGCAACGCAGAGCGGAAGTTATGCTGGCTAGAATACCAAGCACCTTGGTTTTGTGGCTCTTCCTGACACCAAATAAAATCAGTGACATGCTGATAATCAGCCAACGTAGCTTCAACATCATCTTTAGGGAATGGGTATAACTGTTCAATCCGAACAATGGCAACATCTGTCTGTTCGTTTTTACGACGTTGATCAAGAAGATCGTAATAGACCTTACCAGAGCAGAAGACAACACGTTTTACTTGTGTCGGATCGAGTGAATCGATTTCCCCGATAGCAGGCTTAAACGTACCCTCAGCTAAATCTTCCATTGTTGATACACACAGAGGATGGCGTAGTAGCGACTTCGGCGACATCACGATCATCGGACGACGCATCGGACGAACAACCTGGCGGCGCAGCATGTGATAAACCTGGGCCGGCGTCGACGGTACGATAACCTGCATATTTTGCTCAGCGCAAAGTTGCAGGTAACGCTCAAGACGTGCAGAGGAGTGTTCTGGCCCCTGGCCTTCATAACCGTGTGGTAACAGCATGGTTAAGCCACACATACGTCCCCACTTCTGCTCACCAGAACTGATGAACTGATCGATAACTACCTGTGCACCGTTGGCAAAGTCACCAAACTGCGCTTCCCAAATAGTCAGACCGCCAGGTTCTGCCGTCGCATAGCCATATTCAAAGGCTAACACCGCTTCTTCAGATAACACCGAGTCAATAACTTCGAACGGGCCTTGCTTATCATGTAGATTGGCAAGAGGAACATAAGTGCTTGCATCGCCTTGGTTATGCAATACTGCATGGCGGTGGAAGAATGTACCCCGACCAGAATCCTGACCGGTAATACGAATACGATTACCTTCATCAACTAAAGTGGCATAAGCCAATGTTTCAGCCATACCCCAATCAACAAGCTTATCGCCC
Source organism: Photobacterium sagamiensis (assembly GCF_050337085.1). NCBI lineage: Bacteria > Pseudomonadati > Pseudomonadota > Gammaproteobacteria > Vibrionales > Vibrionaceae > Photobacterium > Photobacterium sagamiensis. The sequence goes on along the minus strand of NZ_JAKJSP010000032.1, from coordinate 47,113 downwards.
GCAAGCATTAATAAACGATCGTTATACAGTTTCTGTACTCGGCTCTGAAGCTTGTGGCTTTCAGGGAACTGACAGATACGCTGACCTAATTCATGCAGTCGCTTGCTACCAACTTTACTTGCCCAATCCACAGTCCAGTCATGCCCGAGGTACGGAGACCAGTCAACAGAGTGCAGCTTCATCGGACGCCACTCTTTCACCACGCATTCACCGCGGTCAAGTGCATCACGATATTCGTTGATAAGGCCCGTCGCTGTTTCCAGTTCCACACCACTGCCATCACTTAACGCATCAGCGTAAATCTTACGAGGAGTAGGATGCTTCTTAATCTTCTGATACATCAAAGGCTGAGTGGCATTCGGCTCATCGGCTTCATTGTGACCATGACGTCGATAACAGACGAGATCGATAACGACGTCACGCTTAAACGTATTACGGAAATCAAATGCAATGCGAGTAACAAAAGCCACCGCTTCCGGATCATCAGCATTAACGTGGAAAATCGGTGCCTGAACCATCTTCGCGATATCAGTACAATAATCTGTTGAACGCATATCTTGCGGGTTTGAGGTGGTAAAGCCAATCTGGTTATTGACAACGATACGTACCGTACCGCCAACACGATAACCACGGGCCTGAGACATATTAAATGTTTCAGCCACCACGCCCTGCCCTGCAATTGCCGAGTCACCATGGATGGTGATAGGAAGCACTTTCGAGCCATCGGTATCGCTTAAACGATCCTGACGCGCACGAACAGAACCCACAACGACAGGGTTAACAATTTCGAGGTGAGATGGGTTAAATGCTAATGCCAAATGCACATCGCCACCCGGCGTAGCGAAATCAGCAGAGAAACCCTGGTGGTATTTTACATCACCGGTCCCCCAGCTCTCGCCATGCTTACCCGCGAACTCATCAAACAAGTCTTGCGGCTTCTTACCCAGCACGTTGACCAGCATATTCAGGCGGCCACGGTGAGCCATACCAACAACAACTTCACGCACACCCTGACTTCCCGCATGGCGGATCAGCTCTTTCATCATCGGGATCAGTGCATCACCACCTTCCAACGAGAAACGTTTAGCACCAGGGAATTTTGCACCAAGGTAACGTTCAAGACCTTCTGCTGCCGTTAACTCTTCGAGAAAACACTGCTTCTCTTCTTTACTGAATGTCCCCGTACCAACAACCGATTCAAGACGTTGCTGGACCCAACGCTTCTCGTCTGTGTTAGTAATATGCATGTATTCAGCACCAATCGAACCGCAATAGGTTTTCTTGAGTGCATCGTAGATTTCAGACAGCTTCATCGTTTCTTGGCCGACAGCAAAAGAGCCGACATTGAAGCTTTCGTTAAAATCATCCGCCGTTAAGTTGTGGAATTCAGGATCTAATTCTGAAACACGATCCTGTTGCCATAACCCCAGGGGATCTAAGTTTGCATGTTGATGCCCACGGAAACGGTATGCGTTAATTAGCTGCAATACCTTAACCTGCTTAACATCCACATCTGGATCACTGACGGTAGCGCTTAGATGGGTTGTCTCTTTCGCCAGACGTCGGAAGTAATCACGAACACGAGAATGAGGCTGTTCAACAACCGCTTCATTCACCACAGGCAATTCGCCGAAAACGCTTCGCCATTGTTCATCAACTAATTCTGGGTCGCTAAGATACAACTCGTAGAGGTCTTCTACATAAGTCGCATTGGCGCCAGCTAGGTGTGAAGACTCAAGCCATGCCTTCATAACGCCGTTCTGCATTGTTTTCCCTTAACCACTAGTTATCGCCATTTACTCCGGTCTCTTGGCCGGGCTTAAAAGCTGGCCACTGAATATAAAAACCAGGAGGCCAGCATATCGATAATTTGATTTATTTATACCGCACGTTTAAGCAGCATTGATTTAATATGACCAATCGCTTTTGTCGGATTTAGTCCTTTAGGACAAACATTTACACAGTTCATGATGCCATGGCAACGAAAAACACTAAAAGCGTCGTCAAGATCCGATAATCGTTCATCGGTTGCATTATCCCGGCTATCAATTAGCCAGCGATAGGCTGCCAACAAGCCGGCAGGTCCGATGAATTTATCGGGATTCCACCAGAATGACGGGCATGATGTCGAACAACATGCACACATAATACATTCATACAGGCCATCAAGATGCGCGCGCTCTTCCGGTGATTGCAGGTTTTCACGAGCAGGAGGCTGCACACCATCATCAACAAGGAACGGCTTCACCTTCTCATAGTTGACATAGAACTGTTCCATATCGATGATCAGATCACGGACAACAGGTAAACCTGGCAATGGACGAATGACAATGGTTTTTTCGCCGGTCAACGCCGATAGCTGAGTGATACATGCCAGCCCGTTTGTACCATTCATGTTAAGACCATCAGATCCACACACCCCTTCACGACATGAACGACGGAAAGCTAAGCTTGGATCTTGTTCTTTCAGCAAGATCAGCGCATCCAGTACCATCATGTCAGAGCCATCAGGCACTTCCAGGTTATAGCCCTTCATATGAGGGGCATTATCAACATCTGGATTGTAACGATAAATTGAGAAATTCAGGTTCATCTTTCTTCCCTTCCCTAGTATGTGCGAGCTTTCGGTGGGAATGCTTCGCGATGAATAGGCTCCATATTTACCGCACGCTTAGACATTTCTTCTGTCTCGGGGTTGTAAATTGAATGACATAGCCAGTTCTCATCATCACGATCAGGGAAGTCGAAGCGAGCATGGGCACCACGACTTTCAGTACGGAAATTTGCCGCAACCGCTGTCGCGTATGCCGTTTCCATCAGGTTATCAAGTTCTAAACACTCAATACGCTGAGTGTTAAATTCGGTAGAAGTATCATCCAGGCGTGCTTCTTTCAAACGCTCACGGATAACTTTAAGCTCGGCTAAACCATTCGCCATGGCTTCACCTTCTCTAAATACCGAGAAGTTGTTCTGCATGCACTGTTGCAGATCTTTACGGATTTGCACTGGATCTTCGCCTTTTTGGGTTGAATTCCAGCGATTAACACGTGCTAGCGATGCTTCGATATCCGATTCAGTTGCTGGGCGAGCCTCAGATTGTGCTGCCAGCGTTTCGCCAAGATGAAGACCCGTCGCACGACCAAAAACCACCAGGTCAAGCAGTGAATTTCCACCCAGACGGTTGGCACCGTGAACCGATACAGAAGCGATTTCACCACAGGCAAACAAACCTTGAATTTCTTCATCGATGCCCGCGCTATTTTGTTTCAGTGCCTGGCCCGAAATCTGAGTTGGCACCCCCCCCATCATGTAGTGACAAGTCGGAATAACAGGGATGGGTTCTTTAACCGGGTCAATGTGGGCAAAAGTACGCGAAAGCTCACACACACCAGGCAGACGTGATTCGAGTACGTCTTTACCCAAGTGATCAAGCTTAAGTTTAATGTGTGGACCCCAAGGACCATCACAAGCACGGCCTTCTCGGATTTCAATCATCATTGAACGGGCTACAACATCACGGCCAGCAAGATCTTTGGCATTGGGCGCATAACGTTCCATGAAACGCTCACCGTCTTTATTGAGAAGGTAGCCACCTTCGCCACGACAACCTTCTGTTACCAGAACACCGGCACCAGCAATCCCCGTTGGGTGGAACTGCCACATTTCGATATCTTGCATCGGCACGCCGGCACGCAGTGCCATACCGACACCATCACCGGTATTAATATGGGCATTGGTCGTCGAGGCATAGATACGGCCTGCACCACCTGTCGCCAAAATGGTTGCTTTTGATTTGAAATAACAAATCTCGCCGGTTTCCATACAAAGGGCCGTACAGCCTAAAATGGCGCCATCTTGGTTTTTAACCAGATCCAGCGCGTACCACTCAGAGAAAATCGTCGTTTTGTGTTTGATGTTTTGCTGGTACAGCGTATGAAGAAGTGCATGGCCAGTACGGTCAGCCGCTGCAGCGGTACGTGCCGCTTGTTCGCCACCAAATGCTTTTGACTGACCACCAAACGGGCGCTGATAAATAGTACCGTCATCAAAACGAGAGAAAGGAAGACCCATTTTTTCAAGTTCAATCACAGATTTGGGGCCATTCTGACACATATACTCAATAGCATTCTGATCACCAATATAATCAGAACCTTTTACGGTGTCATACATGTGCCATTGCCAGTTATCAGGATGCGAGTTACCTAGCGCAACGGTGATCCCCCCTTGTGCTGACACGGTATGGGAACGGGTAGGAAACACTTTAGATAACAAGGCACAGCTAAGGCCTTGTTCAGAAATTTGCAGTGCGGCGCGCATACCTGCACCACCGGCACCGATTACAACGGCATCAAACTCACGAACTGCAATGCTCACTTACACACCCCACAAAATGAAGAAACCTGAAAACAGGTAAACAAAAAGGACCACTACAACGCCGAACTGGATGCCCGCGCGCAATGCCGCAGGCTTAATGTAGTCAGTTAGCACCTGCCAGAGGCCAATCCAGGCATGAATCAGGATTGACATCAACGCCAGCATGGTGAAAACCTTGGTACTCAGCTTGCCAAAGAAAGCCGTCCAGGTTTCGTAGCTCAGATCCGGGCCGAATGCAAAGAATCCGACCATATAAATGGTGTAAAAGGTTAAGATGATTGCAGTCGCGCGGATCAGGATAAAATCGTGAATACCATTACGGCCGACTGTTGATACATTGTTTACCATACTAGGCCTCCTGCGAAGACAGCAAGAACCGCTACAATTGCGAAGCTCACTTTGGTGCTCGCAATGCCGGTATCCATTTCTTCAAAATATCCCATGTCCATCAATAAATGACGCACGCCCAACACAATGTGATAGAACAATGCTGTCAGTACGCCCCATAAAACAAATTTCACAAAAAAACTGTCAACAATGTTGGCAGCACTTGCGAAACCCTCAGGGGAAGAAAGGGAAAGGCCTAATAAACAAAGTAGAATTGCAACAGAAACAAACGTAATAACGCCTGATACACGATGTAAGATCGACGCAATCGCTGTCAGAGGGAAGCGAATCGTCTGTAGGTCGAGGTTGACAGGTCTTGGCTTTTTAACTTTCACGTGTTTGCCCACTCAGCTCCATTGAAGCATATTATTTTTATTAAACTCTCCGGCCCAGTGCTATGCCAACGAATAAGAGTAACAACTCCATAACCTTTGGTTGCAGTTTTGTGCCTTTAGTGACAAAAAAAACTTTCAACCTAAGTAACTAATATTGTTGATAACTTATCCATTCACTTCTGGCATCAGCTTAACCAGAGACCTGCCGCGAGTATACGCCTCGTAACAACCAAACACAAACCGTGTTACATGACCTCTAACACGATTTGAGATATTTGTACCATTTACTTCAGAGTTGTTAACAAGCGCGTACAAAAAAGCACGAAAATTGACAATTGGCGTGGCAAACGGTACAACTAGAATACATCCGTCTTGGATCAGGATTATAATAATAGCAAAGGAGATTGTTATGGCAGATAAGAAAGCTACTCTTCACATTGAAGGGGAAGCACCTATCGAACTGCCGATTATCGGGGGCTCCCAGGGGCCAGAAGTCATTGATGTGCGCAAACTTGGCGCTAACGGTTACTTTACATTCGACCCTGGTTTTCTAGCCACTGCATCATGTGAATCTCAAATTACCTACATTGATGGCGATAAAGGTATTCTGCTTCACCGCGGCTACCCTATCGACCAATTAGCCAACAATGCAGACTATTTAGAAGTCTGTTACGTACTGTTATATGGCGAAGTCCCTACTCGCGCCCAGTACCAGCAATTCCGTACCACGGTTACCCGTCACACCATGGTTCATGAACAAATTGCCAGCTTCTTCCACGGCTTCCGTCGAGATGCTCACCCTATGGCAGTAATGTGTGGTGTGGTTGGAGCCTTGGCGGCGTTTTACCATGACTCATTAGACATTAATAATGATGAACACCGTGAGATCACGGCATTCCGTCTGTTGTCAAAAATGCCGACACTGGCTTCAATGTGTTACAAGTATTCAATCGGTCAACCGTTCATTTTCCCACGAAATGATCTTGATTATGCTGAGAACTTTCTACACATGATGTTTGCAACACCGTGTGAAGAATATGAAGTCAGCCCTGTCGTTGCGCGTGCAATGGACAAAATCTTTACTCTGCACGCAGATCATGAACAAAACGCATCCACCTCGACAGTCCGTCTGGCGGGATCTTCTGGTGCTAACCCATTTGCATGTATTGCTGCGGGTATTGCCTCACTATGGGGCCCGGCGCATGGTGGCGCGAATGAAGCGTGTCTGAGAATGCTGGAAGAAATTGGCAGCGTTGATAAGATCCCTGAGTTTGTTGAGCGCGCGAAAGATAAAGATGACCCATTCCGCCTAATGGGCTTTGGTCACCGCGTTTATAAAAACTATGACCCACGCGCCACCGTAATGCGTGAAGCATGTCATGAAGTATTAGACGAGCTGAATATTCAGGATCCACTACTTGACGTCGCGATGGAACTTGAGCGCATCGCTCTTTCCGATCCGTACTTCATCGACAAAAAGCTGTATCCGAATGTTGATTTCTACTCAGGTATTATCCTGAAAGCAATCGGTATTCCCGTTTCGATGTTTACCGTTATTTTCGCAATGTCCCGTACCGTTGGCTGGATTGCGCACTGGAGCGAAATGCACAGTGATCCAACTAACCGTATTGGCCGACCACGTCAGCTTTATACCGGTAAGCTTCAACGTGAATTTCAGCCACTTCACGAAAGAGAGTAACTAGAAAAACGAGTGACGAGAAACTAGATCCTCGTCACTCGATACTTACATTTTAAACCGGATTATCGATATCAATAAATCCCACATCCAGTTGATGTTCCCGGGCTAACCACTCACCCAATGCTTTTATGCCATAACGTTCAGTGGCATGATGGCCGGCACTGAAATAGTGAATACCCATTTCACGCGCGATATGGACAGTACGCTCTGATACCTCGCCAGAAATAAAAGCATCAAGCCCTTTTTGTCCAGCCAGCTCAATGAAATCCTGCCCACCACCTGTACACCAGCCGACGGTTTTAATCGTTGCAGGCGCATTATCACCAATATGTAGGGGTTCGCGATGAAGAGCAATCGCAATGCGTGAAGCTAGATCTTCACCACTCACCGCTTCATCCAGCTGACCATACATGGCAACTGAGCACGGATTCCCTTCTTCTAACCCACCAAGAACTTCAATATCCAGTAGCTGTGCTAACCGCGCGTTGTTACCCAATTCAGGATGCACATCTAACGGCAGATGATAGGCATAGAGATTAATGCCATTTTCGATTAGCGCTTTAATGCGGTTGAATTTCATACCGCGGATTTCGGAAGGCTCTCCTTTCCAGAAAAAACCGTGGTGTACCAGGATGGCATCAGCGTTGGCTTCAATCGCGCGATCAATCAACGCCTGGCAGGCAGTAACACCGGTAATGACTTTCTTTACTTCTGACTTGCCTTCGATCTGCAAGCCATTCGGGCAGTAATCTTTAATCAGGTGCGGACTTAACAGCGTATTTAATGCTGCTTCCAATTTCAGGTTATTCATTCTTGATCCCTTTTCTCCAGTCACCAATATTTTATACCAAATCTATTAATTATCTAACCATTCAGATAGTTAATGGATTTGGTATTAGCTTTTGTCATATAACAAATAGCAAAAAAGCTGCATCGCTGCAGCTTTTTCAATCTTTCAGAGCAAATCAGAGTCAAATTAGAAAAGCTCTTTCACACCGTGCTCAGTCTGTTTTAACCAGACCGGTTTTGTGCTTGTTTTCAGCCAGACACGATGCAGATAACTGTAAAAACGTGATCGTAGTGAGATCGGCAAGAAGACAACAACCGGGAATGATAAAACCCCGGCAAGCACAACAAAAGTACGACGTAAAATAATGCGGTAAAGTGAGAATCGAGTGTACATCTTGCCTCCTGATAACTGGTCTGATCTGTAGTTACTTTAATCCATTTACTATAATAAGACTACAACGAACCGTGTAATTCTCGACCACATTGCGCTATTAATAAGATATCTTCCGAATAAAAAATAGACACAGAGAGTACAGATGTCATTTGCTTACAATAACGCAACAAACCACCAGCAATATGAAAACAACATCAAGGCGGTATTGCATTGCCCTACACTGACTCTTAATACACCTTATCAGGTCGATGAAGCATGGTTTGCGCATTTTAGAGAAAACGCGTTGATACCTGAAGTCACCCCCTATCAAGGAAACAGGCGCCTCGGTTTTTACTACCAATGGTTATGGCAACAAATCATTGAAGCACATCCTCACTATCAGTTAGTTGCTGAAGAAATCCAGCTTCATTGGCAAAATAGAACCCTAGGGGCTATCGACTTTTTTGTCTTAAATCGGCAAACCAACCAACTGGAGCATTGGGAAGTTGCGATTAAATTTTATCTCGCTTACCAGAGACAATGGCTGGGACCGAATGCGGCCGATCGCCTCGATAAAAAAATAGGCCGGATGGTTGAACATCAACTGATGTTGTGTGAACACCCTGCTTATAAGGAACAATTACAAGGAATATACGGTCAGCCAAAAGTGAAGCGACTGATCATGCAGGGCCGCTTGTTCAGCTCCCATTGTGGTCATGAACAAGGATCTGACATTGCGATTAACCCCAACGTATTAACCGGTCGATGGTGTTTTCGTTCTCAATTAAAAGAGATCCAGGCTGAGGAAATGCCATTAAAGCTATTGAATAAACCACAATGGTTAGCCCCGCCACGCTATGATCAGCTGTCAAAACCGCTGGATATTAATGGGCTGAGCACCCCGACTCAAGCGCTATCAGCTGATAACCAGGTATGGTTTGTGGTACCCGATCACTGGCCAGCAGAATTAAAGCACTCAAAAAATCTCCATGCATAAAAAAACGCCCTCACTTGTTAAAATGAAGGCGTTTTCTCTATTAACTGCGCTTAATTAATTACGAACAAACCGTAATTAATATGCTCACAATTAATTACAAACCAGCATCAGCAAAGACTTTACTGACTATTTCTTGTGCTTCTTTTTCAATAAGGCTCAAATGCTCCTTACCTTTAAAGCTCTCACAATAAATCTTGTAAATGTCTTCCGTACCTGACGGACGAGCAGCAAACCAGCCGTTATCAGTCGTTACTTTCAGACCACCGATCGCCGCACCGTTGCCTGGCGCATGCGTCAGGCGGGCAGTAATGGCATCACCCGCTAACGTTTCAGCGGCAACCATTTCAGGAGACAGCTTACTCAGTACCGCTTTCTGCTCACCATTAGCAACAGCTTGCAGGCGGTTATACTCAGACGCACCGTGTTTAGCAGCAAGCTCTTCATAGTATTGCTGCGGGTTCTTACCCGTTACCGCTGTAATTTCTGCCGCAAGCAGACACAAAAGAATACCGTCTTTGTCTGTTGACCATGGCGTACCGTTCATACGCAAGAACGAAGCACCGGCACTTTCTTCACCACCAAAGCCAAGTTTTCCAGAATACAAACCATCAACGAACCATTTGAAGCCTACTGGCACTTCGCACAATTCGCGGCCAAGATCAGCCACAACGCGGTCGATCAGTGCACTTGAAACTAATGTTTTACCAACGGCAACATCCTGGCTCCATTCAGGGCGATGGCGGTAAAGGTAATCAATACACACAGCCAAGAAATGGTTAGGGTTCATCAGACCAGCCGGGGTTACAATACCGTGACGATCATAATCAGGGTCGTTACCGAACGCTAGGTCGTAATTGTCTTTATGCGCAAGAAGACCAGCCATTGCGTATGGTGAAGAACAATCCATACGCACCACACCGTCTTTGTCGAGAGACATAAAGCGGAATGACGGATCGATAGATTCATCAACCAATGTCAGATCGAGACCGTAATGTGTCGCAATATGACGCCAGTACTCGATACCAGAGCCTCCAAGCGGATCAACACCAATTTTCAGATTGGCTTTTTGGATCGCAGCCATGTCGATAACATTTACCAGATCATCAACATAAGGAGCAACAAGCTCTTTCTCAACAACTAAATCGCTGGCAGATACCTCTTGAATAGAGACACGCTTAACATCCACCAGGCCATTGGCAATGATTTCATTGGCGCGTTTTTCAATGGCAGAAGTCAGCTCACCTTCCGCTGGGCCACCATGCACAGGGTTGTACTTGATGCCACCATCTTGAGGCGGGTTGTGAGATGGCGTGATCACAATACCATCCGCCTTATCAGCATTTGCCACGTTATGACAAAGAATGGCGTGGGAAATACCCGGAGTTGGCGTATAACCTTTACCTTCCTGAATCACGACTTTGACATTGTTAGCAACCAGCACTTCTAAGGTAGAAGTAAATGCTGGCTCTGATAATGCGTGGGTATCTTTGCCTAAGAAAAGTGGACCAGTTACACCATTTTCAGCACGCACCTCAGCAACCGCCTGAGCAATAGCCCAGATATGATGCTGGTTAAACGTCCCTTTATCAGCCGTTCCACGATGACCAGAAGTACCAAAGGCGACTTGCTGCTGTGGATTTGAAGCACTCGGCTCAATGAGAAAATAGTTTGCAACTAATGCAGGGATATTATGCATATCTTCTTGCTGAGCGCGTTGGCCCGCACGAGGATGGATCGCCATTAACTTATCCTTGTAAACGAAAGGCATACTGCCAGTTAAATTTCACCGCACACTTTTTCGATAATGTCAGCATTAAAGCTCATTTTGGCCATAAACTGATCAACCATCTGCCGTTTGCGATCTGTATTTGTATTCGTAATCACCCAGAAAGGAGTCTCTGGAATAACTTTCGGCTTAGTCGTTTTACCACTCGCAAGTAAAGTTTCTTCGTTATCAGCAAAGTAAACGCGGGTACGACCTTTAATCGAAGCAGCTTCGATAAAGCCTTCAGAATCGATGCGATAAAGTGAAGACAAGATCAGCATAAAACGTCCTATGGCTTTCTCTTGTGCCGCAAATTCATCAGAAATAAGCAAAGTTCGCATTTCTTTCACACGATCTGTTCTTGGCTCATTACCCGCGTCTTTGCTTACCACAATACCTTTAGGACGCACAGGCAGCACAACCTCACGTTGTTGTTCTTCAGTCATCAATAGTAAACGACGCAAAATATCGGATGCGCTTTCGCCGATATGCTGGGTTTGACTGGCGATATAACGATATAGCTCTTCGTCTACTTCAATAGTCTTCATCGTAGTGTTCATTATCGTTCCGTTTAAAAATCACGGTGCGATTATAACGTGATCCGGGGTTATACTCTACGGTAAATACCATACCTAATAAGAGAAAATAGTCAGTGAATCTTCATTATCGTGTTGAAGGCCAGGGGGATGCGATCATTTTGATCCATGGTTTGTTTGGCAGTTCAGATAATCTGGGGCTGCTCGCCAGATCATTAAAAGATAATTACAAAGTGATCAGCATCGATCTTCGCAATCATGGAAAATCCCCTCACGCCGAGACCTTTACCTATCATGAAATGGCTAACGATATCTTAACCGTCGTTGAGCAGTTAGATATTGAGATCTTCTCTGTGATAGGGCATTCAATGGGCGGCAAAGTCGCGATGGCGCTGACAGAGTTAGCGGCAGCACGGATGAATCATCTTATCGTACTTGATATCGCGCCTGTTCATTATCAGGTACATCGCCATCAAAATGTCTTTGCCGGTCTGCGTGAAGTGGCGAATCGCATGGTAAGTAACCGCAGTGAAGCTGAGACCTACCTGGCCCGGCATATTATCGAACCAGGTGTTCGTCAGTTTTTGCTGAAATCTTTTGCTAAAAGCGAAAACGGTTACCAGTGGCGCTTTAATGTCGAAGGATTAATTGCCAATTACGCCACCATTATGGGCTGGAATGAGCTGCCACCGTTCCAAGGCAAGACTTTATTCATTAAAGGTCAAGGATCCGAATACATCTTACCGGAACACCGCGAAGCGATTGCGAAACAATTTCCGCAGGCAAAAGCCCATATGGTGGCAAATACCGGCCACTGGCTGCATGCCGAAAAACCAGAAACCGTGAACCGGATCATTCTCACCTTTTTACAGCGTCCTTAGCATTATACCCAAGTTACCTCAAGATGCAGGATTCAGAGTGATGCCAGCCAGTTCAATTTAAGGAAAATGTGCGAAGGAATGACTGGTCCTTTCGAGTGCATTTGACACAGAAGTGGGCTGGCTGGATCACTCCCGAAGGGCGAGTTTTCCAAGCACTAATGTTGCGTTGCTGATTTTTGATGTAGAGCGACTATATCTGCAAATCAGCGCCTGACCTTAGTGCCCGGAAATTCTCGCTGAAACGAGCATCTTGAGGTTACTTGGGTATAGCAGTGAGCAAGTGTCATGTTATAGTCCGCATCAGGCTCGGATATTGTAAGGAGAGAGTATGCTATATGAATACATGGATTTGCTTGAGTCTATCGGGCTAGATTTGTTATTTGCCGCAATATTCTTCTTTATCGGTATGGCCATCAAAGATGTATTGAAACAAGGTAACGTCCCACCATTCGGTCGTAAGGTTGTTTGGTTGGTGCTATTTCTAGGCTGTGCTGGCTTTATCACTAAAGGTCTGATCCAGCTTAGCTGGGAAGGTGCAGGCCTGAGCTAAGTTTTGATGACCAGATAATCGCGATCTGCAGTAATTATCTTTGAAAATCTGGGGGCAACCCTAATCTGACTGACACAAATCGTACATACCGAAATTGTTTCAACATGCAATAGCTATGTCTTCAACAATTTAACTCGCGATCAAACGATTGATGCAACTCTGAGTTGTTCACTTAATTAGTGAGATCGGTATAATAACGTCCAATAATTAATATACGGGTAATCTCTACTATGGCGAGTGTAGGAATCTTCTTTGGTAGCGACACAGGTAATACCGAAGCTGTCGCGAAAATGATTCAGAAACAACTAGGCAAAAGCCTTGTTGAAGTAAAAGATATCGCGAAAAGCAGCAAAGAAGATATCGATAATTTTGATCTTCTGCTTCTGGGTATCCCAACGTGGTACTACGGTGAAGCACAATGTGATTGGGATGACTTCTTCCCTGAGCTTGAAGGTATTGATTTCTCGACCAAGCTTGTCGCTATTTTTGGTTGTGGTGATCAGGAAGATTACGCAGAGTACTTCTGTGATGCCATGGGTACCGTTCGTGATATCGTTGAAGCGCGCGGCGGAACGATTGTTGGCCACTTCCCTACTGATGGCTTTGAATTTGAAGCATCTAAAGCTCTAGTTGATGACAAGACCTTTATCGGTCTATGTATTGATGAAGATCGCCAGCCAGAGCTAACTGAAGAGCGCGTTGATAAGTGGGTTAAGCAGATTTACGAAGAAATGTGCCTTGCTGAATTAGCTGACTAATACGCAAGCCGATTTATACCAATCGTCTGCAAAATATAATGAAACGCGCCAAACAGGCGCGTTTTTTCTACTTCTCAACCAGATATTTTGCCTCATCCTCCAAATCTACTCCTCCATTCCCATGTTCTTCCTCCTGGCGATACTGTATTTTTTTCGTAAATACCGTCCCCGTTTCACCTGTTAGACCACTTATCTATGCACATCGATGACAAATACATACAAATACCCAACATTTTCATAAACTAAAGAAAAGTTACATATCTCATGGATTCATTTCTTTTTAAGGTTTATTGTTACCCTGTCGTCACTTATAATGAACAGATATGAGAAAGACTATCTCAGCTTGTTTTGCGGATAGCCAATAGGAAACTCGGATGTCAGATAATAATCAAGCGCTTAAGCAAGCAGGCTTAAAAGTTACACTTCCTCGTCTTAAGATCCTGGAAGTGCTGCAGCAACCTGACTGCCAACACATTAGTGCTGAAGATTTGTATAAGAAATTGATCGATATTGGTGAAGAAATTGGCTTGGCGACGGTTTACCGCGTATTAAACCAATTTGATGATGCGGGCATTGTCACGCGCCACCACTTCGAAGGCGGCAAATCTGTTTTCGAACTAGCGACTCAACATCATCACGACCACCTGGTTTGTCTGGATTGTGGCAAAGTTATTGAGTTTTCAGATGAAATTATCGAACAACGTCAAAAAGAAATTGCCGCTAGTTTCAATGTACGTCTGACTAACCATAGCCTATATCTGTATGGTAACTGCATGGGCGGTGATTGTAATGAAGATCCAAGCCTGCATAACGGCAAATAAGATCTTCTGCAAACAAGGCTCTCACTGCTAGCCTGACTGCTCATCAAAAAAAACCAGCCAATTATTGGCTGGTTTTTTATTTGGTCATTTATAACCGGCTTTAGTCGCCAATCTTAGCCCAAGTATCACGAAGACCTACTGTACGGTTGAATACAAGATTCTCAGCTGAAGAATCTTTGTTATCAGCACAGAAATAGCCAATACGTTCAAACTGGATAGCTTTTTCAGCTTCCGCAGTCTTAAGGCTCGGCTCAACAAAACCTTTCATCACGGTGAGTGACTCAGGGTTGATAACAGAGACAAAGTCATCTTCTGCCGCAGGGTTTGGTACTGTAAACAGGCGATCATATAGACGAATTTCAGCTGGAACACCTGCATCTGCAGATACCCAATGAATAACACCTTTCACTTTACGACCGTCAGTTGGGTTTTGGCCCAATGTTTCGTTATCGTACGTACAGAAAATGGTAGTGATGTTACCTTCCGCATCTTTTTCAATACGCTCAGCTTTAATCACATAGGCGCCACGTAAACGCACTTCTTTACCTAGTACCAGACGCTTGTACTTCTTGTTCGCTTCTTCGCGGAAATCTTCACGCTCAATCCAAACTTCACGAGTGAAAGGGACTTCACGCGTGCCCATTTCTGGCTGGTTTGGGTGATTGCTTACCGTTAATATTTCAGCATCGCAGGTGAAGTTTTCAATCACAACCTTCACAGGATCAAGAACAGCCATTGCACGTGGTGCATTCTCGTTCAGATCGTCACGAATACAAGATTCTAATGAACCCATTTCAATGGTATTTTCTTGCTTCGTTACACCGATTCGCTTACAGAACTCGCGAATTGAAGCAGACGTGAAACCACGACGACGCAGGCCAGAAATTGTTGGCATACGAGGATCATTCCAACCTGAAACCAGGTTATCCGTCACCAACTGGTTCAGTTTGCGTTTTGACATTACCGTGTACTCAAGGTTCAGGCGGCTGAACTCGTACTGATGTGGCAGGCATTCGATTGTGATGTTTTCCAATACCCAGTCGTACAGACGACGGTTATCTTGGAACTCCAGCGTACAGATAGAGTGCGTAATACCTTCTAGCGCATCTGAAATACAGTGCGTGAAGTCGTACATTGGGTAAATGCACCACTTGTCACCGGTCTGGTGGTGGTCGGCAAAACGCACTCGGTAGATAACCGGATCACGCATGACCATAAACGGTGATGCCATATCGATTTTCGCACGAAGACACATTTTACCTTCTTCGATTTCGCCGTTCTTCATCTTTTCGAACTGCTGAAGGTTTTCTTCTACGCTACGATCGCGGTATGGACTATTTTTACCAGGCTCGGTCAAGTTGCCACGGTACTCACGCATTTGCTCGGGACTTAGCTCATCAACATACGCTAAGCCTTTATTAATTAATTCAATAGCAAACCCGTATAGCTTGTCGAAATAGTTTGATGAGTAACAAATCTCACCGCTCCATTCAAAGCCCAACCAGTTAACATCGTTCTTAATAGACTCAACGTATTCGATGTCTTCTTTCTCAGGGTTAGTATCATCAAAACGAAGATTACATTGTCCCTGATAGTCCTGAGCAATACCGAAGTTCAAACAAATTGATTTAGCATGACCGATATGCAGGTAACCATTGGGCTCCGGCGGGAATCGGGTATGTACGCTTGTATGTTTGCCACTTGCTAAATCCGCATCAATAATCTGGCGGATAAAGTTAGTTGGACGAGCTTCAGAATCACTCATCAATTAGACCTCGTGTGCTTACAGGATTTTAGAACTCACTATGATCCATAAATATGGGTCACTACTCAACAAATAGTATGCATTGTTTATCGATATGTATAAAAAAACCCCGCAAAAGCGGGGTTAAGTACATCCAATTTTTTTTATGGCCCCAAATTAGGTGCCAAGCAACAACATTCCACTCAGGACTTCACCATCAAAGATGAAAAAACCAACACCTTAAAATTACGAAAATTTGAAGGTTGAAACTACAACAGCAGCTTCTTGATAAGCTCATGGGTAATACCAAATCCATTAATTATCTAACCATTCAGAACACCACTGGGAGTCAAGTTCAAGGATAGCGATTGATAGAAGAGTGGTTCTCTTTTGAAATCGCTAGACACCGAAATGGGCTTTCAGTGGTGTTCCCTTTGGGCGAGTTTAAAATGCTTTTATACTACGTTAATAAATCTCAATTTAGAGCCACTAGATTTTCAATTTATTGCCTTGTCTAAAAGCATTTTAACTCTCGCTGAATTGATCAGATAATTAATGGAATTGGTATAAGCCTATTAAGAAACTGGCTCCCAATCGGGAGCCAGCTATTACATTGTTACTAACTCTTCAATTACTATAAAAACCGAGTAATTAAGGAAGTTTTACAGAAGACAGGTCTTCTGATGCCGGGATTTTTTTCATTTCGCCAGCGACGATTTCTGCTAGTGGGCCGAGGATAACCTGCAGGTTGTTTGAACCTAGTTTAACCACACCCATTGCACCTAACGCTTTCAGAGTCTTCTCATTAGCAAGGCTGCTATCTTTCAGAGTAAGACGTAGACGCGTGATACAAGCATCGATGTTTTCAAGGTTGCCGTGGCCGCCAAGAGCTTTCAGGTATTGCTTAGCCAGTTCACCAGTTTCTTTTGAACCGGTAATACCGCTTTCTTCAACATCGTCATCTTCACGACCTGGAGTCTTTAAGTTGAACTTAATGATGACAGTGCGGAAGATTGCGTAGTATAGGCCGAAGAATACCAGACCCTGAACAATCAGCATGTACCAGTTAGTAGCTAGTGGGTTCTGTGACTGCAGGAACATATCAACGAAACCCGCAGAGAAACCAAAGCCTGAAATCCACTGCATTGAAGCTGCGATGTATACAGACAGACCAGTCAGTGCTGCGTGAATGACATATAGACCTGGTGCTAGGAACATGAAGGCAAATTCTAGCGGCTCAGTCACACCAGTGAAGAATGATGCGAAACCAGCGGCGATCATGATAGAGGCGACTTTTTCTTTGTTCTTCGCCTTAGACGTGTGGTACATCGCAAGCGCAGCACCTGGCAGACCGAACATCATAATTGGGAAGAAACCACCCATGTAGATACCGGTAACACCCGGAGTTGCAACACCGTCAGCAATTGACTTCGCGCCACCCAGGAAGTTTGGCAGGTCGTTAATACCAGCCACATCAAACCAGAATACAGAGTTCAGTGCGTGGTGCAAACCAACAGGAATTAACAAACGGTTGAAGAATGCGTAGATACCCGCACCTGCTTCACCCAGCCCCTGAATACCTTCACCGAAAGATACCAGGCTATTGAAGATTGCAGGCCAAACATACATTAGAACAAAAGCAATAAAGATACCGGCAACAGATGTCAGAATAGGGACCAGACGCTTACCAGAGAAGAACGCCAGTGCTTTGTGCAGTTCAACCGCCGAGTAACGGTTGTAGATTTCAGCAGAAACAATACCGAC
The DNA here is from genome assembly GCF_050337085.1 of Photobacterium sagamiensis. Lineage (NCBI taxonomy): Bacteria > Pseudomonadati > Pseudomonadota > Gammaproteobacteria > Vibrionales > Vibrionaceae > Photobacterium > Photobacterium sagamiensis. The sequence continues at coordinate 29,340 of NZ_JAKJSP010000032.1, read as the reverse complement.
AAGGATACCGACAAACTGGTTTTCAATCTTACCAAATGCCGCAGGAACAGCACTTGCGTCGATACCTTGGATCTGCGCCACCGCACCAGGCGCAAGAAGTGTTGTAACTACCAGGTAACCAACAAAACCAGATAGGGCAGCTGCACCATCCTTATCTTTAGACATACCATACGCTACACCGACGGCGAACAGTACAGACATGTTTTCAATAATTGCACCACCAGCCTTGATTAGAAAAGCAGCAAGCGCACTGTTTGCACCCCAGCCATTCGGATCAATCCAGTAACCAATACCCATTAAAATTGCAGCGGCAGGCAGAGTGGCGACCGGCACCATCAATGCTTTACCTACTTTTTGAAAATACCCAAGAATATTCACCGTTAGTTCCCCCTAATTGGTTCTCTTAGATTTGGTTATCAGATAACTTACTTCGGCTATTTGATAAAGTCATCATCAGTGTAAGAAGTTTATTTCGCACCGCAAATTAAAACGTCGTCATTTGTGATCTTAGTCACCTGCTGGAGCAAGATCCAGGCGATTTTGCTAGCCCGATCATAAAACTTATTTTATGATTCGAAACAAAGGCGCTATGCCACTACAATTATTTTGTTTTATCTATCTTGAATGAGGTGTCACCGTGAGACTAATCCCACTTATTAACGCGAAAGATGTAGGTTTATGGTCTGCTCGCTATATTGCTGATCGTATTAACAAATTTGAACCAACGGCAGAACGTCCTTTTGTACTTGGTTTACCTACCGGTGGCACTCCTTTAACGACATACAAGCGTCTTATTGAGCTTTATGAAGCTGGTGAAGTAAGTTTCAAGCATGTTGTGACTTTCAATATGGACGAATATATCGGCATTCCAGCCGATCATCCGGAATCTTATCGTAGCTTCATGTATAACAACTTTTTCAATCACATTGATATTCAAGACGAAAATATCAATCTCCTGAATGGTAACGCAGAAGATCACGAAACTGAATGTCAGCGTTATGAAGATAAAATTAAATCTTACGGTAGAGTCAACCTGTTCATGGGCGGTGTCGGCAACGATGGCCACATCGCATTTAATGAGCCAGCGTCTTCATTATCCTCTCGTACTCGTATCAAAACGCTGACGCAAGATACCCGCATCGCGAACTCTCGTTTCTTTGATGGTGACATCAATCAGGTTCCGAAATACGCACTGACTATTGGTGTCGGTACCCTGCTTGATTCTGCTGAAATCATGATTTTGGTGACTGGCCATAACAAAGCACAAGCTCTTGAGGCGGCTGTTGAAGGCTCAGTAAACCACCTGTGGACGGTTTCGGCACTGCAACTGCACCCTAAATCACTGGTTGTATGTGATGAACCAGCCACCCAGGAACTGAAAGTAAAAACCGTAAAATACTTTCAGGAACTGGAAGCACAAAATATTAAACACCTTTAACTATAAATGATCACCTTCTTGCTATTAAACGAAATAGCAAGAAGGTGAATCGTTACAATAACCTTTAACATAAAAGGAAATGTTCATGTACGCGCTTACCAATTGTCGTATTTTTACCGGTAGCGATGTGCTGAATAACCACGCCGTCATAATTGATGGCGTGAACATTCACGCTGTTTGCCCGGTAGCTGAGCTGCCAAATGATATCAAATCCGTTGATCTTGAAGGGGCTAACCTGACCCCTGGTTTCATCGACCTGCAGCTAAATGGTTGCGGTGGGGTGATGCTGAATGACAAAATCAATGCTGACACCATTCATACCATGCACCGTGCCAACCTGAAGTCTGGTTGCACAAGCTTCCTGCCGACTCTGATCACCTCTTCTGATGAAGATATGAAAGCTGTGATCACCGCAGCTCGCGAATATCACAGCAGGTATCAGAACCATTCACTGGGTTTGCACCTTGAAGGTCCTTACCTGAATGTGATGAAAAAAGGTATTCACAGCGTTGACCACATCCGTCGTTCAGATGATGCAATGATCAAAACCATCTGCGAGAACGCAGATATCGTCACCAAAGTAACTCTTGCCCCTGAACAAAACGCTCAGGAGCATATCGAACAACTGGTTGAAGCCGGTGTTGTTGTTTCAGCAGGGCATACCAATGCATCCTATAAAGAAGCACGTAAAGGTTTTGCGGCGGGTATCAGCTTTGCGACTCACCTGTTCAATGCCATGACACCTATCGCCGGCCGTGAACCGGGGATGGTTGGCGCAATCTATGACACGCCAGATGTCTATGCCGGCATTATTGCTGATGGATTCCACGTTGATTATGCAAATATTCGCATGGCACATCGCATGAAAGGCGAAAAACTTGTTTTAGTGACTGATGCAACTGCACCTGCAGGAGCAGACATGGATCACTTTATTTTTGTCGGTAAGAAAGTATATTATCGGGATGGCAAGTGTGTTGACGAAAATGGCACACTTGGTGGCTCGGCACTTACCATGATTGAAGCGGTTCAAAACAGTGTCGAGCATGCAGGTATCGCCCTGGACGAAGCGATTCGCATGGCTACCCTTTATCCAGCACGGGCAATTAGTGTTGATAATAAACTGGGTGCCATCAAAAAAGGCATGGTTGCAAACCTGGCTATTTTTGATCGTGATTATAACGTTCAGGCGACTGTTGTTAACGGTGAATACGAGCAGAACTAACTATGACAGGCGGACAAATTGGTAATGTAGATCTGGTTAAGCAGCTTAACAGTGCTGCTGTTTACAGACTAATAGACTTGCAAGGCCCTATTTCACGGATTCAGGTTGCAGACGTGAGTCATCTTGCTCCGGCAAGTGTTACTAAAATTACCCGCCAATTGCTTGAGCACGGCTTAATAAAAGAAGTCGCGCAGCAAGCATCTACCGGTGGTAGACGTGCCATATCGCTGACAACGGAGTCAGCGCCTTTTCATTCAATTGCGATCCGCCTTGGACGTAATTACATCGAAATAACCCTTTATGATCTGAGCGGAAAATATATTGCAGGTGCTGAAGATCAATTTAGCTATTCTAACCAGCAAGAACTGACCGATGGTTTACTTGGCCACATTCGTCAATTTATCTCCGATAATCAGAGTGTAATAAGAGAACTGGTCGCATTCGGTATTACCCTGCCAGGTCTGATTGATCCTGAAAAAGGGATTATCGAGTACATGCCAAATATTGAAGTTGATAACTTCCCGCTGGCGGATATTATCCGAGACAAATTTGGTGTGTCTTGTTTTGTCGGCAACGATATCCGTGGCCTGGCTCTGGCCGAGCACTATTTTGGCTCCAGCCGTGATTGCAAAGACTCGATTTTAGTCAGTATGCACCATGGTACAGGCGCCGGCATTATTGTTAATGGTCAGGTATTCCTGGGCTATAACCGTAATGTAGGTGAAATTGGTCATATCCAGATTGATCCTCTTGGTGATAAATGCCAATGCGGAAACTTCGGTTGTCTCGAAACTGTCGCCGCAGATCCGGCCGTTATTTATCACGTACAGCAGTTACTTGATCAAGGCTACCCGAGCAGCTTGCAGGCATTAGAAGATCTCACTATGCCCGCGATTTGCGAAGCCGCTAACAAAGGTGACGAACTGGCCACCCAGGCATTAATTAAAGTGGGCAACCAGTTGGGTAAAGCGCTGGCAATGACCATCAACTTATTTAATCCACAAAAAATTGTTTTGGCGGGTAATATTACCTTGGCACAAGACATTGTTTTCCCGGCTATTCGACGTTGTGTCGAAACCCAGTCTCTTTCCACGTTCCACAAAGATCTGCCCATTGTCGCATCAGAACTTTATGGTCAGCCAACCATTGGCGCTTTTTCGATGATCAAACGTGCGATGTTAAATGGTGTATTACTGCAGCGTATGCTTGATGACTAATTCAGAGCAACAAGTTCTACTGTAGCAGCTTAATTCGTAACACTTTCTCGGGGGATGGGTCATACAGACACATCCCCCTTGTGCTATATTGAAGGCCAGTTTTGCTCACCAAGGCCTGTCACTTACCATGGAACTCGTCTTCCTCATTGCCGCTTTTCTAGCTGGCTTCATCGCGTTGCAATGTAAACTCCCCCCTTTAGTGGGTTTCCTGCTTGCAGGGTTTGCCCTCAATAGTGCCGGCTTTCATTCAACCGAAACCCTCACAACGTTGGCAGATCTGGGTGTCACTCTTTTACTGTTTAGCATCGGTCTGAAATTAGACGTTAAAACCCTGCTGGCTAAAGAAATATGGGGAGGTGCGACGCTTCACAATCTGCTTTCAACCGCCCTGTTCACCTTGTCACTGCTCGGTTTAAAACAACTTGGCCTTGGTATGCTCACGGAGCTGGACATCGCGCAACTTGTTCTGCTCGGCTTTGCCTTGTCTTTTTCCAGTACTGTCTTTGCCATTAAAGCCCTACAAGAGAAAGGTGAACTTAACGCCACCTACGGTACCTTAGCAATCGGTATTCTGGTCATGCAGGATATCTTTGCCGTTGTCTTCCTGACTGTCTCAATGGGAAAAATACCGGATATTACCGCATTAGGTCTGTTTGCCCTGCCGCTACTGCGACCATTATTGTTCAGGATTCTTGACAAAGCGGGACACGGCGAAATGCTGGTTCTGTATGCCACCTTCCTGGCTTTGGTCGTCGGGGCTGGCCTATTTGAGCTGGTTGGCATCAAGGCCGATCTTGGCGCCCTCATTCTCGGCATGATGCTGGCCGCACACCCCAAAGCCTCTGAGATGTCCAAGACTCTCTTTAATCTGAAAGAGCTGCTGCTGGTCTGCTTCTTCCTCAACATTGGATTAGCAGAAGAACCCACCTTCGACGGCTTCTTAATGGCGATTGTGCTGCTTTTACTGCTCCCGATTAAAGGGATCCTTTATTATCTTATTTTCAGCCTGAGCCGTTATCGTGTCCGCACCTCATTGCTCGGCACACTCACCCTGTTTAACTACAGTGAGTTCGGTCTGATCGTCGGTGGAATGGCCTATAAGCTAGGCTGGCTGCCCGGCAGTTTTTTGGTTGCGATTGCCATTGCGGTCTCACTCTCCTTTTTAATTGCCGCCCCGCTCAACAGTATGGGCCACAAGCTCTACACTGAAGCAGCGAAATGGCTAAAAGAATATGAACCGGCAAAGCTCAATGCCAGTGACAAGCTGATTGACCTGGGTCATGCCAAAGTTTTAATTTTAGGCATGGGACGGATAGGCAGCGGTGCCTATGACGAACTGGTACAGCGTTATGGGAAACAGGTGATTGGTATCGATACTCGCGAAGACTCTGTCGAAAGCCACAGAGCTGAAGGTCGTAACGTGATCCATGGTGATGCAACCGACTCAGATTTCTGGGCTCGAGTTATGGCTGATCACCGTATCAAATTGATCTTACTTGCCATGCCACACAGCCAGGCCAACACCTTTGCCCTGGAGCAAATTCACCTGCGCGATTATAAAGGTAAAATTGCCGCCATCGCCAAATACGACGATGATGAAGAGCTGCTATATGAGCTGGGGGTTGATGCGGCTTTTAATATCTATAACGAAGCCGGAAGCGGCTTTGCCCGCCACGTTTGTGAGAGTTTAGCACCAGACATCAAGCAAATTTAATTCCCTTCTTCCATACATCTTGCATACCCAAACCAGCTTGAGATGCGAGATTTAGCATCTTGAGGGGGTTTATGAAAACAACGGCAACCTCGGCTGCCGTTTGTTTTTTCGGTTAAAAACCGACCGCGATTAGATCTCATTCGGAAAAAGGCAAAATAACCAAATAGAATTCACTAGCGGCACTTTTCTTTAATTGATTGAAGGTTTTTTATTGCATTTACTTACCGAATACGCAATTTTAACAAACAAGCAAGTAAGGGGATAAAGCGAGTGACTAGAAACTAGAAACTAGTCACTAAAGGCTCAACTCCCCCGAAAGAATTAGGGATAGCACCAAAGATATTAAGGTTGGAGTGGAAAAATATGTGTTCAGTATTCGGTATCTTAGACATTAAAAGTGATCCAGCAGCACTGCGTGCAACAGCACTGGAAATGTCAAAAAAAATGCGTCACCGCGGCCCCGACTGGTCCGGTATCTATTCATCAGATAAAGCGATTTTAGTCCACGAGCGTCTTGCTATCGTTGATCTGAATAGCGGTGAGCAACCACTTTACAACCAAGACAAAACCCACGCTTTGGCGGTTAATGGTGAAATCTACAACCACAAAGAGCTAAGTGCCGAATTTGCACCGGATTACCCATTCCAAACTGAGTCAGATTGCGAAATCATTCTTGCGCTTTATAAAGAAAAAGGTCCTGAACTACTCGATTATCTGAACGGTATCTTTGCTTTTATTCTTTATGATGCTGAGGAAGATGCTTACCTGATTGGTCGTGACCATATTGGTATCATCCCACTGTATCAAGGCTACGATGAGCACGGTAACTACTATATCGCCTCTGAAATGAAAGCCTTAGTACCGGTTTGTAAAACCATCACTGAATTTCCTCCTGGCCACTTCCTGTGGAGTAAAAAAGGCGAACCAGTGCGTTACTACAAGCGTGACTGGATGGAATATGATGCCGTTGCTAATGCAAAAACAGACAAAGTAGCACTGATAAACGCATTAGAAAGTGCAATTAAACGCCAGTTAATGACCGATGTACCTTACGGTGTTCTATTATCAGGTGGTTTAGATTCTTCTGTGATCTCTGCTATCACCAAGAAATTTGCGGCGCGCCGTATTGAAGATGATGAACAGTCACAGGCCTGGTGGCCTACCCTGCACTCATTTGCCATTGGTCTTGAAGACGCACCGGATCTGAAAGCCGCCAAAGTCGTGGCGGATAGCATAGGTACGGTTCACCATGAACTGACCTACACCGTTCAGGAAGGCCTGGATGCGATTCGTGACGTGATCTACCACATCGAAACCTACGACGTAACCACCATTCGCGCCTCAACGCCAATGTACCTGATGGCGCGTAAGATCCGTGCAATGGGTATCAAGATGGTACTTTCTGGAGAAGGGGCTGATGAAGTATTTGGCGGTTATCTGTACTTCCACAAAGCGCCGAACGCCAGAGAATTCCACGAAGAGACGGTGCGTAAACTCCTTGCGCTGAATATGTTTGACTGTGCACGTGCCAACAAGTCTATGGCTGCCTGGGGAATTGAAGCGCGTGTACCATTCCTGGATAAAGAGTTCCTTGATGTCGCAATGCGTCTGAAGCCTGAAGATAAAATGTGCGGCAATGGCAAAATGGAGAAACACATCATCCGTGAATGTTTCGGACATTACCTGCCAGAATCTGTTGCATGGCGTCAAAAAGAGCAGTTCTCTGATGGCGTTGGCTACAACTGGATTGATACGCTAAAAGAAGTGGCAGAAGCAAAAGTCACGGATAAGCAGCTAGAAACAGCCAAATTCCGCTTCCCGTACAATACGCCAACCACGAAAGAGGGTTATTCGTACCGTGAAATCTTCGAAGAGCTTTTCCCTCTGGAAGATGCGGCGAAGTGTGTGCCTGGCGGCCCGTCTATCGCATGCTCAAGCGCTAAAGCAATAGAGTGGGATGAGAGCTTTAAAAACAGTGCAGATCCATCAGGCCGCGCCATTGCAGCCGTGCACAACGAAGCTTATTAACAGTAGATTAGAGTGACGAGGAGCGAGTTTCGATAAAAGAAATTCGCAATCTTGAATAAAAAAACCGCCATCTTCGGCGGTTTTTTTATTTGAGGTAATAAGTGGCTTTTCCTAGGGCCGAGGGCCTTCTTTTCCTAGCGCCGCTCTTCTTACCGTTCCCAGTATGCTTCTTCCAGACTATCTTCACGCTCTGGTAAACCACGAGATAAACGCGGTGAGTGCTGAGCCAGTACTTCATAGCTCACACGGTTTGCGTACAGACACACTTGTGAAAACGATGAATAGGTCAGGAAGTTCTGCTGGTGCTTACTTGAATTCGGCACATTGTCTTTGTGATAACGGTTTGCCGACATATCATGTAGAACAGCAGACAGTGCGCCATCACCGGCACCATTGGTATTCTTAATACGCTCCGGACCACCCATGTATGGTGCAATGTGTGAGTACACCTTGATTGGACTCTCACAGCCGGATTTCAGCATCGGGCGGCTGAACTCATAGCGGTTAAACTCAGGAATATCTCCAGGCAGCAGCGGCAAGCTCGTTTCTCGCTTTGCTGCATCCTCGGTATAACCTGCAGTATATAAACCAATAGGACCCGCCGTACACAGTACTAAATCAACCCATTCCAGCGTTTTATCAGAAGCGAGCAATGGATCTGACTCACCCGTCAGTGCTTCTGCTTCATCTTCATTCATCGCAACGACAGTAACATGATCGCGTAAGAAATCACGCCACCACTGTGGATCGTCAGCAATCACGAACTTGGTTCCCAATGTCAGAACAACCGGTACATCGTATTTTTTTGCGTATTCAATAGCACGCATGGTCGCATCAGGCATCGGGTCGCCATCTTTACAGCGCACCAGATAAGCCGTTAGTACCAGCGCCGACGCACGTTTGAAAATATCTTCCGAGATATTATCAGGATGCAGTTGGTTCATGCGGCCTTCATTGATCGCGAAGGTACGCTCACCGTCTTTAGAAATCAGAGCAAAACATCGGCCGATAGGCCCTTCAACAGCCTGCAGGTGATTCATATCCATACGGCTTGAGGTGTTGCAAAGATAGCGGTACGCATAGCTACCGATTTCAATATCTTTACTCATGACACCTAACAGCACCGATTTATCATCAGCCAGCACAGAGTAGTTATGCAAAGTGTTACCAATCGTGCCACCCGCAAACTCGTGGGTGATCAAATCGTTTTCTTTTAACTCTTGATAAAGTGCTTCCGCTTTATCATCTGTAATGACCAATGAGTGGCCTTTACTCAGCTCATAGCGCTCCAGGAATTCATCATCCACATACGCTTCAATATCAACCAATGTCTGATCAATACCCACCACATGGGCCCGTGTCAGACGCTTTTCTGGTTTAGTTTGACTAAGAAGTGGATCACGCGCATGTACAGGAAAGTAATGCTTTGATTTTCGTTGACCTGGAAATTTCATGAGAATGAGCTGTCGGTTGTGAATTTTTGCGGATTCTATCACACAATATAGAACAAAAAAGGAAAAGCTCTCACAGTTTGTGAGAGCTTTCTCGCTTCAACAGGAAACTTTTTTATACTGTCAATACCTAAACCACCTCAAGGTGCAGCTACCAACCCTGGCTATGCTGTACGACTAAACTGGCCATCATGTCGATATGTGCCGGACTATCATTCAGGCACGGAATTAAATTAAACTCTTCGCCGCCTGCCTCGATGAATGTTTCTTTACACTGCTCGGCAATTTCTTCTAATGTTTCTAAGCAATCGACAGAGAACGCCGGACACATTACATCTAACCTTTTAATTCCTTTCTCTGCCAGTTCTTTAATGGTTGGTTCAGTATATGGCTGTAGCCATTCTTCACGACCAAAGATCGACTGATAGCTCATGCTCATCTTTTCACGGCTCAGTGCTAACTTTTCAGCCAGCTTCGCCGTGGTACCGTTACAGTGCGCCGGATAAGGGTCGCCATTATCGGCATAACGCTTCGGAATGCCGTGATAAGAGCAGAGCAGGTAGTCTGGCTCACCTTTTTCTGCCCACAATTCATTGACTGATTTCGCCAACGCATCAATGTAATTCGGATGGTCAAAGTAATGGTTAACAAAGCGAAGTTCTGGAATATCGGGCAGCTCTTTCAGTACCCTGGCGACTTTGTCAAACACCGCCGCCGTCGTCGTTTGCGAGTATTGGGGGTATAGCGGTAAAACCAGTACTTTTTCACACCCCTGCCGTTTCAGCTCGTGCAGACCCGATTTAATATCTGGCTGGCCATACGTCATTCCCAATGCAACCGGAACATCAAGACGTTGAGCTAATTGTTGTTGCTGACGACGGGAATAAACCATCAGCGGTGAACCCTCGTCCATCCAAACTGATTGGTATAATTTAGCGACTTTAGGCGCGCGAATAGGCAAGATCACGCCATGTAAAATTGGGTACCATAGCCAACTGCTCATATCGACAACACGTTGATCATGTAAAAATTCAGATAAAAAACGTTTGACCGCGGAAGGTGTTGCTTCGTCTGGGGTGCCTAAATTTACGAGTAGCACACCATATTGATTATTATTCATTCCCACCTACTGAGCACTTGTACTAATCTGAAAAAACTTATTTTACCACTAAGCGATTGACACTAATCTGTTAATTATACCAATCGGGATATATTTATTCGGTAATTACATGGCATAAAAAAACGGGCGATACCATTGGTATCGCCCGCTTTTTCTTATTGATAGAAACTATCAATAATTAATTAAGCCAGTTCTTTTTCTAGCTCGGCACTGACTGCTGCAACGTCCTGAGTACCATCGATTTTGATGTACTTGGTATTGCCAGCTTCAGCTTCTTTACCGTAGTAAGCGATCAGCGGGGCTGTTTGCTCATGGTAAACGCCTAGACGTGCAAGCACTGTTTCAGCTTTATCGTCTTCACGAACAACAAGATCTTCACCTGTTTCGTCATCTTTACCTTCAACCTTCGGCGGGTTGTAAACAACGTGGTAAGTACGACCAGATGCCAGGTGAGCACGACGGCCCGCCATGCGCTCAACGATAACTTCGTCAGCTACATCAAATTCGATAACGTAATCAACAGCAACGCCATTTTCTTTCAGGCCATCAGCCTGAGGAATAGTGCGAGGGAAACCATCTAGTAGAAAACCTTTTGCACAATCGTCTTGGGCAATACGCTCTTTAACCAAACCAAGAATGATATCGTCAGACACCAACTGACCAGCATCGATGACTGATTTTGCTTGTTTACCTAGCTCAGTACCTGCTTTGATCGCTGCACGTAACATGTCACCGGTAGAAATTTGAGGAATACCCAATTTCTCCATGATGAATTGTGCCTGAGTTCCTTTACCTGCACCTGGAGCGCCCAGAAGAATGATGCGCATCGTGATCCCCTTTCAAAAATAAGCTGGATTTATCAAAAACCGTTGGTTCTCAAAAAACATGCAAAATACACTGATTAGCCAGCAGTCGCAAGCCCGGTACCGTGACCGGGCTTGATTACATGCTTTATCAGGATACTATTTGATGCCGCGAGAAGAAGCGATTAGACCTTAGTCAGAAGCTTGTTCACAGCAGCAACAAACTGTGATGGATCTTCCATTGAACCTCGTTCAGCCAGCATTGCCTGACCCAGCAGTAGCTCAACCCAGCGTCCGAAGGTTTCTTCATCTGCTTCGTCTGCCATTTGCTTCACCAGTGCGTGCTCCGGGTTCAATTCAAAAATGTACTGAACTTCAGGCGCATCGTGGCCAGCCGCCGCCAGTAATTTCGCCATTTGTGTGCCCATCTCGTTCTCATCAGTCACCACAACAGCCGGTGTGTCGTGTAACTTAAACGTGGTGCGCACATCTTTAACGCGCTCGCCCAAGTAACCTTTCGTGCGCTCAACAACAGATTTGAACTCATCTTCGACTTCTTTTTGCTTCTCTTTTTCTTCTTCGTTTTCAAACTTAGACAGATCAAGATCTGCTTTAGTGATCGCCTGGAATGGCTTACCGTCGAAATCCGCCAGGTGACCCATCAACCACTCATCGATACGATCGTGCATTAGAATTACTTCTAAGCCTTTCGAACGGAATTGTTCCAGGTGAGGGCTGTTCTTTGCCGCAGTGAAGCTATCGGCCGTCAGGAAATATATTTTATCCTGACCTTCTTTCATGCGTTCAACATACGCTGCCAACGATACATTTTGCTCGGCGGTATCGTTATGCGTAGAGCTGAAACGCAGTAAGTTGGCAATCTTTTCACGGTTAGAGAAATCTTCAGCCGGGCCTTCTTTTAACGCCTGACCAAATTCCGTCCAGAGCGTCTGGTATTTCTCTTCATCTTTCTTCGCTAAGCGATCAAGCATCGTCAGGGCACGCTTAGTACATGCCTTACGCAGCGCCTGAGTCACTTTGTTATCCTGCAAAATTTCACGGGATACGTTCAGCGGCAAATCATTGGAATCAATCAAGCCACGCATGAAGCGTAAATAGCCCGGCATAAACTGCTGCGCGTCATCCATAATGAAGACACGCTGTACATACAGCTTAAGACCATGCTTGCTATCTCGGTTGTTCATGTCCCACGGTGCTTTAGACGGGATATAAAGCAGGCTGGTGTAATCCTGGGTGCCTTCAACTCGGTTGTGGCTCCAGCTTAGCGGCTCGGCAAAATCATGAGACACATGCTTATAGAACTCGTTATATTCTTCGTCAGTGATATCTGACTTATTACGCGTCCACAATGCCTGAGCTTTATTGATCTGTTCCCACTTAGAACCTGTTGGCTTGCCTTCCTCATCATGTTCAGTGATCTGAATATGGACAGGAATACCAATGTGATCAGAGTACTTACCAATAATGCTGCGCAGACGATGTTCATCTAAAAATTCTTTTTCATCATCACGAAGATGAAGAATGATATCGGTGCCACGGCCGGTTTTAGTTATATCTTCAACCGTGTAATCACCTTCACCCGCCGAATGCCAGCTAACGGCTTGATCGGCGGCGACGCCCGCTGCACGCGTATTAACGGTAACGGAATCAGCAACAATAAATGCAGAATAAAAACCGACACCAAACTGGCCGATCAGCTGTGACTCTTTAGACTGATCTTCACTCAGTTTGGCAAAGAAGTCTTTCGTACCCGATTTTGCAATCGTGCCCAAATGCTCGATCACATCGTCACGAGTCATACCGATGCCATTATCACTGATGGTTAACGTGCCTGCCTCTGCATTGAAAGACAATTTCACACCGATATCTGCGTCATTTTCATAGAGATCAGGTTGAGAAAGTACACGGAACCGAAGCTTATCGGCAGCATCTGATGCGTTGGAAATCAACTCACGTAAAAAAATCTCTTTATTCGAGTATAAAGAGTGAATCATAAGATGCAGAAGCTGTTTCACTTCCGATTGAAAACCGCGGGTTTCCTTATTTTTATGTAACTCTTGCTCGCTCATCTAAACTCCAAAACTAGTCATTTTACGTATACCCAAGTTACCTCAAGATGCTCGTTTCAGCGAGAATTTCCAGGCGCTAAGGTCAGGCGCTGATTTGCAGATATAGTCGCTCTACATCAAAAATCAGCAACGCAACATTAGTGCCTGGAAAACTCGCCCTTCGGGAGCGATCCAGCCAGCCCACTTCTGTGTCAAATGCACTCGAAAGGACCAGTCATTCCTTCGCACATTTTCCTTGAATTGAACTGGCTGGCATCACTCTGAATCCTGCATCTTGAGGTAACTTGGGTATTACTCATTACAGATATGTGGTCATTGGATAGGTTTTCAACCTAAAATAACGGCTTTTACACCCTTTATCTTTTTTCAGTTCGCTTTTTCATTTTTTTACATTCAGATTATGTTCAGCGAAACATGGTATACAGATGTCTGAACTATACCTCCGGGGCAAAAAATGCATACAATCTCCACCAAACACTTGATCGGGCAACGCTTCCTTTTTGACCCTTATGACAACAGCCTGATTGATCAACACGAAAATAATGCACTGACACGTCTTGGCAGCAATGAGAGCCGAGCCTTAAGTCTGCTAATTGAAGAGCCGGGAGCGATCATTACCCGAACGCGCTTACATGAATACGTCTGGCGTGAACAAGGTTTTGAAGTTGACGACTCCAGCCTGACACAAGCAATATCGACTCTGCGTAAAGCACTGAAAGATTCAACAAAATCTCCGGGATTCATTAAAACCGTACCTAAACGTGGCTATCAAATGATCGCCATGGTAACAAAGTGCCAAGACACACCAGTTACGGTTTCACAAGATACTCTCGATGAACGGCCAACGGCAACAGCGCAACCAGAGTTCTCTGACACCGAGCAAGTTCAGCTGCAACATGATGTAAAGACAGCGGCCAGCTCAGGCGGGCAAAAGAGTGCTACCAACCCCGTTCAGTTATCAGCGAAAATGGGGACGTGGGCATGGCTGGCTCTGGTTGTTGCGTTCCTGTTACCACTGCTGGTAAACATGGGCTTTCCGGCTAAATCAGCCGCTTTTGAACCGCTTTTTGAAGTAGAAGGTGTAAAAGTCTTAACACCGAAAAGTCGCCCTGTACTTTCAGATTGGCAGCCGATGATTTCAAGCTGTGTTCGTACTTATCTCGAGTATCATCAAGATAAGGTTCGCCCGGTTGAAGTTATTGTAACTGGCGGCCAAAATAATCAACTTTGGCTCAACTACATTCACGATACTGCCGTTCCTGATGAGAACGTCACGCTTCGCTTGCTGACAAGCCAAGAGGATAATTCCAAGTTATGTCGATAAAACGTAAACCAATGCAAATACCAGCGCGATTGAAACGCTTCTGGCCGTTTATTGTTTTAGTCTGCTCTGCCATTTTCAGTACTTGGCTCTACTACTCCAGCGATTACAAGCAAGAGCGTTTGTTAATGTCACGTGAATGGCAATCGAATACAGTTAGCCGAGTCGAAGAGACCCAGCTTGATCCTCTGGGTATGGGTATGCTACGCCGTTTTGAGCAAACCAGTAATGTGGTTTATCTGCCAAATAGAACCTACTCTCGTATCACCCTAATGAAACTGTTCAGTGCCACTGATGAACCACTGACACTGCATATTTCCGAATCAGGCAAGTGGGATGTCAGTGGTGGTTACTTGCTAACAGAGCCCGTTGAATTTAAAGACATCACTTCAGGCCAAAATGCAGACTTCCAGAAGCAGCATTTAGCCACTGTGAAGAAATTATTCCGCATGGATGCCCAGCAGAGCCGCCGTATTGATGTGCTTAGTGAAAAATCGATGCTATTAACCAGCTTAACTCACGGCTCGAATATTCTTCATTCGCTGTAATATACCCAAATAACGAAAAAGGAGCCAAAGCTCCTTTTTTTTCGTCTTTTACAACGAATTTAAGACAAAAAAATACCAATCATCAGAGTAGCTCTGATGATTGGTACTTATACGGCAGTCGGTATTAATATAATTTGTGGCGACCTGCAATAGAGTGAGACAGCGTGGTGCCATCCACCAACTCTAATTCGCCACCAACCGGAACACCGTGAGCAATTCGGGTTGCAGTCACGTCGTACTCATTACATAGCTCCGCGATGTAATGTGCCGTCGCTTCACCTTCTACTGTCGGGTTAGTCGCCAGGATCAGCTCAGCTATCTGTTCTTTTTGCAGACGAAACTCAAGTACATCTAAACCGATATCTGAAGGGCCTATACCGTCTAACGGCGACAAGTGTCCCATTAGCACAAAGTAGCGTCCCGAAAACTGTCCCGTCGCCTCAACAGCAACAATATCTGCTGGCGTTTCTACAACACAGATCTGGCCGTTTTCCTGACGTCGAGGATTGGCACAAAGCGCACAGACGTCGTCTTCGGTGAAAGTACGACAATCTTTACAGTGACCGATTTCCGTCATCGCCCTGGTAAGAGCATCCGCAAGTTGCAGACCCCCCTGACGATTTCGTTGCAACAAATTGAAGGCCATCCGCTGCGCTGACTTGGGGCCAACCCCAGGCAAGCAACGTAAGGCCTCCATTAATTGTTCCAGTAAATGACTGGTGCGCATTGATTAAAATGGCATCTTAAAACCCGCTGGCAAGTTCATGCCACCGGTAACACCAGCCATTTTTTCTTTCTGAGTTTCTTCGATACGACGAGCGGCGTCGTTAAACGCAGCAGCAATCAAATCTTCCAACATGTCTTTGTCATCTTCCATCAAGCTGTCATCCAGCTCAACACGACGAACACTGTGGCTGCCCGTAATCGTTACTTTTACCAGGCCAGCACCAGATTCACCAGTCACTTCCATATTGGCAATTTCTTCTTGCATCTTCTGCATGCGCTCTTGCATTTGCTGCGCCTGCTTCATCATGTTGCCCATACCACCTTTACCAAACATATTTTCTCTCTCTATTGGTCTGGTTAATTTATAACGGCCTAACGCTGTCTTCATCTAAAACAGCGGCAAAGCGCTGACAGATAAAGTTCACATTTGGATCACTCTGTAAACTCTGTTTCGCCTGATTGAGCTTCTGTTGATAAAGCGCTTCTCGCCATTCAAGTGGCGATTGGCCCTTTTCACTCAGCTCAATCGATAATTCTACGGGTACCGCCAGCAACTCATTCAGTGCTTGAGTTAACTGCTCCCGGGCTTTTGGACTATCAAGGTGTCCCTGTGACTGACGTAAAGACAAAATAACCTGATTGCCATTCTGTTCAAACGCTGAATTCAACGCTAACTGCTGGACCAATCGTCCTACATCTAGCTTAGTCACTAAATCGGACCAACTATCCTGATTTGCCGCTTCCTTGACAAGCAATTTCGCCATCTCTGGTGTTTTTTCGTGTTCTAATGCCTGCTTGATATACCGAGGAGCCACATCAACCTTCACCGCTTCAGGCTCTGCCGCCAGCATCGGTTTCCAGCGATACTCATCCTCTTCTAATGGCTTTTCGCCCTGAGAAAAATTGTTTGCTTGAGATGAAGCCATCGACGCTGGCATCGCAGTGTTTCCCGAGACAGGAGCAGAATGTCCTGAAGCCGGTAAGTGTGAGCCAGAATGCTTATTTGCAATCCGATCTAACACATTCGTTGCGACTTTTTTAGCTAACGTCGATTCATTTTTTTTTGGCGATTGCTCTTCATTACCGCGTTTAGTATGGCTGCGTAATTTATTACGCGCAGCCAGCAAACCCGATGCCGCCGATTGAGGCTGCGGCGGTTGCTGTTGTGATAATTGCTGCTGTGATGCGGTCGACATATCATGTACCGGAGAGGCCGGCTGTACCGTTTGCGGCGCAGTAACTATTGGTTCAGCTGGCGGTGCCATTTCTGGCGATGTCATCAGCGGCTGAGAAGCGGCTGGTGCCGTATCCGGCTCGCCCGGCTGAACCGGTAGTTGCGGCTGTGAGTTCATCTGCGCTTTCAATGCCTGGACGCGCTGTATACCCTGCTGCGGTACCTGCTGCTGCGGAGCCTGCTGTTGTTGTACAAGCCCCTGATTCAAGTGAGCGGTATTCACTGGTGCGATGTTTGCAGGAGCCGTGTTTACAGAAGCCATGTTTACAGGAGCCGTCGGCTCACTTGTCGGTACCGCAATAGCCTGGGGGATGATCCCCTGCCCTGCAACCGGACGGAAAGCTAACATCCGTAGCAATACCATTTCTAATCCGGTACGGCCATCGGGGGCAAAAGCCAAATCCTGGCGGCCTTGTAAGGCAATCTGATAGCACAGCTGTACATCTTGTGGAGACATCGCCGTACTTAAGGTAACAATACGATCAGCATCGGGGGCACTTTGATCTAACGCAGCCGGTAATGCCTGATACATCGCAACCCGATGTAATTGCGCAGCCAACTCGCGCAGCAAGCTATCCCACTCAACGCCGACATTCGCCAGCTCTTCCAGACTCGCCATTGCAGGTTTAGCATGACCTTGAGCGACAGATTCCAGCAGGTATAACGCTTGATCGGTATTTAAGGTACCGAGCATCGCTGCGACAGAACCTGCATCTATCTGACCATTACCCAGCGCAATGGCTTGATCGGCCAGGCTCAATGCATCACGCATACTGCCTTCAGCCGCACGCGCCAACAGATTCAACGCCTTCGGTTCAAATTCAACGTGTTCTTGAGTTAATACGTTATCAAGCTGAGTCTGGATCTGGGTGTTATCCAGATGCTTAAGATGGAATTGCAAGCAACGGGATAAAATCGTCACCGGCAATTTTTGCGGATCAGTCGTTGCAAGAATAAATTTGACGTATTCCGGTGGCTCTTCAAGGGTTTTCAGCAGCGCATTGAAGCTATGACGAGATAACATATGTACTTCGTCAATCAGATAGACCTTAAAGCGACCGCGGGCCGGTTTATACTGAACGTTATCAAGCAGTTCGCGGGTATCTTCAACTTTCGTTCTTGATGCCGCATCAATTTCTAACAGATCAACAAAACGACCTTCATCAATTTCACGACAAGTATCACACTGACCACAAGGTGTTGCAGTTACTCCCTGCTCACAGTTCAATCCTTTGGCAAAAATACGCGCAATTGTCGTTTTACCCACACCCCGGGTACCACTAAATAAATAGGCATGATGAAGACGGTTATGTGTAAGCGCGTTGGCCAGTGCTGTTAATACATGGGACTGCCCTACCACATCAGTAAATTGATGTGGTCGCCATTTACGTGCCAGAACCTGATAACTCATGTGATATAACCTTACTGAATCGTTATTATTCAGTATATTTCCGTAGCGATTCAAGCCGTCAATGCTAACACAGAGAGGAAAATGGAGCGAGAGGGCACTATCGTGAGCGCCCAATCATTAGCCAAATTCACACAAATCTGACCGTTAACGTTTTAAGTTTTATATGAGTCGATATTAGTGACCGTCAAAATCACACAGGCTAAATACATTCAGTCCCATACCACTCAGGCGTTCTTCTCCACCGATATCCGGCAGATTAATGACGAACGCTGCATCTTCAACCAGGCCACCTAAGCGGCGTACCAGCTTAGTTGTCGCCTCAATCGTACCGCCGGTTGCTAATAAGTCATCAACGAGCAGGATCTTATCGCCTTCAACAATCGCATCAATATGAATTTCTAACGTATCTGTTCCATACTCAAGCTCATAACTCTCGGCAATCACTTCACGTGGTAATTTTCCCGGTTTGCGAACAGGTACAAAACCAACACCTAACTCAAGCGCCAATGGTGCACCAAACAGAAAACCGCGCGCTTCTGTACCGATGATTTTAGTAATTCCCTTATCGCGGTATTGCTCAACCAGTACCTGCATAGTGGCGCGATATGCTGCAGAATCTTCCATCAGACTTGTGACATCACGGAACAATATGCCTGGCTTTGGGTAGTCAGGGATAGATTTGATGCTATTTTTAATCAGGGCTAACTGGTCTTGAGTCGCGTATTCTTGAGTCATAGTTGTTTTCCGTGCACCACAATTCGCCCTTCTACAGGCATGGTGCTTAAAGCGAATTAAACGCCCGCGACGGTAAAGTGCCAGAAGCAGACGGGGATCCTAATACCAATGACACTAACTACTCACCCAAACGGTATCGGCGATAATCAGTAGCATTGGCATTATCTCAGCACGCAATACTATTGATTTTTTTTCGTGGGAGCAACTCGCTCTACGATTGGCAAACGATTAAACCAGAAAAGTAATGTCGCCCCGATCACAATCAGCATAATTTTATGCCCGAGGTGAGGCACCAGGGTAAGAGAGAGGGCAAAACTAAGTATTATCGTAATATAAGCGCGGCGTTTCACCGTCGATGATACCGCCCGGTTTTCGTGCCAGTTAGTCAGAACCGGGCCGAATTGTGGATGCTTATGCAACCAGCAACTCAGCCGGGGCGAGCCGCGCATGAAACAGGCACTGGCCAATAGCAAAAAAGGCGTCGTGGGTAATAAGGGAAGAAAAATTCCTATCACACCTAAAACCACACACAGCGAACCACAAATGACCAGTGTGGTTCGCTTGATCAGCTCTTTCACTACCAACTCCTTTCCAATGCCCCTTCACACAAATTGTAACCGAAATTCTAATGCGTTATAGCCTTATACCCGGTTACTGTGTCAGTGTCAGTATCCCGATACAGGTTAAACTTGCCGGTAAGGTTGCAATAAGACAAGCGGCTGATATAACGTTCTGAAGCTTCTTTGAGCTTCCTTTATTTGATATCAGGGCATGAAACAGACAAAAACCGAAGGAAAATACGGGTATTCGGGCGAAGACTCATAAAGATTTGATTCAAATCACAATCAAAGAATGAAAGCGTTTTAGACTAAATTCATCATCAATAATTAAAAAACGACTATGACAACGTCAGAAGCTATCTATCAGCAATTACAAACGACTTTGGAACAACTGCACGTTGCGCTAGCCAAAGAGCTCAAGCACGAGATGCTTTTAAACACCTTGGTGCCTTCAGCGACGGTGATCGAAACTACGGATCTCAATGATCTGATCATGATGGCAAAGTCCTCTTTTATTCCAAACTTATTTGATCTGGCGATCAGAATGGAAAAAGTTGACGCTGCAGTCTGCTCGGTCAAATTAGGGATGTATGGCTTGTGCGTCGATTGTGAAGAAGAAATTGAGATCGATGACTTATTAGAAGACCCGGCTCAACCCCGCTGCCATGCCTGCCGTGATCACAGCCGATACCACCATGACTGACCCCAGACTTTCCTGCGTTAAATCAGCCTAATTAGGGCAACCTACCTAAGCGGATCTGTTGCCCATCGCTCTATCATATAACCCAGGCAACCTGCTGTAGGTATAAGGCATGTTCAGGTATAAAAAATGGTCTTGCTGTAAACACGCACCTCAATACCTGACGGTACAATAGCCTGATTAATTAAAGTCGTGCTCAGCCATCCAAATTTTAAAGGCTTTTTTCTCTTTTCCAGACGCTTTGGTGTACCACATTTTAAGCTGAGTCAGCGAGTCTCCGGTGATTTTCACCTCACCCTGCTCGGTAACCTGAACGGCCACTTTTTCCAGATCAACCGCATAGCCCTGCTCGAAGACAATACCATTCTTACTGTTATACTTTGCGACTAAAGCTTCCATATCGCTAAAGGATCCAAAACCTTCCCCTTTCAGCTCTGTATACTGAATGGCTTCTTTGAAACCGTCGGCATACTCCAGCGACCAGTCGGCACCACGGTCAAAGTGTGCTTTTGCCTGTGACAGTGTCGTCAAGCGCGGCAACACAATCGTGGCATCTTTATCGGCCACGTCCAGATCGAACAGGTAAGGCCGGGTGGTAAATACGGTATTTTTAGAACCATTTTTAACTTCACCGTCAAACTGAACCACGATCTGATGTTTACCTTCAGACAGCTCCACATGCTCTGTCGGTGACCAGTATGATGATTCCACTTTTTTACCATCAACCACCAATAACTTTATATTCTGGCTGGTCGATAACGTCGCCGCTTGAGCGCCCACAGATAGTAAAGCCAGACTCGCCAGTGCTAATTTCTTCATCTGAATCCTTTTTATGCCAATCGCATTAAATCATTACCCATTCAGAGTATCTCAGGTTTTTTAATACAAAGGTATTGGGTTACAACGATAAATATGAAACTCAAGATAGCAGAAAGCCGCCATAGCGGCGGCTTTCTCAAGAAGTATTCTCAGATTACATCAATCTTAGAATGATACTTCCATACCAGCTACGTAACCGAACTCTGAATCATCAACATCAGAGCTACCGATTTCGCCGTATACTTTAACATTGCTGTGCAGCTGCTGAGTTACGTTTGCGTAGAAAACGTTAGCTTCTTCGCTCAGTTTATCAGTAGTACCCTTAGATTCTGGGCTCCAGTATGTATAACCTACTGCGAAAGTAGTCTTGTCCATAGTGTATGAACCCGCAAGTGCTGCAGTATCCGCTTCAACTTTCTGGCTTGTATCAGAAGCTAGCTCATAGTCAACCTGACCGAAAGAGGCAGCAAACGCGAATGCATTGAAGACGTATTCTGCTTCTAGCTGGAAGCCTTCGATGTCTAGAGTTGCGTCACCACCTGTGAAAATATCAAACTTGCCAGTGCTTACGTCTTCACCAGAGTACAGGTAAACACGTGCGTCTAAGTCACCGAAACGTGCACCTAAACGACCTTCGTAAACAGTTGCTTCGTCTTCAGTTTTGCCTGTTTCAGTCAGAAGTGCATCGGCAGCCGCATAGAACTGGCCATTGTCGAATACGTATTTGATGATCTGGGAACCAGATGCCTGTACGAAATCAATACCGTCACCGCCTAGCTCGTAGTCTTTACCAATGCCTGTATCATCAGCAAGTAGGTATTGACGACCGAAAGTAACCGTACCGAAGTCACCGGCAAGACCAACCCAAAGCTCATCGTTAGTTACTTCGCCAGATTCCATTTCGAATGCAAGACCAGCAATTGCGTTCATGCTGTCAGAAATAGCAACTGTAGTATTTACACCCAGGTCGCCATCATCCAGACGGATTTTAGAATCGCTGTCTTTTTCATAACCCTGGAAGTACTGAACTTCTGCAGCACCTGAAAGGTCAGTTTTAACGCCGTCTGCGTCATATAGGTTAACGCCTGCAGTTGCAGAACCTGCAACTAGTAGAGCTGGTACAGCTAGTGCTAATAGAGTCTTTTTCATGATATCCACTGCCTTATTCTTATTGAGTATGGAATTTCCGTTTCCAGAATTCCTTTTCTTTATATTCTCCTGGTCATCCATCTGCTTTAAACATCAAGAGAAAAAACAACCAAGAGTGAGTAACTTGTGGAACTCATCGTGCAGAACTTCAAACCGCATGTCAAATCTTCTAAAAACATGCTCAATAAACATCAAACTAGTTAAAAACCAATAACTTGCATCCGGATGAGATTAATTATCAGACACAATTGAGAGCTGAGATGTCAAGGCTGACTTTTTAACAAGACAAAATAAACAGAATTTAATCTCGAAATAAACATAAAAACACAGCAAATAAACCTAAATTACCACAAAAAAATACCATTAATGGTTATATCATTGTTTTTGAACAGCTTGAGATTACCCCCTATAAAGGTTCAATCTTATTTCGTGATGAGAATCTCATTTTATTTATAAACTATTCAGAAATTTGTCTCCGCTCACATTTAGGGCTTCGTGCTATAATCCCCACCCCTGCCACAACGAAGTTTGCGAAATGTTACACAGCCAGATTAAAAGTGATATCAAACAATGCTATGAGAACCTGGGAAACCAGCTGGACAATTTTATTCCCCGTCGAGCACAAAACTACCTGGTTGCAGAAATCGCCAAAACTCTGGCTGGTGAATATCATCCGAAACACCGAATGTTAGTGGCAGAAGCCGGGACAGGCATTGGGAAGTCATTGGCTTATTTGCTGGGTGGGATCCCCTTTGCACAATTTAATAACAAAAAATTACTGATCTCGACCGCGACTGTGGCATTACAAGAACAGCTGATAAACAAAGACCTGCCCCTGTTTAACCGAATTTACCCCAGAGAATTCAGCTTCATTCTGGCAAAAGGCCGTCAGCGCTATTGTTGCACCCATAAACTGGAAGCATGCTGTGCGACAGACAGCGACCCGCAAGTAGCATTATGGGAAGAAAAACCTAAAAAATCTGATTTAGAACTTTTAAGAAGAATGCTAACAGCCTGTCAGGAAAGGAAATGGGATGGTGATCGTGACAGCTGGCCAACCACGATCCCTGATCGGGTCTGGCAACAGATCATGGCCGACAAGCACAGTTGCCATGCAGGCATGCCGAAACACCGTAGCTGTCCATTTGCCAAAGCCAGAGAGCATATGGATAAAGCCGATGTCATTATTGCCAACCATGCCCTGCTGATGGCAGATATTGAGCTAGGCGGGGGCGTGATCCTGCCTGAGCCCGAGAATACAATTTATATCATTGATGAAGCGCACCACTTGCCGCAAGTCGCGCGAGATTTCTCGTCCGCAGCCGCCAGTCTGAAAGGTACTGCCAGCTGGCTTGAAAAGCTGAACCAGTCCGTCAGTAAACTGGCCGAGCTGGCTGAATACAGTAAAGCCGGGCGCTTTCAGAACACCTTACAAGAAAATATCCAGCACCTGATCCCCACGCTGCGCCAGATGGCCACGAACATCGATCCCACCTTGTTAAATAAAGATGGTGTCTATCGCTTCGAACACGGCGAACTACCTGCCTGGCTGCAAGAACAAGCCAAAGACTGTAAAGAGGCGAGTAAAAAAGCCGGGCAATCACTGGGTAAGATCCATGATTTAATTTCCGAACGGTTAAAAGAAAACGAAATAGTGCCTCGATTGGGTGAGCAAGCCCTGGCTGAATCGGGATTCTACCTTCAACGTCTTGAAAACCTGGAAAAGGTCTGGACATTAATGGCTCAGCCGAACAAGGATAAAGGCGCACCTTTAGCACGCTGGATAGAAAAAAGCCCAGATCGGGAAAATGATTTCATTGTTGAAGTTTCTCCCCTTGAGGTGGGTTATCGTCTCGATCAGTTACTGTGGAGCCGAGCAGCTGGCTCAATCTTGGTATCGGCAACCCTGCGCGCGCTCAATCAATTTACCTATTTCTGTCGTCAGGCCGGTATCTCAGAAGATGATGGTACTCGCTTCCTGGCTTTAGCATCACCGTTTGACTATCAGAATAACGCCCGCTTAGTCATTCCGGCACTGCCACTGGAACCACAGGCCGATAAATTTACCGACTTACTGATCAAAACGTTACCGGAATACTTAGAAGGGGAAACAGCTAGTCTGGTGCTATTCTCTTCCTATTGGCAAATGAACAAGGTCACTGACCAGCTTCGCCCTCTTGCGAAAAAAAATAAGTGGCAATTACTGGTTCAAGGCGAAGAATCGCGTCACATTATTCTAAAGAAACATAAAGAGAACTGTAAAAGCGGCAAAATCAGCATTTTGTTTGGCACAGGAAGTTTCTCTGAAGGCCTTGATTTACCAGGAGAGTTACTGACAAATCTCATTATTACCAAGATCCCGTTTGCAGTCCCGACATCTCCGGTTGAAGAAGCGCATGCGGAATACATTGAAAGTCGTGGTGGCAATCCTTTTTTACAAATTTCAGTTCCTGAAGCCAGTAAAAAGCTGATCCAATCGGCTGGCCGTTTACTGCGAAAAGAAGATGATTCTGGTAGAGTCGTGCTGCTTGACCGCCGGGTGATCAATCGCCGTTACGGCAAGGCATTACTTGATGCACTGCCGCCTTTTAAGCGTGTGATTGAGTACGCTTAAAAAGAGTAACGATCTAGGTTCTAGTTTCTAGGTTCTCGTTTCTCGGTACTCGGTACTCGGTACTAGGTTAGAGGGCCACTTTGCCCATAAAGTAGACACGAATATTCAAGGTAATCGCCAATGTCTGATCTCGCTCGCTTAGAAGCTATCATTGTCCAACTGACGACCGAAGCAGCTCAAATTGACCGCCGGCGTGGTGAAGCCTCACGGCCTTTGTTTGATGAGCAATTATTTCGTTGCCGCAGCAAGCTACTAACGCCGTGCGTTGATGAAATCCACAGTGAAATAACAGCATTGCGTAAAGAACGCCAGGCCGGAAAGCTGCAAGCCTCTCGGACTCAACATATCTGCGAGAAAGTCATCGCTCAAATTCAGGCGGTTCAGCGCGAACTGGCGACGTTGAAAATCCGTAAAAATGAACCCAAAAGACCAGGAAGCTGGCGCCGTCCAATCAATGAGCTCTATCAGGATCTGTCCCAGCATAAAGATTGGGAGCGCCGTCTGGCAACAATGCTACGAGATAAAGAACTGTTGTTCAGCCATTGCTCGACAATTGCTGAGCAGCAAAAACTGCAAAAAGAAATACTGGCGCTTGAAGGGCGTTTATCACGTTGTCGTACCGCGATGGTAAAAATCGAAAAGAGCATTAGTCATCGTGAACGAAAAGGGTAAAGTGTTCACTGTGTCCTATTCCCATCAACTCGTACATCACATTCACCATGTAAAAAGGTCAGTATGAAAAAAGACAACTCCTCTGCATCGCTGACAGATGCCCCTGAAGACATTCAACTGGCTGTCGATCTCATTTATCTGCTAGAAAGTAATGAGATCGAGCCTCAAGTGGCTCTCTCTGCTCTGGAGATCGTAAAAAAAGATCTGGAAGCAAAATTAGAGTAACGTTTCAGTTTTTGGCACTTATTCATTAGGGTCTGTTTAAATAAAGAGTCATAATATTGACTCTTTGTTTAATTAAGCGTCATTTAATTAACGTTTTTTGTGCTAACAGCACATTATTTAAAATATCATTTCATCTTTATTCGAAAATAAATAGAATGGACTTTTCAGGTCATCATTAAATGTCACTCAATAATAATAGTGATGGCTAATACTTTTTTCCCATCACTAAGGTTTATTCATGAAGAAGGAATTTCGTATCGCTGCGATTGTTGCAGCCATTACGCTATCAGGTTGTGCTTCAGATTCTAATTCAACGGCCAACCTACCATTAGAAACCAATCAGATTCAAAACGAAACTCAAATTCAGAATGTAACCCAAGCACTTAATTTAGCTAACAATACATTAGAAGATTCACACAAGATGGAATTAGCTTGGTTTGCGACAGTGCAGTTAAAAGATGCCGTCGATGCCCTGAATGAAGCCAAAGAGTATTACGCTGAATTTGAACATGATCCATCTGAAGCAAATAGCAGTGCTGGTATATTCAGTTCTAAAACCAATATTCAGGCAACTCAAGATGCATTAACAGAATTTAATGTTTATATTCAAAAGGCTAACGCTATACGTAGTGAAGCTTTAACGGTATTAGAAGATGCCTTTAGTTATCGCAAGCAACTGGATAGTATTGAGGCTCTGAAATATTACCCGACTACGGCTAAACAATTAGAACAGCAACTAAAGAAATTGGTTAATTACGTTGCCAGTGACAACACTGAGAATGCAATCAAATACCAGCCAGATCTTGTGCGAAAACAACGCGCTCTGGAAGTCAAAACAGTGACCAAAATTTACCTGTCTGACAGTCAGAAAGAGCTGAAACGCCAGAAAACAGCGGGTATCAGCAGGCATGCTCCCGAGACACTGCGCCATGCTGAAGCGACACTAAAAGCGGCAGAAGCTTTTATTAACGCTGAACCAAGAGCCATCTCGCGCATTACTGACAAAGCGGAAGAAGCCCGCTTTGCACTTGCTCATTCACTGCAAATTGCTACGGCCGTAAAAAAGCTGAAAGCGATGCCGGAAAGCGATTATGAGCGCCACATTGTCAGCTATGAAAAAATTCTGCTGCAAGTCAGCGTCGCTCTTGGCTCTGGTGATCTGCGCGATCAGCCTATATCCCAGCAAGGCAAGCATCTGGTCAATCACATCAGAACTAATCTGCAAGGGCAAAACGACAGCCTGATTGCACAGCAAAAAGCCGAAGCCGAGTTAGAGAATAAACACGATCAGAACAGTGCTCTACAATTACAACTCGCCGAATTTAAAGCAACATCAGCCCAAGAGCGCCGGGTACTCAGCGAAGATAATAATCGCTATTTACAGCAGATTGCCGAGCTGTCGGCACAGCTAAACCGGGCTAAATTGCCACAAGCCGCCCCGCTTAAGCAAGTCACTCCGGTAAAACATGCTGCAGCAGATGAAAAACCTGTACAAAAAACGGAAGTTTCAGCAATAGAGACTCCTGCGGAGAATGCTCCAGCAGAAACCACCGCTGAAGCGACAAGCTAATCGAATAGCTTTTATTGCATAAAAAAAGAGCCTTTGATCATCAAGGGCTCTCTCATTTTTACGGTGTCTTTACAGCGCGGTTAAAATTCCTGGTTTATTTTAATCAGGTATGACAATAAATTACGTCGCTCGGCATCATCGAGTTTCGCTGTAATATCCTGCGTCAGAGTCAGGTGCAAGTTATCATGCTCCTTAAACATCTCAATGCCCTTCGCGGTAAGCTCAACTAATATCGAGCGTCGATCTGATTCATGCGGACGACGTTGGATTAAACCTGCATTAACCATTTTATCCACCTGAACAGTGAGTGTGCCGGTCGTTACACCTATTTTATCAGCCAGCTCTTTCATTCTCATCGCGCCATGCACTCCGAGAATTTCCACGACATGAACCTGAGGTAGCGAAACCCCTTTACCGCGTACAACTGACTGCTCCCATGACGAGAGCTTTTCATAAAACTCAATAATCGTATGATTTAACTGTTCAAGTTCTTTCATTCAACACCCATGGCCCTAGCGGTATTAACCACTCTGGCACTTATTCACTTCGATGGTCAGATGGCTGATTTTATCGAAATCAGACAGTAATTGCTTGTAATACTGTATCGACTTTGGCTCGTGCGTCACTAACGAAATAATCGCCGCATAATGATTAGCACTCACTCTCCAGATATGCAGATCTGCCACCTGATTACCACTCTCGCTTTCAAGCGCCATCACCACTTTTTCTTTATAGTCACGATGAATGTTGGCATCCAATAAGATCGGGCTGGTTTGCTTCATCAGCCCATATGACCATCGAGTGATGATGACGGCTCCGACAATCCCCATCAGTGCATCCAGCCAGTTAAGACCGTAGTACTTACCAAAAAATAGCGCAACAATTGCCAGTAATGAGGTCAGCGCATCCGCCAGCACATGAAAATATGCCGCTTTAAGATTATGATCATGATGATGGTGATGGTGATGTTCGTCATGGTCGTGGTCGTGGTCGTGGCTATGATGATCTTTAAGCAGGAAAACACTGACAATATTTACCGCCAGACCGATAAATGCGACAAAAATAGCCTCATTAAACTGAATCGCCTGGGGGGAAATCAGCCTTTGCAAGGACTCCACCAGCATAACGAAAGCAACTAAACCCAACGCAATCGCACTGGCAAAGCCTCCTAGTACACTGACTTTCCCCGTTCCGAATGAGAATGCTTCGTTATGAGCATGCTTTCTCGCATATCGGTAGGCAAAAATAGTGATCATAAAAGCAGCGGCATGCGTGCCCATATGCCAGCCGTCAGCGAGTAATGCCATAGAGCCAAACACTGTACCAGCCGCAATCTCAGCAACCATTGTGAGCAATGTCAGCCACAGTACATAGTAGGTTCGCTTCTCACCCTGCTCATTGAACGAAACATAATCGTGGCTATGCTGCCACTTTGCCAAAGATTGAGTATGCACGAACTTCTCCGGTGTAATTATAAGTTGTTTGAATTGCTTGTATCTTGATAATCAAACTATCTTTGCAGCATATAGTTTGAATATCAAGGTAAATTATTAAAAACAGACAAGATGAAGCTGAAATATCTCAGATCTCAATTAGAGGCGGGTGAATGAAGGTATGGATAGCTGAAGCTTTCAATATGAGGATGCAATAAAAACGCGGAATATCTGAGAGCTGTTTACAGAAACAACAAAAGCCAGCAATTGCTTAATGCCGTTCACTTAACGTGAGCGGCATTGTTTTTTCTAACGGGATATCGGTTTTTTGAGCACTTCAATACTCTAGGGTAACTTCGTTCTCTTCTAGCAGGTAAAATAAACTGCTTCGCGATCTCTTCTAGTACCATTACTTGTTTCGGTATGTTCCCTGGTGTCACAAATGGCAACTGCGTTAACTCATGAACAATATGCAATGCCGCCCCATGAAAACTGAGTTGATTGGGAAAGACTCCTTTTAAACTACTAGCCATCAATACC
>NZ_JAKJSP010000031.1:0-86267 GCF_050337085.1 Photobacterium sagamiensis | reverse complement strand
TTCCAGACCCTGGTCATGGCGATCCGGGCATCCGACCTGACCGGCACTCTCGAAGGTAAGGGGCCCTTTACTCTCCTGGCACCAACCGATGACGCTTTCGCAAAGCTCCCGGCCGGCACTCTGGCTGACCTGCTCAAGCCAGAAAACAAAGAACAACTGCAGGCCGTGCTCAAATACCATATCCTGATCGGGGCTATCACCTCAGAAGAAGTCAGCAAGCTGAAACTGCCTGAAACCGTCCAGGGAGGAACAGTACAAATCGAAAACGGCGAGGATGGTGTGACAATCAACGGCGCTAAAGTCATTGCCGGTGATATCAATGCCAGCAACGGGGTTATCCATGTTATTGACACAGTCTTAATCCCCGTTACCTTGTCCAGTTTGACGGTAGCAGGTTATAAGAAAGGCGAGAAGATAAACCTAGTCGAGGTCGCGGCCACCAACGAAGACTTCCAGACCCTGGTCATGGCGATCCGGGCATCCGACCTGACCGGCACTCTCGAAGGTAAGGGGCCCTTTACTCTCCTGGCACCAACCGATGACGCTTTCGCAAAGCTCCCGGCCGGCACTCTGGCTGACCTGCTCAAGCCAGAAAACAAAGAACAACTGCAGGCCGTGCTCAAAAACCATATCCTGATCGGGGCTTTCACCTCAGAAGAAGTCAGCAAGCTGAAACTGCCTGAAACCGTTCAGGGAGGAACAGTACAAATCGAAAACGGCGAGGATGGCGTGACAATCAACGGTGCTAAAGTCATTGCCGGTGATCTCAATGCCAGCAACGGGGTTATCCATGTTATTGACACAGTCTTAATCCCCGAGTAAATCATCAACCGGAAACAAAAAAGCTTCGCTATGGCGAAGCTTTTTACCGTATTGGCATCATTACGGCTTTGTTGAAGCGCTCAGATAATGCTCAATTATTCCATTAACACTGAGTTCAGTTATCATAACCAGCCCTTCATTCCGGTTAGCTGTTTAACACATGCCCTACAAACATAATGACGCCAAACGCCATCATTTTAAGAAGCATAACTACGCGTTAAATAACTATCGCGGGTTCTGTCGCATCTTGGTGCTCAATAAATAGCAATTCTTACCATTATCACCCGTTTTGTCGAGCGGATGACAAATCAACAGGCCTATCAGAGATGATAGGCCTGTTCCTTTATCTGACCTTGAGATCCCCAATGGCCCTGAATTTCGCCAACATACAGTTTCCTTCCGCCACTATTATGATGGCGGTCCGCTGGTATGTGGCCTACAAGCTCAGTTATCGAGATATCGAGGAGTTATTGGCGGAGCGCGGGGGCCAAGTTGACCACGCAACTATTCATCGCTGGGTGTTGAGTTATGGCAGAGGCTTCGCAAAGGTCAGATGAAAAATGCTGGAGATATGCCGATTTTGGAGCAATTTTACTCCCTAGCGGCCTAACTGTATCTGGGGATAGGTGTTTCTACATTCTAATTCCAAGATGCGACAGAACCCGAAAAATGTCGTCAATCACGACCTTTGAATATCTGTTTGTTAGTGCAAATGTTCATTACATTAAGGCGGTCGTTTTTCACCCACAAAATCAGTGGTTAGATCAGGTAAAGGCGGGGATAACGACCGCCAGGTCAGGCGTCATAGGTAAAAGGCATCTTGTATTGTAAAATACAATTTCATTCMATTGAGTAAAAACAGAAATCATGACAGACGCTATAAAACTATTAATGAACATTCGCAGCTTACGCGCTTTTKCTCGTGAATCTATGACRCTGGAGCAGCTACATGAAGCGTTGGAAAAACTGACTCAGATTGTAAATGAGCGCACAGCAGAAGAAGAGCAGGATAAAGCTGCAAATAAAGAACATGAAGAAAAATTAGAAGCATATCGTCAAATGCTATTGTCTGACGGTATTGACCCAGAAGAACTTTTAGCAACTACGGCTAAAACACCCAAGAAACCTCGCGAAGCGCGCCCAGCTAAATATAAGTTCATCGATGAGAACGGTGAAGAAAAGACATGGACAGGTCAAGGCCGTACACCGAGTGCTTTWAAGAAAGTACTCGATGAGGGTGCCAACTTAGACGATTTTCTTATTTAGTTATAAAGTCCAAAATATCCAACTCAAAGCCGCGGCTACACACGCGGCTTTTTTCTGCCTGTCACAGAGCGGGCGTGATCGTGTAACAAAAAAAGGCCGCCAAGAGGTGACCTTTCGGTGGTTCATTGTTTSGCTGTTATGTTGAGTGGGTACCGAACTAATGCTTAAACGACAGATATAAAAAATGCCGGCCATAGCCAGCATTTTTTTCAGAAGATCAGTCTTCTAATTATAAAGCAACTACATTAGCTGCTTGAGGGCCTTTTTGGCCTTGCTCTAGGTCAAAAGAAACTTTTTGACCTTCAGCTAGAGTTTTAAAACCTTCAGAAGCAATAGCACGGAAGTGTACGAATGCGTCAGCGCCGCCGTTATCCTGAGTGATAAAACCAAAACCTTTATCTTCGTTGAACCACTTAACGATACCAGTTGATTTAGACATGAATGTCTCCTTAATTTTCAAAAATAATTCGCATATATGCGGGTGTAGCCAAAAAGAATTATTTATGTGATGTATCTATTATGAAAGGAACTGCTTCATGACAAAAAGCTRGTAAAGCCGATGTATCGAAGGTTTTCTAAAACATAACATTTATTACATATAAATAGGTCTGAATGTCAGGCCGAGCGGGATACTACACAAAGCGTGCAACTCGCACAAGCGGTGATCATTAATTCTTTTCGGAGCGATACAACAAAGGCCATCGAAGCGACCTTAATTCTACCAATAAGCTAACAAACAACACTAACTTGCTCTAACAATGACATATTTAGGAGCTTCAACGATTCATCATTTATGTAAAAGAGTACTCGTGGTGGAATACCCAAAACATTAAGGATGTCTGCCGCGAATACGGTATATCTGGATCATTTTTACTCATCATAGGAAAAAGCTAAGATGATGAAGAAACAACTGTTAGGCTAATAAAAAGCCTGAACGAAATGGCAAGTCAAAGCACTTGTCGATATGGAGAAACCACACTCACATGCAACGAAGACGCCCCCCGCAAAATCAGAGTGCACCGGAAGAGCTGGCTGCCCAGTTGAGGCTGGATGAATTAAAGCTGTTCAACCTGGTGGCTAAACTGGGTAGCTTCAGTGCCGCCGCCAAGCAGTTAGGTATTACCCAGCCCACCGCCAGCCGGCGGATCCGCCGCCTGGAGGAGAGCCTCAACCTGCGCCTGTTCGAGCGCACGACACACACGGTAACGCTGACCGAGCTGGGGGCTCAATTTCTCCAGCACAGCCTGCAGCTGATGGCCGATTTTGACAGTACCCTCAATTTTGTTCAGCAAACCCGGGAAGAACCGGCCGGTTTGCTGACGATAGGCTTACCCCAATGGCTGCTGCAAGCCATCGACAGCCGATTTTTTGCCGAGTTTCTGCAAAAATACCCGAAAATTCAGCTGAACTTTTATAACCTGTCACCTGTGCGGCTGCTTGTCGAAAGCGCCGATTGCGCCGACATGGATCTGATGCTGCATTTCTTTATTCCCGCCGAGCGCAAAATGACGGCTCGCCCGATAAAACAGTACACGATTGACTTTTTCGCCAGCCACAACTATCTGGCAACCGCTCCCTCACTGGTGCATCCGCATCAATTCAGCCAGCACGCCTGCCTGCATGTCAGAAACCCTTTTCTGCAGGATAAGGAGTGGCTATGGACCGAGGACGGTCAGTCCAAGTCGGTCATAATCAATGCGGTGTCGACGTTTGAGACATTCACCACCGCACTGGACTGGGCTCAGCAAGGCATTGGGGTGATCTGGTGTTTCGATGCGCTAATAGACAAAGCTGATCACAACCATCAAATGAAGCGGCTTTTTGACGGCGCTTACGGGACCAGCTTTACCCTCAACGCCATCTATCCGTCCCGCCGGCTGCTGTCACCCAAAGTCAACGTCTTTGTCGATGAGCTGACGCAGTTTTTGCAAAAACAATAA
This sequence comes from Photobacterium sagamiensis, assembly GCF_050337085.1. Lineage (NCBI taxonomy): Bacteria > Pseudomonadati > Pseudomonadota > Gammaproteobacteria > Vibrionales > Vibrionaceae > Photobacterium > Photobacterium sagamiensis. Next base: position 82,239 of record NZ_JAKJSP010000031.1, on the reverse strand, counting down.
TTTCATGCGCAAACGGTCATGCAGCAAGCGTATAAACGGTTTCCGCAGCCGCTACTAAAACCATACAATCGCCAAGGTTATACTCCAACAATATAAGTCTGTTGTTAAATGAGGTAACCCTATGACGACTAACACAAATAATGCTACGGCTGACTCGCCGGCAGATCCCTCCCGACGCAGGATGTTCAAACTAAGCGCGGTCGCGGCTGGTGTCGCGGCCGTGGGCGGTGCCGGTGGCTTTATCAAACATAGGATCGAGGGAGTCCCCTTTGAGGGCGGGTTCCCGGTGCCGATTGACGACAAGGTGCTTAAGCCGTTCAACCAGCGCAACTGGGTCTTTTCACAGGGCGGCTCAAAGAAGAACTGGGATGAGTTCCCGAACCGGGATAAGGCGTTTTCCGAACTGATCGGTGAAGATTGGGCGTTCCGGGAAGGCATGTTTGCCGCCTCCGACTACACCAGAACCCCGGAGCAATGGGACAACAACCGTCCCGGCTACCAGCAGATCGACTGGGCGCTGTTCTGTGCGGCCTCGCATCCGCTAGAATACCTGGGAAAAATGGCCAAATTTGGGCAGCCCGACGCGCCGGGGATCTGTGGCTGGGAGCAGAAGAACCTCGCCCCGGTGCAGTGGCAGTTCGGCTCCAAGCAGGAGGCAGCCACCCGTATCAAGCGTGCCGCCAAGCTGTTAGGCGCGACCCGGGTCGGGATCACTTACAATGATCTGCGCTGGAACTACGAGCCGATGTACAACATCATGGAATCCCGGGAAGTCTCCTGGGATGAGTTTCCGTTCAAACCCAAAACCATCATCGTCATGTTGCACGAGATGGATTACGACGCAATCCGAACCTCTCCGTCACCGACCTCCGTGGCCACTGTGAACAAGGGCTACACCGACATGGCCGTAGAGGCCGGCTCACTGGCCGACTTTATCCGCCGCCTTGGCTACCAGGCGGTGGCATCGCACAATGACTCTATCAACAAAGTTGCTTATGCCATCATGGCTGGCCTCGGCGAAGGCGCACGCAACGGTGCTCTGGTGGCTCCCGGTATAGGGCCGCGCCACCGTATTTCCGCAGTGATCACAGATTTCGATTTTGTCGAATACGACAAGCCTCGCAGCTTCGGCATTATGGAGTTCTGCGAGAAATGCAAGCTATGCGCCGAGCGCTGTCCGTCGGGTGCTATTTCATTCGATGACAAACCGGGCTTCGCACCAACCTACGAGGGTGCCGACAACCCGGATCTGGCCTGGTCCGGTCAAATCGGGGTCAAGAAGTTCTATAACGATGCCAAGAAGTGCTACAAGTACTGGGCTGACAATACTGTTGCCTGCACCAACTGCATCAAGGCGTGTCCGTGGAACAAGCCGGACTTCTGGCACCACCGTCTGATTGACGCCTCCAACACTTTCACCGGCGGTCCGATCCACACCTTTATGAAGGAGATGGACATCCTGTTCGGCTACGGCGATATGGACGTGGCCAAAGCCACTCAACTGTTCTGGGATAAGAAGGATTAATTATGATTGGTTTGCAATGGTACCTGATGGGGATGCTGACGATTCTGGCCTGGTCCGGTTATCAGAAGTTACAGGCACGCTACCTGCTGAACTGGAAAGCCCATCTGGGATTGCTTGCTTCGGCCGCCACCCTGTGGATGTGTTTCGGCTGGTCCTGGGCTTCGTTCGCCGAGGGCGAGGCCCAGTCCGGCGCCATGGGGCTGCTGTTATTCGGCCTCGGTGGCCTGCTGATGTTTACCGCCACCTGGCGTTTTTTCATAGCACCAGCCAAAAAATAAACCCGATATCAGGCTGATCCTTGTGCTGCCACAGATACCTGATGGCAGCACATTGATATATTCAGATCTAACCGTCGTCCTGCTTGGAAACCCCCGCGTTATTTCACATGTAGTAAAGGCATCCTATGTCAAATTCACCCCGGAAAAGACACCACAAGAAAACAAAGCAGCCAACCTGGCTGGCTTACTTTGGCTATATCTCCCTGCTGTTTGCCGCCATTGCCGGTAATTACTTTCAGCACAATGACGAAAGCCTCAGGCTCTTTGAATACTTCGGTTCAAATTTGCAACGAACAGCAGGCGACAGCCTGTGGCCGTATACTGTGCAGCAGGGCGAAAATCAGATCCCGCTGGTCACGGCACAGGGCAACGGGTATGGCGGCCCTCTTAAGGTCATCGTAAAAATCAAAGAAAAAAACCAGAGCATTAGTGACGTCGAATTACTTCACCACAAAGATACACCAGCCTATATTGCCCGGCTGGATAGCAAGCATTTCTTAAGGCAATTTAAGGGCAAAGCCTTAAATAGTGATTTTCTTGTTGATGCCGATATTGATGGTGTCAGCGGCGCAACCTATTCAACCAAAGGGATCACCCTTGCCGTTCGGGATGCGGCTCATCAGGCGTCAGATAAACTGAATATGCCACCAACCTGGCAGCCGCTTCCGTTTAACTTTTCAATCAAAGACATTGTTCTTACCCTGGTGATCATCGCGACGCTATTAAATAAAAAAGTGCCGCAACCATATCGCAAAGGCTATGGCCTGGTAATGTCAGTGGTCGTTGTGGCCACCATGGGCTTCTGGCTCAACAGTTCATTGTCACTCAACGCTTTTGGCAGCCTGTTTCTTGGCTACCTGCCGGACTGGCACAGCCATCCAGGCTGGTATATTTTGATGAGCAGCGTGATCGCCTCACTGCTCTTTTTGGGGCGCAACCTTTACTGTAACGAGCTTTGTCCTTTTCATATCATCCAGCAATGGCTCAACAATCTGAGCGGGCTCCGTTTTTCACCGGACAAACGACTGCTGAATAATGCCAAGTTAGGGATTAACCTGCTGTTATGGTTATCTTTGATGTTAATCCTTTTATCACGAACACCGGCCATTACCTCTTACGAGCCCTTTGCCATGATGTTCTCGTTAGAAGGCGTCGGTATTCAGTGGTACATATTACCTCTGGCACTTATAGGCTCGACGGTTATGAATAATTTCTGGTGCCGACTGTTTTGTCCGGTCGGACGATTACTCAATCATTCGCTCGAAATACGTTCAAAAGCAAAAAATAAGTTCTTAAAGGCAAAACGTATCCGAGTGAGGGAGGTTTGATGAACATGTTAAATTCAGCGCCAGCCGGGCGCGCTTCAAACAAGAGCAGCACCCGCAGGCATAACAAACCAAAGTGGCAAACCCATGTGATCAGTTCGCTGTTTTTGATCACCCTGCTATTGGTATTTGGCTTTTTTGCCCAGGAGGGCCTGCGCTGGCTTAGCTGAGCAGACTCATTGTGCTTTAAAAAACAACTAAGCCGCCGTGAATCACTACAGGCGGCTTATTCGTTGGCACGTAACCTCAGTATTAAATACTCCACCAAGGTATTCAGTACTCAATATTTATCAGCCAGATTTGGCTTCATTGACCGCCAGAAAACGGATCGGTTTCGCCGGAGAGCCGGCGCAAATACTATTGGCCGGTAGATCTTTCGTCACGACGCTGCCTGCACCAACAACCACATTGTCGCCGATGGTCACCCCGGGGCAGACAGTCGCATTGGCCCCAAACCAGACATCGTTACCTATGGTGATTGCCTTGGCAAATTCTTCGCCTGTCGCCCGCTCAACCGGATCAAGCGGATGAGCCGCGGTGGCAATCACCACACCCGGTCCGAGCAGGCAATTATTGCCGATCACCACCGGGGCACAATCGAGAATGGTGCAGCCATGATTGGCGTAAAAGCCGCTACCCGTTTGGATGTTATAGCCGTAATCACAGTTAAACGGCGATTCTATGCTGGCATCGCCTTCACATGCCAGCAATTGCTGCAAAATGGACCGCCCCTGTGCTTTATCTGTTGGACAGGTTTGATTTAACTGAAAGCACAACGCTTTTGCTTTCCGGCGCTCAGCTGTCAGCACTTTATCCCATGCCTGATACCTCAGGCCCGCCAGCATTTTTTCTTTTTCTGTCATGTTAATTTCATACCAGGCATATCCATTAGCCCGGTATTATGGCCAAGATGCCGCTCAGGATCTTGTGAAATAGCTCTTGCAACTGCGGGTTTTCAGTCCCGATCACATTCAACTGAAACCTGTACTCTATTACCCGTGATCCTGACCGGGTATGTTTTAATATCTTCATACGCAGGGGCGCACAGCACTTGCCCTGTTTTCAGACAGAAACGGGCGCCATGCCTTGGACAGATAATTTCCTCACCGTCGATTTCGCCTCCGGCTAACGCTTCACCATCATGACTGCAAACATTTTCTACCGCATAGAAATGACCATCGGCGTTAACCAAAAGAAGCTCGGTATTTCCCAGCTCAACTATTGTGCTCTCTCCGGCAGGAAGCTCGTTCACCGCAATGGCATTCATCCACGTTGTCATTATTTACTCTCAACTTTGGTATCAACATGACACAATTAGCCTCAAAAGCTAATGACGCTACAACAATCCTAACGCTAATTTAGCCGCATCTGACATCATGTCGTAGCTCCAGGGAGGATCATAAACGATTCTGACATCAACAAGATCGACACCCGGTACGCACAGTACTTTTTCCCGGATATCTTCGACAAGAACCGGCCCCATCCCGCATCCGAAAGCAGTCAGGGTCATGGTGATACTCACCATCTGACGCCCGTCGATTAGCAGGCGGCGGTCAAGGGTGTAAATCAAGCCTAGGTCGACAATATTGACCGGAATTTCAGGATCATAGCAGATCTTAAGCTGGTCAAGAACCAAACTAAGATCCACCTCAGAAGATGTGCCTGTTTCACGATTAAGCGCAGCTGAAGCCGTCGCTTTCTTTCCCAACGCATCGGCATCTTTCTCCGCTATCCGTAACAGCCGCCCGTTTTCATTAACGGTAAAACTCCCGCCCAGCTCCTGAATGATGACCACCCTGCAGTGTTCAGGCAAGGTTACCGCCGTACCAGAGGGAATGACAATGGCGTCGCAATCACGCAACACTGTGACCACTTCAAAATCTTTTTGCATTGCTAGGGCCCTAATCATTCCGTTGTGACCGTCTGCGGGTGATCCTGATCCTCAAGGCTGCCTTTCAGGGTATGCCAGGCTAAAGTGGCGCACTTGATCCGACCGGGAAATTCTCTGACACCGCCAAACACGGTTAACTTGCCTAAGCGACCTGACATATCTTCATCAAGATCCTTATCAGTCACCTGATGATGAAATGCGTCAAAGAGCTGTAGCGTCTGATCAAGCGTTTTTCCCTTAACCTGCTCGGTCATCAATGAAGCAGAAGCCATCGAGATCGCACACCCTTCTCCTTCAAAGCCGGCATCGACAACCTTGTCATCTTCTACCCTGAGATACAGCATCAGACGATCACCGCACACCGGGTTATAACCTTCCTGACAATGGGTGTAGTGTTCGATTTTTTTATAGTTTCTCGGGTGCCGGCCGTGATCCAGGATCAATGCCTGATATATCTCTCGCAATATCTCATCCATAACCGATCACCCCCACATGTCCCTGACTTTCTGTACCGCGAATACCAGACGATCAATGTCCTGTTCATTGTTATAAAAAGCAAAAGAGGCTCTGGCTGTCGCCGGGAGATGAAAACGTTGCATCAGAGGCATGGCACAATGATGTCCGGCCCGGATGGCCACCGCTTCGACATCCAGAACCGTGCTGATATCATGGGGATGCACATCATCCAGCACAAAGGAGATAATACTCGTCTTGTTCGGAGCATTACCGATAATGTGCAGCCCTTTAACGGAAAGCAGGGCTTGTCTGGCATAGTGCAGCAACTGCTGATCACGCCGGATAATATTAGCCAGGCCAATACTTAAGACATAATCGATTGCGGCCCCCATACCGATCACACCTGCAATATTGGGGGTACCCGCCTCAAACTTGTAAGGCGGTGCTTTATATTCGGTTTTTTCAAAGGTGACCTGGCTGATCATTTCACCTCCCCCTTGATAGGGTGGCATTGATTCAAGCAGTGACTGCTTGCCATACAACACCCCGGCTCCTGTCGGGCCGTAGAGTTTATGTGATGAAAACGCGTAGAAATCGCAATCCAGTGCCTGAACATCGACAGACAATTTTGCGGCGGCCTGAGCCCCATCAACCAAAAACGGAATATCCTTTGCGTGAGCCATTGCAATCATTTGCTGCACAGGATTGATCGTACCAAGTACATTAGATACATGCGTCACCGCCACCAGCCGTGTACGCTTATTCAACATTTTCTGATAGTCATCCAGCCTGATTTCACCCGAATCAGTGATCGGAATGACGGCTAATTTTGCGCCGGTTTGCTCCACCAGGATTTGCCAGGGAACAATATTCGAGTGATGCTCCATGGTGCTGATCAGAATTTCATCACCCGCGTTCAGCCTCGGTCTTAAATAGCTTTGGGCAACAAGATTGATCGCTTCCGTGGTGCCACGAACAAAGATAATTTCTTCCCGGTTAGCGGCATGAATAAAATGCTGGATTTTGTCCCGACTGGCTTCATAAGCACGGGTTGCCTGTTCACTTAACGCATAAATTCCCCGGTGAACATTGGCGTTGTCAAAACGATAATAGTGCTCAATGGCATTGATGACTGAATTCGGCTTTTGAGTCGTTGCGGCATTATCAAGGTAAACCAGATCCTTGCCGTAAAACGTCCGGCCTAACAGTGGAAACTCATCACGCACGGCTTGCCAGTCAATATCGGCGGCCGCACTTTTCTCTTGCCCGGACACTGAATCATGCAATGGCAGCCTATCGCGATTTGACATAAGCTCTTCTCCTTTCCCTATGATCCCATCAGGGCATTCAATTTAGCCTGCATCCATGGCCGGAATAACTGCTGAGCCGCCTTAGTTGCAATCGTCTGCTGTATTTCATCAATAAAAGCCATCACCAGCAGCGTTTTCGCCTGTTCCGGTGGAATGCCTCGTGAGCGTAAATAAAACAGTGCCATCGGATCCAGTTGCCCGACCGCCGCGCCGTGGCTGCATTTCACATCGTCGGCATAAATCTGCAGCTCAGGCTTGGTATCCACTTCAGCCTCTTGCGACAGCAGCAAGTTTTTATTAACCAGCTGGGCGTCAGAATGTTGCGCATCCTGATGAACAACGATATCACCATGAAATACGGCCCGGGACTTGCCCTGCACGACACCTTTATATAACTCCTGGCTGCGACAATTCGGAGCCAGATGATCTATCCGGGTGTGATAATCCACATGCTGAGCGCCGTCAATACAATAAGCACCATTGAGACGGCACTCCGCTTGTTCATCGATTAATCTGATCTGAATATCATTCCTTGTCAGTGCCCCTCCCAGTGTTACGTGATGGGAGCTGAACTGGCTGGCGCGCTGCTGATTCACATGCAGACCATGAAAATGGCTCTCGCAGGTGGCAGCAGTCTGCAGTGTATAGTGCTGTAGCCGGGAATCGGGACTCAGCTCTATTTCGGTCACCGCATTGATAAAATCATGGCTGTGATTTTGATTGCCAGCGAGGCTTTCCACATTCAGATAATGTTCAATGAGGCTGACTTCTGACTGTTGCTCCAGAACCACCAGCAAACGGGGAAAACTGATCATCGGCCGCTCGGTGCCGACAGTGATAAACAGACAATAGATCGGTGTGGAAATGTGGCTGTTTTGTGGCACCCTTAAAAAGATGCCATCGTCCATGAACATGGTATTGAGCGCCGCAAAAGGATGAGCAGAACTATCCGCAATGTTACCTAAATGAGGGCGCAACACATCCGGATAGGTTTTCATCGCCTCAGACAGACGGCACAATATAAGTCCTTCTGGCAACGGTCCCCATTCAGACAGCGCGTGCTGATATTTGCCGTTAACAAATACCAGCCGGTGAACATCAGAAAGCAATGTCAGATCGCCGGGCTGAATTGCCGCAAGTAGGCTCGTTGATTGTCCGGAAAAATCAGATTGTTCAAATAAACCAAACTCCGGTTTTTCAATCTTATTTAACCGGGTATATTTCCAGTTTTCTTCCCGCGAGCCCGGTAGCCCCTGAGCGGTAAAACTTGCAAAGGCATCATCGCGCAATTGCTTCAGCCAGTGAGCACCGTCGGTTTCCCCTGAGGCTAGCCACCTCAGGTGATAGGCTTTACAAAATCGCTCCGCTGCATTCATTATCGCCTCCGGAAGAACAACTAACGCCCTCTGACAGCAGCTAATTTCATCAGACAGATCAGCCTGTCACCCAATCGCCGTAGCCTTTCTCTTCCAGCATTAATGCCAGCTCCGGACCGCCGGTTCGAACCAGGTTTCCGTCCATCATGATATGAACAAAATCTGGCTGAATAAAATTCAGCAATCGTTGGTAATGGGTCACCACAATGATTGCCCGCTCTTTGTTACGAAAAGAATTCACCCCTTCCGCCACCAGCTTCAAGGCGTCGATATCTAACCCGGAGTCTGTTTCATCCAAAATAGCCAGGGACGGCTCTAACACCAGCAACTGCAAAATCTCATTATGCTTCTTCTCACCACCGGAAAATCCTTCGTTTACCGCCCGGTAGAGAAGACTTTCATCCATACCAACCTGAGCGACCTTCGCTTTGACCTGCTGTAAAAAGTCGATGGTATCGAGCTCATCAAGCTGGTGGTATTTACGCTTGCTGTTAACAGCCGTTTTAAGAAACTGAATGTTGCTCACGCCGGGGATCTCGGTCGGATACTGAAAAGCCAGGAACAGCCCTTCACACGCACGCTCATCTACAGCAAGCGAGAGTAAATCCTTCCCCTTAAATTGCACCTCGCCAGACGTGACAATGTAAGATTGGTTACCCGCTAACACATTTGCCAGGGTACTTTTACCTGAACCATTGGGCCCCATAATGGCATGCACTTCACCCGCCTTAACCTCCAGGTTCAGGCCTTTGAGAATGCTGTTATCATCGACGCTGACATGCAAATTGCTAATATGTAACATGCCTACATACCTCCATACAGTTCGCTACTACCCCACTCACTAGCCTTGTCTTTTTAACCCACTGCGCCTTCCAGGCTCACTTCCATCAGAGCCTGTGCCTCCACTGCAAATTCCATCGGTAATTTTCTGAACACGTCTTTACAAAAACCATTGATGATCATCGACACAGCGGCTTCAGAGGAGATCCCCCGCTGCATACAGTAAAACAGTTGCTCCTCATTGATTTTTGATGTCGTCGCCTCATGTTCCACTACCGCAGACGGGTGCTTCACTTCAATGTAGGGAAAGGTATGCGCGCTACAGCGATCCCCTAACAATAACGAATCACACTGACTGTAATTACGCGCATTGCACGCGTTCGGGCCAACCTGAACTAATCCGCGATACGCATTGGAGCCCTGACCGGCGGAGATCCCCTTGGAGAGAATGGTGCTTGAAGTATTTTTGCCTAAATGGATCATTTTGGTGCCGGTATCGGCCTGCTGGTAATTATTGGTTAAGGCAACCGAAGAAAATTCACCCTGCGAGCCATCCCCCAGCAATATCACACTGGGGTATTTCCAGGTTATTGCCGATCCGGTTTCCACCTGGGTCCAGGATATTTTCGAATGCTGACCACGACATAATCCCCGCTTGGTGACAAAATTATAGATCCCTCCCTTGCCTTCTTTATCGCCCGGATACCAGTTTTGTACGGTGGAATATTTGATTTCGGCACGGTCGAGCGCGATGAGTTCGACGACGGCGGCATGTAACTGATGTTCATCCCGCATCGGCGCGGTACACCCCTCCAGGTAGCTCACATAACTGTCATCTTCAGCGATGATCAAGGTACGTTCAAACTGCCCGGCCTTGGCGGCATTGATCCGGAAATAGGTCGACAACTCAATCGGACAGCGCACGCCTTTGGGGATATAACAGAAAGAGCCATCACTAAACACCGCCGCATTCAGTGCCGCATAAAAATTATCGGTATAAGGAACCACCGTACCCAGGTATTTCTTAATCAGATCCGGATGGTTCTGGATAGCTTCGGAAATGGAACCGAAGATCACCCCGACGTCGGCCAGTTGCTTCTTATAGGTCGTCGCCACAGAGACGCTATCGAAAACCGCATCAACCGCCCCTTTAACCCCGGCGAGCATCGCTCTTTCATGCAGAGGAATACCCAATTTCTCATAGGTTTCCAGTAATTTCGGGTCGATATCCGCCAGACTTTGCGGCCCCTCAGCAAATGATTTTGGCGCAGAAAAATAGCTGATAGCATTGGGATCTATCGGGGGATAATGCAACTTAGACCAGGTAGGCACCTTCATCGTCAACCAGTGCCGGTAGGCCTTTAAGCGCCACTCCAGCATAAAGTCCGGCTCATTTTTCTTGGCCGAAATATAACGGATAACATCTTCACTTAATCCTGGCGGTAAGCTTTCCTCGTCGATGTCAGTCACAAAACCATGAGGATATTCCTCATTAACAAACTCATCTATCGGTTTGGCACGCCTTGTCATCTCCCCTCCTTACCTGCCGCCTTCGCGATGTTCTCTCTGTGATCACCAAGGTTTGGGCTTTCATAACCGAGGTTATACCGGGGTTATGTGTAGAAATGGGATTGCCATTCCTATATACATTTCGTTCGAATTGAGTTCCCAGAGATAGCTCTGAATCTCGCCTCTTGCAATGATTTGGGTACAATCATGTCTGCTAACGTTACTTGCGTCAGAACAGCATTAATCACCTGATTAATACTTTTCCAGCTATGGCGGATCTCACAATGAGATTCAATACCGCATAGATTCTCTTTGACCGAACATTCCGTCAGTCCGAGACGTCCCTCTAATGCACCCAATATTTGGGCCAATGTGATCTGCTGAGCCGGGCATGCCAGCCGGTAGCCGCCATTTTTTCCCAGCTTGGAAACAACAAGATCGTGATTGTTTAAAATTTTTAGTAGTTTGATCACTGTCGCATGAGGCAGATACACCGCCTCGGCCAAACTTGCTGCACTGAAGGTCTGATCAGGATAGCGGGCCATATAGCTCAATAGCACCGACCCATAGTCCGTCATTTTGCTTACTCGTAACATAGAAACTGACTCTCAATATATACCCAAGTGACCTCAAGATGCAGGATTCAGAATGAGCTCAGCGAGTTCAATTCAAGGAAAATGAGCACAGGAATGGTTGCCCCTTTCAAGCTCATTTTACGCAGAAGTGGGCTCGCTGACTCACTCCCAAAGGGCGAGTTTTATTGGCTCCTATGCTGCGTTGCTGATTATTGACGTAGAATAACTATGTCTTCAAATCAGCGCCTTACCTAGAAGCCAATAAATTCTCGCTGAAACGAGCATCTTGAGGTTACTTGGGTATATAGGACTATTATAGTCCTGATTGAGTGAGCTTGAGCGGGAGAGTAACGGGCAAAAAAAAGCGAGCCGTCAATGGCTCGCAAAAGTCTTTGTCTTAGTTAATCAAACCCACTGCCGCCCAGTGACAGATAGAACGAGCTCTGCCCGTCTTCAGCATGGCCGTATCCCAAATACAGCGGCCCCAATAGCGAATCGATCCCGACATAGACACTGGCGGCACTAATCGAACTATCCCAGCTCACCTCCGAATCGGTATTCCAGACACCTCCTCGTTCTAACGAGCCGCCAACAAATACCGGGGAAGAGAAGGCTCCAAAATCGTTATCAAGTAACCGATAACGGTAAACCAACCCGCCGAATACACTGTAACGGCCATTAAGCTCGTAACGGTGATAGCCCGAAAGGTTAAATAACCCCCCCAGATCCTGTATATAAATTGGAATTAATTCATCCGAGTCAGAGCCTGCCGCTTTGGCCATTGCAACAACGGTATGGCGCTCATAAGAAAATGGCTTCATGATGCGGGCGCTGTAATAATAGGTTTCATCATCACCGCTGTCATCGATGAATGAACTGCGCGTGAGACTGTAGCCCAGCACCGTCTTAAGCAGCCAGCCTGAGCTCGGGAAATAATAGCTGTCTAAGTTATCATGAGTATATGCCAGGTATGGTCCATACGCTTCATAGTCTTCTTGGGCATCGTCAAGCAGTAGGGAGACATCCCCAGACAGCCCGCTGAATCCAAATTTCAGCACACTCCAGGGTTTTACATTCCAGCCCGTTTCAGCAAACGCACTGACCTGCTTATATTCCACATCTACGTTCAAAGAGCTGGCACCAATTTCAGATGCTAAACGCGGATCATCAATCGTATTAAATGTACGAATTTCACTATTCCATCCAACACCAAAAGCGGTGAAATATTTTTGCCGGTGATCTAATGGAAAATAGAACTCCGTTTTTACTTCTTTCCAGCTACCTATTAGCCATTCAAACTTCCACTCCCCGCCTCGATCCGTTAAATCGGTATAGAGATACTGAGCACCGAAGGAAAATTCTGAGCGGTTGGCAAAATCGTCTTCAAGAGCAAACTTAAAATTCAGGTAACCCGGCCCCCAGGATTTTTCACTGACATCCAGATGTAAAATATTGGCCCCCTCCTGCTGCTCAATAACATACGTGATGCGGGAAAAAATATCCTGAGCATGCAGACGATTAACGGCTTGTTCCAATTCTTCATTTGAAACCACCCGGCCAACGTCAAGATCGAGCAATGCAATTAAAGCCTGATCCGATGATAAGGTCCGGTTTTCGATTTCAATGGCATCGATGTAATAAGCCTGACTGGCTGAGAGCTGACTGCGGCGGTTCAGTTTTTCTTTGACGTAAGCATCATAGGCAGGCTCCGACAACTGATACTGCAGCAGCTCAGGTAATGCTTTTAACGCCGCATTGCGTCCGGCAAGATAAGCCAGTTCCATTTTGTCGAAATCCGGCGCCATCATAAAAGAGACATCGGGCTGTAAGTATACATCCCCGGGCCGCATCAATGCCTTTTGGCTGTCTGCGCTGGAGTTGGTCATGTAGGTGGTCAGCTGAGCCACAATATTCAGAGCGTTATTTAACTCCTCTTCACCAAGCAAACCATCTCGCAGATCGACAGCAATAATGACGTCAGCTCCGAGACTATGCGCCACATCAACCGGCATATTATTCACCACCCCGCCATCAACCAGAAGTTTGTCATGCCAGCGAACGGGCTTCAGCGCGCCGGGCACCGTCATAGAAGCTTGCATGGCGGTTGCCAGATGACCAGAATCGACCACAACCGGTTTAACCTGTTCGATATCCGTTGCGACACTTCGGTAGGGAATAGCCAGCTGATCAAAGGAAGCTAAAGCGGGCAGGTTCTCGGTCAGCGAACGGAGTAACACCGCCATGCCCTGCCCCTGAAAGGCCCCCGGCTTGACATGGAACTCGCCATCGAGCGACACCCCTAAATCGGTATGCACCGGGTAGTCATCACCCTGCTGCTTGCGGCGCAGCGTCAGATCATTGCGCCCCACCCGATCTTCATAGCCGCTTTGCCAGTCAGCAGAGATCGTTCGTCTCTTCACTTCATCTGCCGATAAACCCATGGCGTACATACCGCCAACATAGGCGCCCATACTGGTGCCTGTGACTATATCGACCGGGATCCGATTGAACTCAAGTATTTCAAGTACCCCGATATGGGCGGCACCTTTAGCCCCTCCCCCACTGAGCACCAGACCAATTTTTTTTCGCTCCTGTTGCGCTTTCACTTCTGGTACCGGTTGCGCCCACGCACTCTGGCACAGAATAGCAATAAGCAAAAAGCAGGTTCCCATTCGATACCGATCAAACGATGACATAAAGCTCCTTTATACGCCCACAGATACTTTCTGCTCACCATCGATGATAGCGATGAAACCGAATGTAAACGTGACAAATAGCTTGATAAGCTAAAGTTAGTTACAAGCGTTATATGCAATTGTACTAAAGAAGGGAGCTTTCAGCGGAAATTAAAGTCATTTAAGAGAGATAGAGATTGAGAATATTTAACAAGAGGAGATAAAAAGGAGAAAACGATCTGTTTCTCCTTCCTTTTATTTTTTAACCGTAATGGTCAAAAGATTTACACTGTAAACAGCACCGATATGGTTAACGCTCAGGTGCTATTTAAATACCACGCGCAACGTCATCCAGGGCAGATAAGACCTGTTCATTGATGTGACCTTCGTGGACCAACTTACATACCTTACGGCGTACGGCAAGCCCGGAGATCAGACGCTCTATCGACAAATGACGATCATCTTGTCTGCTGTTGTATAACTCAACGGTTTTACTCAGCGTTTCATACGAGACAACTTCACCGGCGACATGGAGCCAATCAAGCTTCTCTAAGAAGCTGTGGCACTCTTCAGTTATTGTTGTGACTGAGTGCCCGGTCATAGCCGATAAAGCCGTTATACTGCGTTGTAGCGCTTCTGACGAAGTATATTTAGATAAGATTATCGTCAACTCGTCTGCGTTTATTTCAACCAGATGCTTTCTCAGCTTAACCCGACGGCCTAAACGTCCCTTAGGGCGGCCTTCTTTTCGCTGGATAGGTTCAAACTCACCATCAATGATTGCGGAAAGCTGATCAAGCTGATGTTTTGGCATGATCTCGTTACGCAACGGGTTTGGCATGGTCGGTGCCATGTTACGCTTACCTTCATTGGTGGTTTTTGCCCGGGAGTAACGGATCACTTCATCGGCATCGCATTTGATGTCGATTTGATAATCGCAGTGACGCTTATTGATATCTTCCGGTGTGATCGTCAGATGGTAACCCCAAAGATTAACGGCAAAGATCTCATCGGTGATCTTATCTTCCGCCAACTTACGCAGCTCGCGGATCAAATCCGATGAAAAACGGCGCCATTCAATATTTCGTCCGAGTTTCTGATTCAGCTCGCTCAATAACATCGAATCGTTCACCCGACGCGACATACGAGTACGGAAGAATGTGTACAGCTGGAACACTAACGAATGCTGACGCAGGGTCTCAGGCGGAAACAGGAAGAAATAATCACGGGTTAACAGTTCATCGAAAAATGATGGCTCCCAAACCAGAATATACAGGTTGGGTTTGATCCGGATCTCTCCGTCATCCCCTTCCTGAGGGGCTTCTTCAGATGCGGTAATAGTTCGCGCCAGAAATCGGAAGCGATCACTTTTAAAACCTTCAGGCATATTTTCACTTAACCAACGCCCGGTTAATTCATGCAGCTGAAAATCCGTGAATTCGATTCGATCAATACTCTCTCGGATCGAATCACGAGCCGGGCCGCTATCTTTTTTACCACGCAAAGCCAGAATATCAGTGATATACACCGGGGTTTTATTGCCCATGGTACGCGACTGGATTTCATAATCCGACAGATGATGATCGTGATACTGAACGGTGAGGGTAAACAGGGCAAAAAGGGTCATCAGATCATCAACTGTCATGATCGCTTTCGAGGATCGTGTTTCGATGATCGCTTTAGAACCACTGATCGCAACCATGGCCTTCTGATAGCTTTTTTTCGTTCGTGGTGGCGCTAATGCCTGATCAATGATCCCAGCCCAGCTGGTTGGCGAAACAACAATCTGATCGGCCTCATCTGGCATGCTTGGGGGGGTACCCAATCCATATTCGTTAAGCAGGCGGCGATTAACATGATTTTGTGCCAGGGCCTTCGAACGTTTCTGCTTCTCTTTTTCCTTGCTCTGCTCTGAAAGCAGGCTACCCGTACCTAACTGTGAAACAAGTAACGCAGGATTGATAAAATGATGCAGCATGGTTTTACCCGCCAGGCCTTCTTCAAACCTGACTGGCTGCTGGGTGAATAAACCGACCGTCACAGCAGCTCTCAGGCGCTGTTGGATAGCAGCACGGGTGAGTTGACCTTCTGTCGCTTCGACAAGCTCTGTTGTCGATACGATGCCATCCTGAGTCGATAAACCACGCAGTGAAATCAGATTCAGCAATTCAATAACGCTTCTGGTTACGCCTTTGAAGTGCTGGTACTGAGGTAACCAGTCCACGAGTGTTGGTGGAATCGCAAACAAGTGCCCGTCTTTGTGGGATCTTGGTGCTGGAATTAGGATTTTCTCGATATTGTTTTTATTGCTAGTTCGAGCCGATTTCATTTGCCATTAGCCGTAGAAGCATCATTTTTCCGAAAGATTAATCGAAAAAGATCAATAAAGAAAGATCTTTTTATTTAAAGATTTAAATACTGATCTTTATGATTATTAGTGATCTATATGATGTATTGATCTAATGATCCGGGCAAAAATAGCCTTGTAACTATATGATTTTAAAAGATGTTTAATTTACCTGTAAGGGAACGATGATCATAGGACGCTCGGAACGCTGATCAACATCGAAGTGAAAGCATGATCATAACTGCCTTGGAAACATGATCATTAGCACGACGAAACAATGATCAACAACATCCTGTAACGATGATCAAGAAACTTTTACAGCTTATCCACCGAGTTATCCACAGTGGGCGGTGCGGTTTTGTGAATTCAGGTATGTACCGCAAGTTTTCGGCCCGGAAAAATGATCATAGAAGGGTATTTTCATTATATTCAGAGGCTATTCTCTCTGCCTGGTTCATTTTTAAGCAAAATTGAAATGACATCAGCCGTAGCTCAGTGGTTTTTCTTCATGTGTCCGTTGCCGGAGCGATGATCATGGCCTGTATTGTGTATTTCAATATGATTAAAAGCTCTGCCTTTGTGGGTTCTCATTGTGATGTGTGGTGTTAATCGGTCAGATAAAGCCAGATAGAATCTACATTCTCCGTAAACTGGCGGCTAGTTAGCATGCTTCCGAACAAGATCATAAGATCGACAAAGCGACGGCTGCTACTTGATCATTTTTCCGATCCTTCCTGGCGGAAGTCGACGGTTATTACGTTTGTATACCGGGCTATCGTTCTCTTGATCATCGTTTCAGACAACGGATTAAATGACGGAACGATGATCAAGTCGGTTTGGATGAATTTTGTTCAGATGGATCTCATCAGGATCTGACTTCATTGGTTTACGTTTTATAAGCCGATTTCAGCCTGATTTCACCCTGAGGGATCGACTGGAACGATGATCAGGGGGATGTAATCGTCATTATTCAGTGTTTTTTAATTGAAATGACAACAGCCGTAACTTTTGCTTATTTTTTCACGCTTCCGGCGTGATAAGGTGTATTTCAGCAAATCAGAGCAATTTACATTGTAAAAAGGTGACGCTGTAACTGTTTTAATCTGTTGCAGTTTGCGTGGCAAATTGAACGCAAAGACAAAGAAAACTTCACGATAACGAGTATGTTTTGCTCCATTGTCCTGTTTTTTACTTGCGGTTAACATTATATCGATACGTTCAGCTTTTTATTGTTACTGGTTGATTTTGCTGTACAATAGGACCATCAATAATCATGGCGAACAATAATCATGGCGAACAATAATAATGAATAGGGAACAGACGATTCAAAATTTGCTCAATATTGCTGAGCAGACTAAACAGGTACAAGCTGACCGTATCGAAATCGTATTAGAAGAGCGTCGTGATGAGCATTTCCCGCCAATGTCAAAAGCATTGATGGAAACTCGTTCAGGCTTAACCCGTCGTAAATTGGATGATGCTATTTCTCGTATGGAAGCGACGGGCCATCAATTTACAAAGAATAATGCCAACCATTATTCTATTACGCTAGATGAAGCGCATGAATTGATGAAGGCGGCGAAAAAGCCTGCCTTCTATGAGCGTGAGGGCGCTGGCCGTAAGCCATGGATTGTTAATGTTCAGAACCAAAAAGGCGGCACGGGTAAATCAATGACGGCGGTACATCTGGCGGCATGTTTAGCCCTTGATCTCGATAAACGTTATCGTATCTGCTTGATTGACCTTGATCCACAAGGCTCTCTGCGTTTATTCCTTAACCCGCTGATCAGTGTGGGTGAGCAAGATACCATTTATTCTGCTGTCGATGTCATGCTGGGTAATGTGCCGGAAGGTGAGGAAATGGATAAAGATTTCCTGATGAAAAATGTTGTGATGCCAACCCAGTATCCTAATTTGAAAACTATTGCCGCTTTCCCTGAAGATGCGATGTTTAATGCCGATGCCTGGCAAGATTTAGCAGTAAACCAGGATCTGGATATTGTCCGTTTGCTTAAAGAGCGGATGATTGACCCCATTGCCGACGAGTTCGATGTCATCATGATTGATACGGGCCCGCACATCGATCCACTGGTCTGGAACGCAATGTATGCCTCAAATGCGCTGCTTATTCCATGTGCCGCTAAGCGTCTTGACTGGGCATCAACGGTCAACTTCTTCCAGCATTTACCGACCGTTTATGAAATGTTTCCACAAGAATGGCACGGACTTGAATTTATTCGCCTGATGCCAACCATGTTCGAAGATGATAACAAGAAGCAAGTTTCTGTATTAACAGAGATGAATTACTTGCTGCGTGAACAGGTCATGATGGCGACCGTTCCGCGTAGCCGGGCTTTTGAAACCTGTGCCGACACATACAGTACGGTCTTTGATCTGACTGCTGCTGAGTTTGAAGGGGGCAAGAAAACCTTGTCTACCGCACAGGATGCAATTCAACGAGTTGGTCTGGAATTAGAGCGAGTGATGCATAGTCACTGGGCCAACTTAAACCAGGAGTAAAAGGGCGGATGGCAATTAAAACCAAAGATCTCAATGCTCGTCTGTTTGGTAAAGCGGATAAGCGTCGTGCAACCAATGCGACTGAAGCGCAAACCGCAGCACGTGATAAAGCTGCTGTGATTGAACTTGCGGTTGCCGGAGAAGGCACCGTCGCGTTTGAATTAGTTAAAATTAATGCGGCAGAGGTTAATGACAAAACCCAGGTGTTTGCTGAAAATGCCCGTGAGCAGGCTTTTTTAAACGAGCATGCACTGGCTGATATTCTGACGACGTTGAAAGATCGTGGCCAGCAATATCCTGCGGTCGGGCGCTGGCTTGACGATGGCCGAATTGAAGTTCTAGACGGTAGCCGCCGTCGCATGTCATGTATTTTGGCAAGTAAAGACTTCTTAGTTTACGTCGCAAAGGGCATTAATAGTGAACATGCCAAGTTCCTGTCTGATGTCGCGAATGCCCATAAACCACTGTCTTTATATGAACGTGGTAAAGAGATGCAAGAATTGCTTGCCAGTGGCAAGGTGGCTGATCAAAAAGAATTAGCTAAATATTGCCAGTGCAGTGAAGCACTGGTGAGCGGGGCATTGAAAGCGGCTACCTTGCCAATGGAATTGCTGATGGCTTACCCGAGTGTCGGTGAATTGGGCCGTCCGACGATTGTGAAACTGCATCGTATTTATTTTGCTTTGCAAAAGCTGGATCAACAGCAATTGATTGAGCAGCTGACATCTGGTGACAGCCCTTTATGGCAACAGATCAATGTCCAGGGTATTACTCGTATTACCCGTGAAGTAACGATGAAACTTGAGCAAATGGGCGATGCTCTTCAGCCTAAAGTGCTGGTTGAAAAGCTTAAAGCACAAGAGCTGGTTAAGGGGAAAGTGATGTTTACCCGCGACGGTGACAAGTTGCAATTGAAGCTGAAGATGATGACTGAAAAGCAAGTTGACGAGATCCTTGCTTATCTGAGTGATTACCTAAAGTAGTTCATTTGATCAAACCTAATCATTAAACCACGCTTTTTAGCGTGGTTTTTTTTTATTGGCTGCATCTTGAAGGGGTTTGGGTATATTATCGCGATGTTGTAGTTAAATACCAAATCCATTAACTATCTGACCAATTCAGCGAGAGTTAAAATGCTTTTAGACAAGGAGATACATTGAAAATCTAGTGGCTCTAAATTGAAATTTATTAACGCAGTATAAAAGCATTTTAAACTCGCCCAAAGGGAACACCACTGGAAGCCAATTTCTGTGTCTAGCGATTTCAAAAGAGAACCACTCTTCTATCAATCGCTATCCTTGAACTTGACTCCCAGTGGTGTTCTGAATGGTTAGATAATTAATGGAATTGGTATAATGAGTATCATCATGTCGGAACTTTATCAGTTTGCTTCTCAGTTAGCGGGCCGGGCAAAAGAGGCTAATTGCCGTTATTTAGTGATTTTAGATGGCGAGCTGAATTGGGCGAATGAGGTCAGTCAGATTTTTTTATCTCACTATCACCGTCCTTTCTGGGCCGGCGATAATGCCCCAGAGCATATCGCCTCACTGCCATTGAACAAAGCAAAAAAGATGCTAGGACAGGAAACGGATTGCCTGGTGTATAACGCGCATGATGGTTTCGATGCGGATGCGTTTGGGGCGTTATCCGGCACGGTGACCGGCGGTGGATTGTTATTGTTAATGGTTCCGCATGCTTGGTTTGATGACACACAGGCACAGCTCCCGTTCATTCAACGGTTAGCCCATTTATTCGCTCAATCTGATGTCTTGCATATCCGACAGTCAGCTTGTTTTGTCGATGAGCAGTTAAATTGTTCGCTACCACTACTGCCATTGCCAGGCATTGCCGATGAGGACTATTTTGATGAGACGTTTGGGTGTTTAACCCTGGAGCAAAATAAAGCTGTCGAGGCGATTCGGCGGGTTGTAACCGGTCATCGAAAACGTCCTTTGGTGCTTACTGCTGATCGGGGCCGCGGAAAATCATCGGCACTAGGCATTGCTGCAGCCAGTTTGATGCGCGAGCGAAACATCAAAATTGCCGTCACCTCCCCGTCTTTTGCCAATGCCAATACTTTGTTTGCGCATGCAGCCCGAATCCTGAACATTCCGTTTCAGCAGCAGCATAATCTCAAATATCAAAACAGTGAGCTGACGTTTATTGCGCCTGATGCCTTATTATCTAAGAATGACATGGCTGGTACGAACGAGCCTAATAAGCCAGAGATAGATTTTTTGATTGTCGATGAAGCGGCTGCGATACCGGCACCGTTGTTGAATCAGATGCTAACTCGATATAACCGGGTTACCTTTGCTACGACTATTCATGGCTATGAAGGTACCGGTCGCGGATTTGCGATTAAGTTTCGTCAACAGTTAGAGCGCCATACACCGCAATGGCGTCAGCTCAGTTTATCCCAGCCGATCCGCTGGGCTCGACACGATCCACTCGAAAAGTGGCTGTTTCAGGCGTTGCTGTTAGAAGCCGAGCCTGCCGATGTTTCCACTGCGATTGAATCTTGTCAGATACGATATCGCGTATTACCCACCGAGTCGTTGATTGGTGACGAGCGGCGTTTGAGTCAGTTGTTTGGTTTATTGGTCAATGCCCATTATCAGACGACTCCGTCTGATATCAGCCAGTTGCTTGACGATCCTGCAATGCACCTTGTCGTTGCCGAGATTGTGGAGCCAATCAGTAGCGCAAGTCCAGACTCATGCACTGCGAAAAACTCACAGACGGAGGGCTCTTTGGCTACAAATAACATTGTCGGTTGCTGTTTGCTCTCGCTTGAAGGTGGTTTTGATGCGCAGTTTGCTGAACAAATCATGCTGGGAAAACGTCGTCCAAAAGGACATTTACTGGCGCAATCTATTGCCGCACATATTGGATTAGTTCAAGGTGCCAGCCAACGATGCGCACGTATACTCAGAATCGCTGTTCATCCTGATTGCCAGCAACGTGGCATCGGCACGGCTTTGTTAGCACATGTCAGACGGTGGGCTGACGATCAGTCTTTGGATTATTTGGGTACCAGTTTTGGCGTTGTCGGTGAGCTGCTTTCTTTCTGGAAGCAAGCGGGGTATTCGCCGGTTCGATTAGGGATCATGAAAGATGCTGCGAGCGGTGCTCATTCGCTGTTAGCCGTATTGCCCTTATCTGCGGATTCATTGTCTTGGTTCGATACCGCCGTCGCTTTGTTTGCGGCCAATTTTTTAGTTCAGCGTGTTGAACAATTCCGGATGCTTGAAGCAGACATTTTTGTTCCTCTCTATCAATACTCCCTTTGTCATCGTGACACATACCGACGTGCTGATGAACCTTGCCATAATGGTCCGTTCAGTGATGTTGTTTTGTCACCCATGGTAAGGTTACAGTTAATGAGTTATATCCGCGGAGGTTTGGGGTACGATCTGGCGGTGGCGAGTCTCGAAGTCTGGCTAGGTGAGTTTCTTCGCCAGCCTTCACTTCAGTTAAATTCAGCCACAGAAATGGCTGTGGCAAAAGTGCTGCAAAAGCAAAGTTGGGAATTGATCGTTCAACATTTTGGCTATGCTAGCCGCAGAAGTGCGGAACAAGCATTACGGGATCTCGTTGCTCAATCATATCAGTGTTAATTGTAGGAAAAAGATATTATGCAGTTTTTGGTTGATACACATACTCATACTATTTCAAGTGGTCATGCTTATAGTACGGTTTTAGAAAATGCACAGGCAGCTTCACAAAAAGGCCTGGCGTTGTTTTGCGTAACCGACCACGCGCCAACGATGCCTGGCGCGCCGCATTTCTGGCATTTTGCCAATCAGCGAGTGTTGCCTCGCTTTCTTCATGGGGTGGGTATCTTGCGTGGTGTTGAAGCCAATCTGGTCAATATTGATGGTGACATCGATCTTGACCAGCGTATTACAGAGCAGCTTGATTGGGTGATTGGCAGCTTTCATGAGCCTGTGTTTCGTCCGGCTGATAAAGAAACCCACACTCGGGCTCTGCTAAATATGATCGCGTCTGGGCGTGTCCATGCAATTGGTCATGCCGGTAATCCCAATTTTGATTTTGATTTTGAAGCTGTCATTACCGCAGCGGCGAAACATAATGTGTTGATTGAAATTAATAACTCATCACTTTGTGGCTCCCGTCAAGGAAGCGAACTGCGCTGTGAAGATATTGCCGCTTTTGTCAAAGAAGTGGGTGGGCGAATTACCACAGGCTCCGATGCGCATTTTGCCGACGATGTTGGTAATTTTACCCATGTCCGCCATTTGCTAAAGCAAGTGAATTTTCCGTTAGAACGTGTAGTAACACATCATCCAAAATGTTTTCTGGACTTTCTACAAGAGCGTGGTCAACACGTCATCGCTGAATTTTCTGTTTTCTAATGTCTTCCTGCTTTCCTTACTTATATATTTACAGTGTAAATTAGGAACCTCATTACTTTGGTTTACACTGTAAATCCCTCTCTTGTAGTAAACGCTTGTTTTAACCGAGCAATTATAATTGTATCAAACAATTTGCAGCGCGCTCAATTATCAACAATGAACTTCACCCATTTGAATATTTTAGTCTAGAGTTAAAGGTCTTAGGGCGGTATCTATTTTATGGTGTTCATTTTATTCGGATTTTAAGTTGAATCGTCATGTTAGAGACCGTTTGGACTGAACATTATAATTCTCGATTGATCGTATTTATTGATCGTAGCTATTGAGCATAGATAAGGAAATGATTGTCGCGAGGGGGTGTTATGAGCTTAGTAAAAGTCCAAAGCAAAGCGCTAAAGCAATTATTTGAACCTGTTCATTCTTTTCGTACCAACCTGACTTACACTCTGAATAATGGTGGCCTAGCGGCACGTATTCGTAAGCATGCAATCTACACCGACTCAAATCTCTATGAGGTGGGTGCCAGAGTCTCTGTTGTTCGTTTGAGTAAAAATAATATGATTCTGGAGTCTGCTACTCGATTGGATGTGAGTGCTTCTTATGAGTTGAGCCTGCAAGGGATCCCGCTTCTTGATGGTTATCTCACCGAACAGAGTTCTGATGCTAATAGCAGAGGTTTGTTTCTCTATGAGTTTCATCAAAATGATTGGTTAACAGACAAAGAACTGATGGTTTTGGCTTGTGACATCATTTAAAAAAAAGCCCCGAGTTTCGGGGCATTAAAAAGGACTGAACCTGCTGTCATAATCGGGGGAAGAACAACAAGTTTTATTCAGAGGCCCTAGATTGTTATCTTCCTAATACATAGCGATTATTGTGCCAACATTGACTGGTAAATTTTTTAGTTATTTATCTGTTTATTTTCAATTAGTTATTCTGCTTAACAATCCACTGACCACTTTCAGATAAAATTTAATGAGTAGATAGTGACCCAAAGTTAATTTTATCTGGGAGTATTTCTACCCATTTTTTTGTGTGTTGAAGTCGGTTTAGTTTCCTGCAAGTCTGGCGTGAATGAATTTCAACCACTATTTAGCTATATTTGCAGTCAATTATAAGAAGGTGTCGATCCCTACCCATGCCTTTACAATGATATTGAGTATATAGTTAATTAAATCTCACCATCTCTATCTGAAGTGTGAAGTCACTTCTACATCTAGTGCCCAACTATAGGTTAAAATGGTGCTAAGCATTTCGACCAAAATCATTAGCTTACATTACCGCCCTTATGGTTCAAATATCGCACTAGAGTGGAAGGAGTTTCTCTATGTCGCAACAGCTTTTGCAGCTGTCTCAAGATGGTCACAGCATTTCTATCCTTGTGGAACCGCAGCAAGGTTCAGAGATGGAAATCAAACGTGGCGACATTTATGCGTCTATTGCTGATTATCAGGCAAGCAACTTCTATCTGTTTGAGAGCGAGATCGAATCTGCGCTGGAGATCTTAAATTCACCGGTATCAGACGACACCGCTATTGAACCGACAAGTCTTGTTATCGCAGAAAAAAGAGATGCGACACTTTTGGTCAAAACTGAAGCAGACTCAATGACGGCCTCAATCACGATTGCCGGTGCTTATGGCGGGGCGCCTGTGACTGGCAATGCCCTGGTTATGGCATTGAAAGAAAATCATATCATCAAAGGTATTCGAAAAAATCAATTACAGGAACTTTTAGCTACAGCTCAAGCGTTGGATCCTGGTGAGAAGTTTACCTTACCAGTTGCTTTTGGCCGTCTACCTGAGAATGGTCTCGATAGCCAGTTCGAGCCATTAGTTGAAGATGCCAGTCACCGTGTATTACGGCCACAGGCGACAGATGATGGCCGGGTTGATATGCGAAATTTAGGTGAGATGGTTACGGTAAAAGCGAGTCAGGCTATTATGCGCCGTATTCCTGCCACGCAAGGTCTTGCGGGCTTTAATGTTATTGGTAACGAGCTTGCGGCCGTACCGGGTAAAGAGGTCACTTTTGATGTGGGTGAAGGTACTGAAATCAGTGACAGTAATGAAAACCTACTGGTAGCGTCAAAAGCTGGTATGCCGATCATCAAAGGTAATGGCATGCAAGTTGATGATGCCCTGATACTTAAAGGGGTCAATGTCAGTACCGGCCATGTTAATTTTGATGGCAGTGTGGTGATTAATGGCGATGTCATGCCTGGCATGAAGGTGATCGCGACAGGCAGTATTACGATCAGCGGCGTGGTTGAACTCGCTGAACTCAAGGCTGGCGGTGATATTGTTGTTGCTGACGGGCTTATCGGCAGGCAACAGCAAAAAGATAAGGATCTGGCCTGTTATCTCAAGGCGGGAGGAAAAGTTTCCGCCAAGTTTGCTCAGTATGTTGAGATTGATGCGGGGCAGGATGTGGCCTTTTCGCTCCATGCGCTTCATTGCCAGATCCGAACGCAAGGAGAAGTGACGGTTGTTGATCCGTCAAAACGCCATGGTACATTAAGTGGTGGCTGCATTACTGCCGGTTATAGTGTTAAAGCGGTAAATATTGGCGCTACTGCGGGTACAAATACCGAAATTACTGCGTTCAATAATTATCATGTGTTGCGTCGCCAGCTGGCTGATACGTATAAGTCTCTTGAGCATGAACGGGAGCAAATGGATAAAATCCGCGATGCGCAGCAGAAACTGTTGAAGATCCCACCATCTCAACGTCCGGCAGAATTAGTGCAGAAAGTTATTGATACGCGAACCCGACATATAGAGAAAATCAAATCGCTTAAAGCGCATTACACTTGTTTGAAAAGCGAGTATGACGAGTTACGCACGACCGTATCAATTACGGCGTTTAACCATATGTATACTGGCGTGAATTGTCGATTAGAAAAATTAGTGATGAATGTGAGCCAGGAACATGGGCCATGTAAAATTGTCTACAAAGAACAGCTCCTTGAATTAGCCCCTTTATAATCTTGCTCTCACATGATTTACACTGTAAATAACGCGAGGGCTGTTTTATTTCTCTTCGTGAAATTTACACTGTAAATAGTCTTCATACTGCCGTTCGCTCGTTGATATGATAGACGAAAATCCCTTCAGAATTTGCTTTATCCTGCTTTTTCAATTGATCCGGAACGTCGTAAGGGCTCATCCGTAACGATTTTCTCGACTATTTTTTCAGTCTGCCACCCATTTATAAGCAAACAATTTACTCCCGACCCGAAATTGGTTTACTGTGCAAATATTCAAGCTGCAGAATTCATTAGCTTTTCGTCAGGCAGCTATTTGGATATATATCATCCGTCATCAAATTCAGCGGCATCGAGTGGCAATGAATAGTCAATTTACTAAAAACTTTACGTCTACTCTTTTTTCTCTCGCGTTTGTCAGTAGCAGTGCTTTGGCCGATATTGGCAGTGCTCCTGTTATCGGTGCTCTCTATAATTCAACCCAGGTTATTAAAGAACACATTGTTGCCGGCATCGACCGTACCGCAACAACAACGCGTGACGCGGCACTCTTTACCATCGGAGGACTGACCCTTGATGCCTATATTTTAACGCTACCCGTAGAAGCTAAGGTAAAAGCGCGGGTGATCAGCCAATTGTCAAATCCCCGCTATGCTATTCAGCTGGGTCATTTTCTCTATCTGTTTTATGATAGATATACCGGGTTGGAAAACACCGATATCTTTAAGCGTGAATTGAAGTCAGTCTATAGCAAGCAAGAGTTAGTACAGTATCAACACTCACTGTTTACTTATGATGATGGCGATGATTCGCCGCATACCATTTCTGAAGCAAGTGAAAAAAATGACAGTATTGCAATTAACTCACAGCTAATTGCTTCAATGGTGACGATTTACGATACCCTTTTTAACAACGATAAATGGTTGTTTGGTGATGAGTTACCCGAACAGTATCAATACCTGATTAAAAACCCAGACGATATTGCCATCATCAACAAAATTCAGCCATTGATCATTGAGCTATTAACCCAGTACAGCCAGACAATTGCAAATGGTGAGATCAAATCCGCTATCGTTGCGATCATTGATGACGCTAAGCCGGAGAACGCGGACAAGATCAACAATAAGGCGGAGGCGATCACCGTTACGCTTATTGATTTTGTCCGACTGAATGCTCTCAAAGGTTATCGGCAATTTGCACTGGAGCAACTGCGTATCGATGCTTTTGATGCGTGGATGAAAAATGCGTTTAACCATCGACCCGATGAGTTAATTCAGTTTTTAACCAGTCAGAATAACAAAAGATATGGGGTTCAAATTACGGTCGATGGCCTGCAGCAAGGTTTACTTAAAGCCCTTACCCGTGAACAGCAAACCCCCTTTATTCAGCACGTTTATCTTAATCATAAAAATCACACCCAATATAAGCCAGAGACAACGCCAACAGTATCACCCGCTCATCAGCAGCAACTGAGCTTCCTTACCGTACTCGCCACCTCGCCTGAAAGTGACGCACAGTATCTGCCATTTTTTAAGGGGCTTTATAGCAACTATTCGCGAAGCATTGCCGAAAACGGTATCTCTTCGACACCGACCATCAGCGTCCGTAATCTGCCTATTATTATGACGGGGGCGAATGTTGCGGGTAAGGGTGGAACGGGTATTCCCAACTTTCACTTTGTTGATCGTACGCTCGACCGCGCCTATTACTTCTTTGGAAATGATGCGCTCCAACTTGATCGCTTGATGGAAGATAACCAGGTACAAACGATGTTTGACCGTTTAAGTTATTTGAAAACCCTGAACTGCAATGCTCAGTATGACTGGAATGCGCAAGTAAGTTACGACGGACTGGTCAATTTGGCTGTCGGTGAGGCGCTCCGAGATTTTGGTGAACAGCGTTGCCTGCGGGAGATCAGCCTGCGGGCAAAGGTAGAAAAAAAAGTTATCAAAGAACGTGCTGAGTTAATTGAAGAGATCACGCAATATCAAACGATCAGCCTCTGGACTCCGATAACGAAATTCACCAAGAAGCAGTTCATCAAAGAAAAGATCCGGGATCTGGCGGAAAGCGCCGAAGGCGGTATGCCCGATTATGTCTTGATCTATAATCCGTGGCCGGATCATTTTGCCCATTTTAAAGGGCCGTTCAGTGATGAAATCATTTCCCCGACCGGTGAGCTCAACCGACTCGACTACTGGCTAACGCAGTATAGTCATGCCTATAAAGACGCCGGTATTTATCACAATACCTTATGGGGAATGGCGGGGGATCATGGTTTAACCCCGGTTTATTACGCGTTGAACCCTGAAAAACAGGTTCTCGCTGAACTTCAAAAAGAGCGGGATCTTTCTTTTAATATCAAGAAAATTTCATCTGACGAAGGTGAAGGCCCAAAGATCACGAATGCGTTAAATTATCCGAGTAATAAAAAGGTTGATGTTGTTGTTGCCTCGACGGCTGGCGGTAACTTTATGATGGACTTTTTCAATTCTGCACAAGGTTGGCAATATCAGCCTCGCTACAGCGAGTTGGTTAAGTGGTTACCTTTAGAGGCGGCAAGAGATTTCACACCGATTGATATGATCAGTGAGATTGCTAATCGCTTAGAAGAGACACTGGATTACCTGGTAGTACGCGAGACAAATTGCAGTGTTAATGCTTGTGATGTCCGTCTGGTTGCTCACCGTGATGGTAAACGTCTGGACGAAATTATTAAGCGCAGTGGTGACCGTCTTTATTACGGCTCGGCCAAAGAGGCGGAAGGATCGCCAAACGCCAGCCAGACTGACTTGCCGCGCCTCCTTGATATTCAGGCCGTCAACCCGTATACCGGCTCATTATCAGCGCAAGAGCAGAATGAGAAGCAGCAGTTAGTCAAAAAATGCCTGTCAGAACCCCAAAGGAAGAATAATCAAACCTGGTGTAATGAGGCTGAATGGCGGCAGTTAACCCGTTTAACACCAAGGCCTGATTCGGTTAACCAGCTTGCTCATCTTTATGATGAAGATCGGGCCGGCACCGTTAACCTTTTCCCTAAAGAAGGTATTGGTTACAACACGATTGTTCCGGGCCGCCATGCAGGAGAGCATTATCTGGAAAAAGATGCCTTTATCGGTTTCTGGGGTGAACCTGTCGGACAGGGAGAACAGCTAAAATCGGTGGCCAACGGCTCGCTGGCACCGACTATTTATGAATACCTTTCCGGCGATAACGTCGTTGTCGGTGAAAATGGCTGGGGATTCCCGTCACTACTTAGTGAGTTAGCGATACAAAACAGATAATTAATGTATTTGGTATAAGCAAGATGAAAAGCCCGTTTAACGGGCTTTTCATTTTCTACTTTAGTTACTGGTTAAGATTGGCTGCGCCATCGTAGACCCATCATGGCCATTAATAGCAGTAAACCACCAAAACCAATACTGCCGCCGCCGCTGTTATTATTGTGTGTTGGTGCCGGAGACGTAAACATAGGCTGCGCTTCATCTGCACGCGTAGATGCTTCTGTTGTTGTCCTTTCTGCAGGTTGTGACTGTTTACGCAGCTGCCGTGCATGTTGTTCGCGTTCAACACGCTGTTTATTATTGCGATCAATACCCAGCTGTTTGAATAGCTCTTCTTCGACCACCAGCAGCGAGGTGTGATCGGTTAGCAAACCATATTCAATGGCAATGTCTTGCATCGCCTGTTCAACATCAGCATCCTTTTCGCCTAAATAGATCATCTGCTGTTCAAGATCGCGAATCGCTGAAAATGCCCACATCCGTTCAAGCTCAGGATTCGAGGTGGCTGTCTCGGGAAAAATGACCCGGGTTTGATATGTCTTCGTTTCACTACCAATGCGGGCAGTTAAGCTGATCTGTGATTCACCGGCTTTAAAGTAGTGACCAAAGACATTGAGCTGCTCACCACGATAAAGGCTGTTGATCGAATCCGGTGTGACATCTTTCACTTTTACCCCGTTAATTTTTAATTCTATGTCTCGTAATGCCTGGTGATTGATCTTGCTGGTCGCGTTTAGCAGATGACCGATAATGTCATCGGAATTAGAAATGTTTTGTGCAAAACCATTAGAGACTTTGGTCATCTGCTCAAGAAGGGGCTCATTCGCACTGTTTCCCATAATAAAGGTAAACAGGCGAACATCGTATTTACTGAGCAGTTTCAGGAAACTCTCTTTTTCTGTTACGCCAACATTAGCGACACCATCGGTGATCAGAACAATACCCGTCGGGCGATCGGCATCGAGTTCGGATACCGCTTCTTCAAGACCACGGTAGAGGTTAGTGCCCCCCTTTACGCCGTCCTGTTCAATTTTGGCTAAAATACGCTGAATGTTTTCGTCAGCCACAGGTTGATAACCGTGAGTAATATCTTCGGCGTGATTATTAAACGTGACCACTCGAAACATATCGCTTGCAGGAAGCTGACTCAGCCCCTGACGAACGCCCTCTACCAAGGTGTTGTACTTTCCTGACATCGATCCTGATTTATCGAGTACAAACACCCAGTTTCGCTCCTGTCTGATGGCAGGAAGATCGTCCCCTGGGGTTAATGTCAGTTTAAATGTACCTTTATTGCTTTGCTTTGGATCTCGATAACTCACCAGATCAACACGGCCCGGCAATCCTTCGGTATGACGCCAGTAGATCACGATATCCTGATCGAGTCGAAAGGCGATTTGTTGTGTTGGTGTCTGATATGATCCTTCTGTGGCCCCTTCTTCATCGGCAGCGGCTTTCTGGGCGCTATTGGAGAAGCTTGAAACCCATACACCGTTGCCGGACTGCTGGACTTGTGCCTGAGGATGTTTCGGTAAGCGCACCCCGTCAATAGGATAGCTGGAACGTAATGTCATAGTAAATGTGAACCGATCCTCAACCGCATCATTACGCTGCCAGAATGCCGCTTTTAGCTCATCGACGCCCCCTTCTTCCATCGGATAGACATAGCGGCCAATACCGTGATCCAGCAATGCATCTTGCATATACACTAAACGTACTTTTACAGTCTGATTAGGCTGAATCGGGAAAACCTGCATCTCAAAGGTTTTATAGCTGTCTTTTTCTGTCAGCGCGGTGGCATTGCCCTGGGCTTTCTGATCGTTGTAGATCTGCTTCGCTTTGGTCTTTTCTACCGCTTCGGCAATAACCGGCTGGTCATTAATCCAGTAAATGAACTCACCGACAACGGCATGTTTGGGGACGGGAAATGAGTACAGGGCTTCAAGTTCATCACTGTTGGGGTTGAAAAACACCTGATCGATGGTCGTGGTCGCGTAGCCGTCTTCAATGACGACGTCGACATGGTGTTCTCTGATCTCTAAATCCTGATATTGGCTGCCTTGCGGTTTTAACAGGCCGCTTGCGTAAGCCTGACTGCTTAATAATATCGCCGCAAAAAAAGCGACAGTAAAACCGGGTAAATTGAAAACCGCTGCAATCATTGATCTTATTCGTTGATATGTCGCCATATGGGTTTCTCCTCTGTGAACGGGTCAAGTAAAACTGACTACGGGCTGTTGAGCGCAAGCATGCAGGGTTTGATCAGCGAGGAAAAGGGCAATAAAAAAGGTCGCATAATATGCGACCTTAAGGTGTATTTGTTGCTACTTCTGAGGCGGTTCTGCTTCAAAGTCATCAAATAGTTTGAATTGCCAACGGCGAATTGCCACGACCATAGAGGTGCCGTGACGATCTTTTATGTCTAACTCGCCATCGTCCTGACAAGCATCGTAAAACTCAGTAATAAGACGCTGCATCCGGGCCTGAATTTTATTATTGCCGACCATCGAGAGTAAGCCCGTTGCCATAACGAGTTTTTCATCCTGATCATCAAAGCGTGATTGGAAAAACTCTTCTTTAACCTTGTGCTGGAAAAATTGCTGGATGGGGCCGCCGGATAACTATGAAAAGTTAGGTGAGATCCGTAATTTAATTTTATTACCTGGCAACAGTTCAATGACATTCAGTCGATCAAGCTGAGCCATTTTCTGGATCAACTCCGTATCGGTGAATGTGTATTGGTGGGTAATTTGTTCGAAGCTATAACCGTTAACAACACAAACGGCAACTAACAGCAGCCCTTTATCTGCGATTATCTGCTGTTCTTGCTCTAGTGTCAGGGCGGAGATCAGGCGCTGTTGATTGGTCGCCAGCCTAAAGAGTTCCGCCATATCCAGCTGAATAAGTTGGCATACCGCTTCAAGCCGCTCAAGCGTTACTGCATTTCCAGACGAGAATAAACGTTTGACGGATGCCTCACTCAAATTGAGTACTTGAGCCACATGTTGATAACTCTTGCCGTGAAGCTTTAACTGACGTTTAAGCTCCGCAATAAGCTGAAGGCTTTGTGACATAACATCCTTATCCTAAGTCATAGCGGGTTTAATACAATCTGAAGCACATTGTTGCACAAGTCCCCGTTAACATTGCGCCCGTTAACAGGGATTGGCCACTAGTGGGTTATCTTGAAATCGTCTTTATCAATACCGTGCTTTTTCATTTTGTCATACAGGGTCTTACGCGCGAGCCCAAGTTCTTCCTGAACTTCTTTTAAACGACCATTATGACGCTTTAACGCATCGCAAAGTAACGTAAATTCGAATTGATTGATCCGATCTGTCAGGGTGAGGTTAACTTGGTCATCACTGATTTGACCATCATCACTCAGGCCTGAGGTATCGCCCATTAAGACTAAACGTTCAGCCAGGTTGCGTAACTCCCTCACATTTCCCGGCCAGTCATGTTCCAGCAATTTTTGTTGTTGTTCCAGACTGATCGCAGGCGGTTCGATACCGTAGCGGGTAGAGGCAGAACGAGTAAAGTTCTGGAATAGCATCGGGATGTCATCTTTACGAGCACGTAATGGCGGGATGTCTACGCTGACAACATTCAGGCGGTAATAGAGATCCTGGCGAAATTCGCCGCGATCACCCATCAATCTGAGATCTTGTTTTGTTGCCGCGATAATTCGGATATCGAGATCGATGGCCTGGTTGGTGCCTAACGGTTCAACCTTACGCTCTTCCAAGACTCGCAATAGTTTTATTTGCAACAGCATTGGCATCGATTCAATTTCGTCCAGAAACAGCGTACCGCCGTTGGCATGAGCAATTTTTCCCACCCGCTTTTTCTGGGCACCGGTAAATGCCCCAGATTCATAACCAAATAATTCGCTTTCAATCATGGTTTCAGGAATAGCGCCACAGTTAATCGCGACAAAAGGTTTATCCTGGCGAATACTGTGATCGTGTAAGAAACGTGCGACGAGCTCCTTACCGGTTCCGGTTTCACCATGGATCATCACATCCGCAGGGGTGTCTTTAATATGGGTCAGGATCCGTCTTAATTGTTTGATTTTCGGGTTGTTACCGAGAATTCGAGGACCTGGTCCGCTTTGTGCCTCCAGTTCTCGTCTTAATTCACGATTTTCCAGTACCAATTCGCGTTTATCACCCGCCCGTTTAACAACATCGAGTAAGTTTTCTGTTGAGAACGGCTTTTCCAGAAAATCATAGGCGCCGTTTCGCATTGCATCGACAGCGGTCGATATATCGCCATGGCCAGTCAGTAAAATGATCGACAGTTCGGGATCAATAGCCAGCGCACGTTTTAAAAAGGTGATCCCATCAATACCGGGCATATTGATATCGGAGATGATAACGCCGGGAAAATGGTTCTCCAGCAACGCTAAAGCCGGCTTGGCACTGGCAAATAGTGTTACGTCGTAGTCTTCAAGTTCTAATGTTTGCCCCAATGCATCGCGGATTGGTTTTTCATCGTCAATAAAAATTACTTGCTTGTTCATTATGCATCCTCGGTACAGCGGGGCAGGGTAATGACAAATTCTGCGCCACCACTATTATGATCCTCAATAGTCAGGCTACCGGAGAAGGAATCTATGATCCTTCTTGAAATGGTCAGCCCGAGTCCTAGCCCCTCTTTTTTAGTCGTAAAGAAAGGGGTGAAAATCCGTTTTTTCTGATCGTCATCCAAGCCCGGACCATTATCCCAGATCCGTATTTCGACCATATCCCCGAAGGGTTCTAACTGAACACCAATTTGCGGGGAGCGTGCATCGCTAAGAGCCTGAATGGCGTTGTGCAGCAGGTTGACCAGTACCTGTTCAAATTGAACCGCATCAGCGCGAACCAGTAGATCGGAAGGCAGCTCACCAAGGCGTAAGATCACTCCTTGCTTGATTAATTTATTACGCAGCAGGCTGACTGCCGAGCGGATAGAGTCGGCCGCCACCGTGCGATTGTTGTTCTCGGTTGTTTTTCGGGCAAAGACTTTGAACCGCGCGATAATGTCCGACACCATCTGGTTCAGGTTGATGATCTCGTCAATGTTACTGGCGACAGCCTCATAACGATTTTTTTGCAACAGTTTTCGGGTATTTTCCGCGTAGGTCCGCATAGCTGCAAGGGGCTGATTAATTTCATGATTAATGCTTGCTGACAGCTCTCCGAGCATCGCAAGCTTGGCCGCTTGTACCAGTTCGCTCTGTGTCTGTTTCAGTTCAGCCTGGCTGCGTTCGTATTGCTCAATGGTATCGCGCAACTGCTGGTTGGTTTCCATCAAATTACGGGTACGTTCAATCACCAGCTGTTCAAGCTTATCATTGAGCTGTGCCAGTTCTTTTTTGGTTGTGAAGGTTTGAAACCAGGACATAACAGCCAGACAAAGCAGCATGTAAAAGGCTGTGAAGACAAACAGTGCCTGGACCACATACTGATAAGCGGCGTGAATTGGGCTAAAGCCATAAATTGTCCAGCCCGCCTGTTCCATATTGTGGCTGGCGATCAGAAAGGCTTCGCTCTGATTGATACCGGGGATGATGATATTGCTGATTTCTTGTTGATTAAATTCAGTCAGGCGAGGCAAGTCACTCAACGGCTCCAGCTTAGTCTGGCCGTATTGACGGGAAGAGAAAATCTGTTGTTTTTGTTCGTCGTTAAGCACGACCAGAGAGCGGTATAACCAACTGTCTTCCGAGCTGTAAAAAATCACGCCGAGTTGATCGGCGATGGCATATTCGATTTGATCGTATTGCCAGATATCTTCAACCAAAGACAGATCAACTTTGATCACCAGAACCCCGATGATCTGCTGGCGTTGGTAAATCGGGGCTGAAAAGTAATAACCGCG
The DNA here is from genome assembly GCF_050337085.1 of Photobacterium sagamiensis. Taxonomy (NCBI): domain Bacteria; kingdom Pseudomonadati; phylum Pseudomonadota; class Gammaproteobacteria; order Vibrionales; family Vibrionaceae; genus Photobacterium; species Photobacterium sagamiensis. The sequence goes on along the minus strand of NZ_JAKJSP010000031.1, from coordinate 47,156 downwards.
CTTGTCTGAGCGGGCACCTAAAGCAAAATATTGACCGAGTTTGCCAGCCATCGCATCTTGAAAGTAAGGACGATAAGCATAATTCTGACCGACAAAGCTATTCTCTTGTTGCCAGTTACTGGCTGCCAGGGTGTCACCGGCACGGTTGAGCAAATAAATTGTATCGGCACTTAAGTTGCTTGCCCATTCCTGTAACAGCAAATTGGTTTGCGGGTTTTGCTCAGCGGCAGGGGCTTTGGAGGGGGTATCTACCATCAATGGTGATATCAGGCGTGGATCTTTGGCCAGTACTTCCGGCAGCTTACTGTATCGTGATAGCTGCGCATCGAGCTTCTCACCGAGTCGGCTGACGTCATTGTTAATTCTTTCTGATAAGTGCTGTTTAACCTGCTGGTAGGTGATGTTGGTGATGAGACCACCGAGGATCAGGCCGAGGATGATAATAAGGCTGAGAAATTTATTCTTTTGCACGGGATCTTTCCGATCATTTTTAGTACTGAAAACTAGGGCCAGACCCTAACAAACTTAGCGATGAGAAAACACGAACTGGCTTGCAGGGATACGATGTTTTTACTTTCAATACAATAAAGTGGACCTGAAATACTTATGTGGTGGCTATGAGAGAGCTTTGCGCTTGTTTTTCCAATAAGCAAAGCGCACAATTTCGGTCAATGCCATATCGGTTCATGTTAAATAAGCGGAGATAACAATGGAATTGTCTGATATTCGTCGTGAGTACACGAAAGGTGGGTTACGTCGTCATGATTTACCAGATGAGCCGCTGCCTTTATTTGCAAAATGGCTTAAACAAGCGATTGCTGCAAAAATTACTGATCCTACTGCGATGACCGTCGCGACCGTGGATGAAAATGGACAGCCTTTCCAGCGTATTGTTTTATTGAAACACTTTGATCATGATGGTTTTGTGTTTTATACCAACCTGGGAAGCCGCAAAGCCCTGCAGCTGAGCCATAATGCTAAGATAAGTCTGCATTTCCCATGGCATGGTATTGAACGCCAGGTACATGTGACGGGAGAAGCGGAAAAGCTGTCGACATTAGAAGTGATGAAGTACTTTTCATCGCGTCCGAAAGAAAGCCAGATTGCGGCATGGGCAAGCAAGCAGAGTAACCGAATTTCAGCACGTCAGGCGCTGGAAGGGAAGTTTATGGAGCTGAAACAAAAATTTGCTAAGGGCGATGTTCCTTTTCCGACATTCTGGGGTGGGTATCGAGTGAAAATCAATTCGATAGAGTTCTGGCAGGGGGGAGAGCACCGTCTTCATGACCGTTTCTTATATTCTAAAGATGCGTCAGAGTGGACGATTGAACGATTAGCCCCTTAAGCGGTTTTGGTTTGAAATAAAAAAAGTGTAGCTTTTGATATAGCTACACTTTTTTTATGCTCATAATGTATCGGCGTTCTATTTGAAGGGCTTATCTTATAAGGCGGCTTCATTGGAAGTAACAATGCTTACTCCCTCAGGGTGGCGAACGGTCAGCGCTTTTTCTGCATCTCGAATGGAGTTAATTTCATTAGTTGCAGTGATTTCGTATTTAAACGGAATATTAAAGTGCGGATGTACAACGTAAGTGATAGTGAACTGTTTCATATCTTCTGCCAAAGTGATTCTGGTACGTAACCTGATTGGTTACGACTGACAACCATGTTTTGATCATGGTTAATTACATTCGCAGCGATTGTATAAATAAACAACGAGCGTTAATTTGATCTGAAAAATGAATTTCTGAACAAATGCTTTCAAAAAGTAAAACTCATTATGCAGAAAACAGACATCGGTACTCATTGTTATACCCTACTAGCTCAAAATGCGAGATTCTCGCCGAACTCTGCACCTTGAGGTGGCCTATTCTTTGAGAATGACCGACAGTTGGCTTTTCAACATGCTTTCAGGAATATGGGAGCCAAAGCCGAGATCTAACGCCAGATCGATGAGCTCTCCCTTCGAATTGGCATTAAATTTTTCGCGCAGACGAAGTACATAGTTCTCAACAGTTTTGACTGAGACATTTAGCACCTTGGCAATATATTGCGGCTTTTTGCCATACAGTAATAAAAATAGAACTTCAGATTCACGGGTGTTTATCGCGACCTTTTGATTATGCAGATCTAAGCTAAAAGATGTTTGGTCTCTTTTATTCAGCCCGGCAGCGCGGCAAATCCAATGTCCCACTTCTAAAATGGCCGTATCTTTTAATTCAACACCAGAAAAGATAGTGCCAACGACATTACCGTCTTCACTTTTCCAGGGGGTCTTAGTGAATAAATGTGCACGCCAGCTACCATCCGAATAAGGATGAATATCAAGTATCCGCATGCGTTGTCCTGATGAGATCACCTGGAAGTCTTGTTCCCGGAAAGAATCGGCGCATTCAATTGTCGGGCTTGGCATATCAAAATCTGTTCTGCCAATACAATCTAAATGATGGTCGACACCAATAATCTTTCCATATTCTTCATTTGCATAAACAAATACAGAGTCTTTATCTTTACACCCCCAACAACCAGGGAGTTGATTAAAAATATGTAGAAGGGATGGATCGACTTTGTCTTTCACTAGTCTCGCCTAACGATATCGCTCAGATTAATCTGATTGTAGAGAGTTTAGTTGACTGGGTAAATGTCACACAATTCGGATGCCGGGTTATTAGACATAATTGTGAATATTGGTAAAAAAAAAGCCGGTCTATAAGACCGGCAAAGACAAGAGTTTGACTCCGAAGAGCACAATCCTGTACGACGTGTAGAAGAGGTATCCAATTAAGTTTAACGCTTTGATATGAGGGTATACATCAAAGAAACTTCATTGGCATGTATCCAATGCTGGATACTGCAGACAGTTAACAGTGAAGTGCGTTCCCTGTCTACGAGAGAAACTATAACGAAGTGTGCTCTAACAAAGAAGGGGGGAAATCACCTATTGACAGTTATCCCTCATTGTGATTTTGAATTTTGCAAGTATTCCCCCTGAATATGCCTTGTATGCTGCTTATTTGTTGTTGTTATTCGCCTTTCCTGGGTTGGTTAAAAAACAAAAGGAGAGATCAAAATATGCTCTTTTTATGCTGGTTATGTGATTTGTTATTCGAAGATAAAATAATAGCCATAAGCGAAAAACAGAACGGGAACGGATGAATAGAGGGTCGCCACGAAGGCGGCTTTAGGCGCCAAAGCAAGGGCTGGAAACAGTGCATCACCATCATTACTAATGGTATTGCCTAGTTGTGCAGACATTGGCACTGCCCCTATATATAGAGGCCGGTTACTAAAATCTGCGGGCCATACACCCCGGTAATAATCCAATAACAACACCCATCAGCGGTAGGAGTGTCGGCCAGTATGAGAAAAGAGCCGCCAGATCAAGGCCTGCCCAGTAAACCGTCAGTTCAACCGGTAAAACAAAGTCATAATCCAGTGATCATTTGCCAATACCGAAGTGATACCCATGAAAGCATGATCAAGTGTTTGCCGTTGGAATATTAAATAACTTGTGAGCCTGGTGAGCACAGGTATACCGTAGTGCCTGTGGCGCGTGATGGATGACCAGGCTTAGCAAAACCGCAGGTCTCAATAGATAATAAGCGAAAGAACATGGCAGCATTGAGACTGATAACGATAACGAAAGGGTATATATCTTATTGTTACATGCTACGGCTGGGCATATACGGCTTGCTTATACTACCGGAACAATGATCAAGCCGAGATAAATAACGGGCAGTGTCATTTCAACTGGAACGATGATCAAGCGGGATCCTGACTGATGATCAATAAGAATATGGAAACATGATCAAGGTATGATCATCGTTACCGGAGAATGCAAATTTGATCTGGCAGTAATAAACCTTTTTCATACGGAAGAATGATCAAGGTTGAGAACGCTGTAAGTTATTGATATTTAAAGCTTGGTGTAATTTAATTCCGCTTTGCTGGCATTAAATGATAGAAATTCGTTAAATCGGATTTATCGCTCTGAAGCCTTATAGAATAAGGGCTGTAGCATGATCAAAGAAATTGAAATGACAAATGCCGTAAAAAATGATGTCTTGATCACTTTTCCGGGATAGAAGCGCTATGTTTAGAGTAAGCCCGCACTGGTGTCTTGCTGCTGTTATTGAGACAATAAGATATCTCCATTTGGATTGTATTGCTTTACATGAACGATAAGTTTAAACCCTCAGAGATTGTCGTGTTACCGGAACTGATGGAACATCATAACCACGGTTACAATCAGGTCGTTATTGGCCTGTCGGGGCAGACAGAATTTGATATTGAAGGCTATGGTAATTTGGTTTATCCGGGCCAGGGCTGTCTGGTGACAGCTGACTCAGAGCATGCGTTTTCCGGAATAGGGAAAAATGAGATCCTGGTATTGAATCTGCCGGTTGAGAGTTTCTCTTTTGATCAAACATTACCCTCTTATGCGAATGAACGGATGGAGCGTTTGTTTGAACAATCAGGCTATTTTCACCTTGATACTCAGGCACAAAACCTGATCAAGGCACTGACCGCCGAAATGATGGCTCACCCGGATGACTTGCTATTGAGCAAAGCCTGTACCGATACCTTGATGTGTATCTTGCAGCGTCATTTTAAGCCGCTGGCATCAGACCGCCATGTCTCTCGCCTTAATATGGATGTTATCGATCAGTACATAATTCAGCATCTAATTCGTAAAATATCGATAACACAACTGGCTGGATTAGTGTTTCTCGGCGAGAGCCAGTTCCATTTATTGTTTAAAGAACAAACAGGGATCACTCCGCATCAGTATGTTTTGAAAAAACGTTTGGAAATGGCGAAACAGCTAATGGAAGAGTCGCAACTCAGTCTGGCGCAGGTGGCACAAAGCTGCGGATTTGCCAGTCAGAGCAGCTTTACTCAATCGTTTTCCCGTTTATACGGTATGCCGCCGGCGCGGTTTAAAAAAGAGCATTTGTAATATCCCTCGCCACACAGTTCATCTTTTTATTTTTTAATTCATGATCTTATGGTTTTGTTGGCGGTCTTTTTTACCGCCTGAAAACGGTCTTGTCTGGGGTGGCCTGGCTTCATACCCCTTGGCTTACCCCTCTCTTCTCCCATGACTCTTTGCGCATGAATATCCCAGCCTCCTCCTTTAGTAACATAATTCATTGTTTACGGAATTTGTGCTGAATTAAACGTCAATCTAGATATTTTGCTGATGATTTGTGTCTTATTTTGTTAAAAAACGGACTTTTTCTAAAAATTATCGGAGAATATAGCAAGACTATCAGAGCTGCGGAAAATAGAATCCCCTCAATAGTAACACTGGTATAACATTTAGACTGAATGAGAATTCAGAATATATTATTGAGGATACGATTATGTTCAATGCGGCAGATGTACTTCAGCCATCGTTTATTGAGCGGCCATTGGATGAAATTTGGCAACTGATTTCACCGCTTTATTCTGCAGATGAGTCACAGTGGCTCGAACAACTGCTTCCTTTGGCTGAGCCTTCAGAGCAAGAACGTAAACAGACCACAGAAACAGCAGCAGAGCTGATCAAGCGCGTGCGCGCAGATCAAAATGCAATTCAAATGATCGATGCGCTGCTGCTGGAATACAGCTTAGATACCAAAGAAGGTATTTTACTGATGTGTCTGGCTGAAGCCTTAATGCGTATTCCTGATGCCGCAACCGCTGATGCACTGATCCGCGATAAGCTCAGTGTTGCCGATTGGAAATCCCACCTCAAAAATTCTGACTCTCTGTTCGTCAATGCCTCAACCTGGGGGCTGATGCTAACCGGTAAAGTGGTCAGTATGGATGCCAAAGAAGATGGCACGCCTTTGCATGCGATCAACCGCCTGGTCAATAAAATGTCTGAGCCGGTGATCCGTCAGGCTATGCATCAGGCCATGAAGATCATGGGTCATCAGTTTGTGTTAGGCAGAACCATTGCGGAAGCGATGAAGAATGCTAAGGACAAGCGTGATCAAGGGTTCACATACACGTTTGATATGTTGGGTGAGTCGGCGCTGACGGCCCATGACGCCCAGAAGTATTTTAAAGACTACATTATGGCGATCGAAGCGGTTGGTCGTGATACTTACCATAGTCAAAAGCAGAGCAATCGGAAATCACCGGATCCGACGGTATCGATCAAGCTATCTGCGTTGCACCCGCGTTATGACGTGGCAAATGAAGCGCGTGTACTGGATGAAATGTATCACTCGGTACTGACATTGTTAGAGCGCGCCCGTGAGCTGAATATCGGCATTACCATTGATGCCGAAGAAGCTGACCGTCTTGAACTGTCGCTGAAGCTGTTTGAAAAACTGTACCGATCTACCGTGGTACGAGGCTGGGGACGGTTTGGTCTGGTGGTACAGTCTTACTCTAAATGCGCACTGCCGGTATTGGCCTGGATAGCGGCGCTAAGCAAAGAGCTGGGTGATGTGATCCCAGTGCGTCTGGTGAAAGGTGCATACTGGGATAGCGAGCTGAAATTATCACAGCAAAAAGGTTTTTCCGCTTATCCGGTCTTTACCCGTAAAGAAGCGACCGACAGCTCTTATCTGGCATGTTCCCGCTTCCTGTTGTCTGAACACCTGCGCGGGGTGATCTATCCTCAGTTTGCCAGCCATAACGCGCATACCGTATCGGCGATTGTGGCGATGACGGATCATCGAGATTTTGAATTCCAGCGTCTGCATGGCATGGGTGACGCACTGTATAACCATGCGATGGAGATGTATCAGGCTAACGTGCGTATTTATGCGCCAGTGGGTAGCCACAAAGATTTATTACCCTATCTGGTACGCCGTCTGTTAGAAAACGGTGCCAATAGCTCGTTTGTTCACCGTCTGGTCGATGCAAACTGCCCGATTGAGACTCTGACGGAGCATCCGGTCGATACGTTACGTTCACGCCCCACATTGCATAACAGTTTGATCCCGTTGCCACCGCAAATTTTTGCTGACAAGCGTAAGAACTCGGCGGGCATTAACATTGATATTGAATCACAGTGGCGTCCGTTTAATGAAGCTATTCAGGCCTTTAGCCAGCATCAATGGCAAGCGGGTCCGATTGTCAACGGCGTAACCTTGAATGGTGAGCTCAATACGGTGACGGCGCCGTACGACCGTGGTGAAACAGTCGGTCAGGTTGCGTTTGCCAGCCAGAGCCAAGTGGCGCAGGCGGTTGAAGTGGCGGCAGCCTGTTATCCAAGCTGGTCGCAAACGCCGCCGGCTGAGCGTGCGCAGTGCTTGCTGCGTCTGGCGGATCTGCTTGAACAACACACCGGTGAGCTTGTTGCGCTGTGTCACCGCGAAGCGGGTAAAACCATTCAAGACAGTATTGATGAAATTCGTGAAGCGGTCGATTTCTGTCGTTTCTACGCGGTTCAGGCGGCAACAGAGTTTGCTGCACCACAATCGGTTGCTTGTTTTGATGGTTCAACCAAACAGCTGAGCTATCAGGGGCGGGGTGTCTTTGCCTGTATCAGCCCATGGAACTTTCCGTTAGCGATTTTCTTGGGTCAGGTTTCTGCCGCTCTTGCTGCGGGTAATACCGTGGTGGCGAAACCGGCAGAACAAACCTCGCTGATTGCCTTCCGTGCCATTGAACTGATGCTGGAAGCGGGTGTGCCTGCCGGCGCGATCCAACTGCTGCCAGGTCGTGGTGCTGAAGTGGGCGCCCCACTGACGTCTGATACGCGTATTTCGGGTGTTGCGTTTACCGGTTCGACAGAAACCGCACAACGGATCAACCGCTCGCTGGTCGCTCGCGATTGCGAACCTGTTCCGTTTATCGCGGAAACCGGAGGTCAGAATGCAATGATCGTCGACAGTACTGCGCTACCAGAGCAGGTTGTGCGTGATGTTGTCCGGTCGGCATTTGCATCGGCGGGCCAGCGTTGTTCTGCATTACGGGTATTGTTTGTGCAGGCTGACATTGCCGATCGTATTGTTGCACTGATCAAAGGGGCGATGGCCGAACTGTCGGTTGGCCGTCCCGAATTGCACAGCACCGATGTTGGTCCGGTGATTGATATTGATGCGAAAAGAAAGCTGCTGACGCATATTGAGGCGTTGAAAAATACGGCCAAGCTGGTCGCACAAGCAACGCTTGGCGATGACTGCAAGGCGGGTGATTTTGTTGCCCCGACTGCATTTGAAATCAGCAGTATTGATATCCTGAAAAATGAAAACTTTGGCCCGATCCTTCACATTGTGCGTTTTAAAGCGAATGAAATTGATCAGGTGATTGACCAAATTAATAACACCGGGTTTGGCCTAACGTTAGGTGTGCATAGCCGTAACGAACGTACCTATTGTCATATTGAGCAACGTGCTCGTGTGGGTAACTGTTATATCAACCGTGATCAGGTTGGTGCCGTTGTCGGGGTTCAGCCGTTTGGCGGTCAGGGCTTGTCTGGTACTGGCCCGAAAGCGGGTGGTCCGCATTATTTGTACCGTTTTACCCAAGACATGTTCAACGCGTAATGGCAGCTAATCTAAGTTGAAAAAGGAATAAGTCATGACAATAGGTATTCAATCGATAGTGGGTAACAGTTTAGCCGCATGGGAAGGCTGGAACGGGCTTGGTTATGAAAAGCGCATCCAGATCCTAAACCTGTGGGCAGAGCAACTGGAGCAATCCGCTCAGGCGATGGTGTCTTTTCAGTGCCGTAATGCATCAGAGCATGTTGGTGAAACCTTACTGATGCCGGGCCCGACAGGTGAGACTAACGAGCTTTACAGTGCCGGCCGTGGCGCATTTATTGTCACCGCCGATGCTGATGTTTCGATTACCGCTGTTATAGGCCAGATCACCGCAGCATTAGTGACCGGTAATACACTTTTAGTTAGCTTGCCGTCAGAGTTTGCGTTGTCGGCTGGCGAATTAGTCGCACAACTGGAGAAAGCGGGTTGTGCACGCGGTGTGATCACTGCCATTGATAATAATCAACTTGCCGATTTTACCAACCATACCGCGATTGCTGGTGTGGTTTATGCCGGTCAGTTATCGACATCACAGTCGCTGGGGCGTCAATTGGCTGCAAATGACGGATTATTGGCTCAATTGATCTGTGAAACAGATTGTGAGTCGTTACCCGTGATTGGCAGCCCGACCTATTCGTTGAGGTTTGTGACCGAAAGGACGCGAACGATCAATATTACTGCCGTCGGTGGTAATGCCACTCTGCTGGAGCTGGGGAGTGGCGAGCACTAATTTCTAAGTAACTGTTCGGCTCATAGCTATTCACTCGAGCGATTAGCGATTGAATGAACTTGCTGTGAGCTGAGCAGCGACGTAAATATGCTGGATAGTAAGTTCAGCAGATAAACAAAGCCCCTGCAATGAACAGGGGCTCAAAAAACTGAGGGAACTCAACAATGATAGAAAATAGCTTTGCTATTACAGGAACGTTTATTGTCTACTTGATTGGCATGATGGCGATTGGATATATTGCATATAAGCGCACGTCAAACTCATCAGACTATTTCTTGGGTGGCCGTACATTGGGACCATGGCCTGCTGCGCTTTCTGCGGGTGCATCTGATATGAGTGGCTGGTTGCTGCTTGGTCTGCCGGGTTATGCTTATGCGGCTGGTCTGGAATCGCTCTGGCTGGCTGGTGGTCTGCTACTAGGGACTTGGCTGAACTGGCTAATTTGTGCCAAGCGTCTGCGTACATACAGTATCACGGCTGATAACTCGCTGACCTTGCCTGAGTTTTTAGCGCGCCGCTTTGACGATAAATCTAAACTGATCCAAACTATTTCAGCATTCTTTATTTTGCTGTTCTTCCTTTTCTACACCAGTTCAGGTTTAGTTGCCGGCGGTAAATTGTTCGAAACGGTATTCGGCCTTGATTACAGCATTGCTGTGATTGTCGGTACTGTTTGCGTTGTATCATATACCTTATTTGGCGGATTCTTAGCGGTATCCTGGACTGACCTTGTTCAGGGTTTACTGATGTCTGCAGCACTGGTTATCGTCCCCATCGCTGCAATGCAAGGTGGTATTGGCGATCTGACGGCTGCACTTGAAATGAAAAACCCGGAGCTGCTGACGCTGTTTAATGATGTGAAAGGTCAGCCGTTGTCAGCGATTGCGATTATCTCTCTGGCTGCATGGGGCCTTGGCTACTTTGGTCAGCCGCACATCCTGGCCCGTTTTAAAGCAACACGTTCTAATCGTGATATTGCGACAGCACGTCACATTGCCGTAGCATGGACAGCCATTTCTATGGCGGGTGCAACCTTAGTTGGTCTGGTTGGTATTTTGTATGTCGATAACCAATTAGCCGGTGAACTGGCTGATGGTGAGAAAATCTTCATGTTGCTGGTCAACTCTATTTTCCACCCGGTTGTTGCGGGTATTTTGCTGGCGGCAATTCTGGCGGCCATTATGAGTACTGCTGATTCACAGCTGCTTGTCTCATCTTCTGCACTGGCTGAAGATTTCTACAAGCAGGTCTTCCGTCCTCAGGCGTCTACGGAAGAAATCATGATGGTCGGCCGTGCGGCGGTGATCATCCTGTCTATTGTTGCCTTAATGCTTGCAATGAATCCTGACAGCACAGTGCTTGGTTTGGTTTCTTATGCCTGGGCGGGCTTTGGTGCTGCATTTGGTCCGGTATTACTGCTAAGCCTGTTCTGGAAGCGTATGAACCGTAATGGCGCGTTGACGGGTATCATTGTGGGTGCGCTGACCGTGGTTATCTGGAAACAGATCACCGGCGGTATTTTCGACCTGTATGAAATCGTACCGGGCTTTATTTTTGCGACTTTATCGGTTGTGATTGTTAGCCTTACAACCGGCGAGCCTTCTGCCAAGGTACAAAAGCAATTCGATGAATTTGAAAAGAACCTTGTTGAGCTGGATTAAGCTTACTTAAACCAGGCGGTTTGAGTTAAAAGGTATTAGTGATAAAAATGCCAGTCCTTCCGGACTGGCATTTTTTTTAAACCAGATTAATGGCTAAGTTGAGCGGGTGGCACCAGACTGAAGATTAGGAGGTGAATACCATGATTTATCGAATTTTGGCGGATCTTGTCGTGATCGTGCACCTGCTGTTTATCATTTTTGCACTACTGGGCGGACTCCTGGCGATTGTGCGAAGTTATCTGGTTTTTGTTCATCTCCCTGCCGTCATCTGGGTTTTTGTGATCAGTTTTAAGGGCTGGATCTGTCCGCTGACCCCATTGGAAAACCAGTTGAGAAATGCTGCGGGTAGCGAGGGATATACGGGAGGATTCATTGAGCACTATATCATCCCCATCATTTATCCGTCCGCGTTAAATTTCAATTTGCAGATCGTGTTTGGCTTGGTTGCCGTGGTGATCAATATCGGTATCTATTCTTTTGTCTATTATAAGCTGATGACAAGGCAAGGCAGGATACGAGAATGAAAAGTGTGCTGGTAACGTTACTGTTGCTCTATATTGCCTTCTGCCTCGTTCTCTTCGCGATGCAACGTAAATTTTTGTATTTTCCGCAACCGGCAGGTGGACTGATCGGTGCGGCTGAAATCCACTTCGAATCGGATGGCGAGCAGCTGAACGGCTGGGTAGTCAATGAGGGGCACCCCAAGGCGTTACTCTATTATGGCGGTAATGCCGAACGCATCGAAGATAACATTCCTTTTTTTGAGGCGGTACTGCCGGACTATACTGTGTATTTAATTCCCTACCGGGGGTACGGCAATAGCACCGGAGAGCCTACCGAAGAGGGTTTATACAGCGATGCGCTGCATATTTTTGAGCAGATCAAAGCCAGGCACGTGCTGATTTCGTTGATGGGACGGAGTCTCGGCTCCGGCATTGCCACCTATGTGGCGGCTAACCGAGAGGTGGAAAAACTGATATTGGTAACGCCTTTCGATAGCATTGAAAGTGTCGCGAAAACGGTCTATTGGATGTTGCCGGTCTCTTTGCTGATCAAAGATAAATTTCAGTCATTACACCGAGTTAAAAACATTACCGCGAAAACATACATCTTCATTGCGGAAAATGACCGGGTGATCCCCCGGGCCAGTACTGAACGGTTAATTGCTCAGTTCACCGATCAACTGGTGACCATTACCGTTATCGCCAGAGCCGATCATAATGATATTTCGCAATATCCCGAATATGTTGCAGGGCTTAAACACGCGCTGGAACAATGATCAATGCAGAGATGATTACATCTCCAGTATCTATCTATCTATTTCTATAGGGAATTTTATTAAAAGCGTCTTATCTGAGATTTAAAAGCTATAGAATTACCGAGATCGGCCGTTACAAAGAGGGAGTTATTCTATTTACCTGGGGCGTTATGTCAGACATTGTGATGGGGTTAGGCCTGCTTGGGATCCCACTGATTTGGTTAGTGATACGATATTTTATGGTGTCCAAAAAACAGCAGGAAGCCGCAAGACTGCAGGCTTTGAAAGATGAAAAATATAGGCTTGTGTTGAAAAAAGCAAAAATATCTGAGCGCGAAGAAAAGGTTTTCAAAGGACAAACCGGCCATATTCCAAGCCAGCTATCTTTAGCTAAAGAGTATGAGCTGACGAATATACGCGAGGCAATTAACTGGTATCAGAAAGCTGCAGATTTAGGCAATGAAATCGGCCAGCATGCGTTAGCTCGCCTGTGTCGTCAGGATGTTGATGATCCACAAGGTGAAGCGAGATCTCAATATTGGGATGCCGTGGTCAGATCGAAACGAAAAGAGCCTGAAGCGCTGTTCAACCTTGGTCACTATTTACTTCAGGGTCATGGCGCCGATGTCGACTTTGATGCCGGCATCGAAAATATCACTGCAGCCGCAGAAATAGAATATATCCCGGCGCAGCTTTTTTTGGGAGATTGGCTTGTGGCTGATCCCAACCCTGTAAAACAACCGCATAACGCGTTTTGCTGGCGTTTACGGGTGGCAAGAAATAATGATGTCACGGGTTTTATGAAAACAGCTTACTGCTATCAGACAGGGGTTGGCGTGAATAAAGATAAGCAGTGTGCCATTTATTGGTTAGAGCGTGCTGCCGAGCAAGGTAATACTGAAGCGCAATATTTAGCCGCTAAAATGCATCTTGGCTCTGATGCCAATGATGCTGCGGTTGCTTATATCTGGTTTTCTATCGCGTATGCTTCCGGTAATAAAGAAGCAAAAAAGGATCGTGACGGTGTGGCGCAAATCATTGGTATTGAGTCGATTCTTAGCGTCCAGAATGTGGCAAAGTCTGTCTATAAAATCTTGCGGAATAAACCGGTGACTGAACATTTTGTGATTCACTTGTTGGATAAAGTGTATGGCCGTAGTGGTTATCATCCTACCGGTGAGCAATTGAATGCACTGATTGACGGAGAGAGTTCCGCAGGTGGTGAACCAGATAACACCGTACAGACGGATGATTTTTCTGCAGAAATATCGGTCAAACCGATCTCTTTACCTGAGCAATCAGAGCAAGAGGATAACAGTTGTACGTCAGTCGTTGGGACAAGTCGTGTAGCGGAAAACAATGCAACAGCAAAGCAGCAATACCAGCAGCAAAGCTGGGCAACATCCTGGGATACATTGATTGCTGATACTGAGACTCAGTCAGATAAGTCATCGTGACTGATATGGCCGTAAACAATCCCTAAATATACTCAAGTAACTGAGGCATTTCGGTAAGCGTCGTGACATTAGGGTGATCTACCCGCACTGACTCCGGTGTGGTCAAAAAATGAAATGTGCGGATCTCGGCGTTTATACCAGCCTGCACACCTTTCACCGTGTCATCAACAAAAGCACATTGCTTGAGTGATACGCCCATATTCATGGCAGCAAAATGCAGTATATCGGGTTCTGGTTTCCAGCTGTTGGCTTCGAATGCACTGAATAGCTTACCTTCAAAATAGGGTAACAGGCTGGTCAGGCGCAGGGCATGCTCAATTTTGCTGACAGGGGCATTGGAAGCGATGCACATTTCATAATCATTCGCGACAAGCGCTTCGAGCAGCTCTGGTACTCCCTGAACCGGATTCAAACCCTGCTCAAATAACCGTGCACATTCCTGGCGATAAAGGGGGTCGAGAATATCAATAGAAATCAATAAGCCGACTCTTTCGCACGTATCTGCCAGAATATCAGCCAATTTGCCACCCTGAAAATGACGTAAGCAGTCATCAAGACTGAGAGTGACACCAAAACGGGCAAAAATATTGACCAATGCCTGATTACATAGCTTTTCACTATCAACCAAAGTGCCATCACAATCAAAGATGATACACCGGATATTATTCTCTCTGTCCATAGCGGTGGATCCCAAGTTGTATTACGTTCTTATATACGGTTAATACAGCACTAGTGTTTCCACAATGTGCATATTGTGTATTTGTTAGCTTAATCGGCTAAATGGACGAGGTAATGTGAAAAATTGAGAGACAGAGCCTGCCATTCCTGCACACATTTCGCTTGAATTGAATCTCCAGAGGAAGCTCTGAATCATGCCTATTGAACTGGTTTGGGTATATACTTTTGGGAAAAAGCAGAATAAACAGGCAATACCATAAAACTCGCCCTGCAGAGCATTGACTATCAGATCTGACTTGAAAGCACTAGGATAATAAAAAAAGGGGTAATTATGTCATCATCAATTTTTCCGACCTGGCTTGGCGGATATGAAATAAAAGAGCACATTACCAACCCGAATATCCAGGTCGGTGATTACACCTACTATTCAGGTTATTACCACGAGAATCATTTTGAAGATCAGTGTGTACATTATCTGTTGGGCGATGCCTCGAGCAATAAGGTATGGGAGTCAGGGGTATTTGGCGAGGTCGATAAATTGATCATTGGCAAGTATTGCTCAATCGCTTCTGGGGCCATATTTATGCTGGCAGGCAATCAGGGACACCGGCACGATTGGATATCCTCCTTTCCTTTTGACTATGAAGTGTTTGGCGAAAAGGTAAAATCCGGTTTTGAGCGCGCTGGCGATACTATCGTCGGCAATGATGTCTGGATTGGCAGTGAATGCGTCATCATGCCGGGTGTCACCATTGGTGATGGTGCCGTAATTGGTGCCCGTGCGGTAGTCACTAAAGATGTCGAGCCTTATACCGTTGTGGTCGGAAACCCGGGAAAAGCCGTTAAGAAACGTTTTACTGAGCAGCAAATCGCGATGTTGCTTGATATGAAATGGTGGTCTTGGCCGCTGGAGAAGTTGCAGGATAATATGGATTTAATGTGCAGTTCTGATATTGAAGGATTGTTTGAACGTTACCGGCAATTTGAACAATAAAAAGGACCGCCCGGTTATAAATCAGGCGGCCAAACTCATATTTAGTCGTCAGCATAGACTAAATAATAGAGACAATTTTATAAAGAACGAGCTACCTCGTAGCCATCCCAAATCGCTGCCATAATGGTGCGTGCCTGCTGGCTGTCACCAATATTGAAGATTTCCTCGGCATCCAGTTCATTAACCAATGTTTCGTGAAGGCTGTTTTCAGCCTTGTAGCCCAGAGCCAGAACGATATGATCAGCCTTCAGCGGTTGGCATACATCACTGTCACCAGCCGGATGAACAACAAGGCCGGTATCTGTGATGTGCTTAAGGAACGTCGAAGTTTGGACATCCACATTCTCTGCCACCAACAACTCTTTTAGCATCTGGTAGTTGGCAAAGCAGGTACCGTGAGGGCCGCCGATGATATCGTCAGCACCTTCGATTAAAGTGACACTCTTGCCTTTTTGTGCCATCCAAAGGGCCGCTTCTGTACCCACCAGGCCACCACCGATAACCACGACTTGTTGACCCGTGATCAGCTCAGGCTGCATCAGCATATCTTCGGCGACGATGACATGCGGTTTGTCTTTGCCTTCCAGCCACTGTGGCTGAACCGGGCGGGAGCCAGTGGCAAAAATGACACTGTCAGGCTGCTCGGCTTCAATGGTCTGCTTGGTCGCGGTAGTATTCATGCGAACATCGACCTGCTTGCGATCCATTTCACCGGCAAACCACTCGAGCAGTTGCTTATCGTCGTGTTTAAATGGTGCTTGGCCGCCAGGGATAACATTGCCGCCGAGGGCTCCGGATTTCTCCATCAGTACCACATCATGGCCACGATCGGCTGCGATACGGGCCGCTTCCATGCCGCCGACGCCGCCGCCGATGACGACGACTTTCTTGCGCTTATACGCCGCCGTCAGCTTGTACTCTTCTTCCCGGCCACAGCTCGGGTTGACAGCACATGAGATATTACCCACTTCCGCCATGCGGCCAAGGCAGCCTAGATGGCACGACAGGCATGGACGAACTTCTTCAAAACGGCCACGACGGATTTTGTTAACGACTTCCGGATCGGCCAGCAGCGGGCGACCCATCGAAATGCCGTCGGCAATGCCTTCATTAACCGCGTGCGAAGCCAATTCAGGATCTTCCATACGCCCAGCCATCAGGACGGGAATATCAACCACTTCAGAAACGGCTTTACAATATGGCTGATACATACCTGGTTTGAAGTAGTTAGGCGGATGGTTCCAGTACCATGAATCGTAGGTGCCGGCATCGACGTTAAGGGCGTCAAATCCTGCATCTTGCAGATATTTAGCTGCTTTCAGACCTTCTTCCATATCACGGCCGACTTCTTCTGCCTGTTCGCCAGGCAGGATCCCCTGACCAAAGCCCTTCATATTACCTTTTACGGAATAGCGCAGTGATACCGGGAAATCTTTACCACAAATAGCCTTGATACCCTGAACGATTTCAACGGCAAAGCGGTAACGGTTCTCGAAGTTGCCACCGTACTGGTCGGTACGCTTGTTGAAGAAACTCATGGTGAACTGATCAAGCAGGTAGCCTTCGTGAACAGCGTGGATCTCAACGCCATCAAATCCGGCTTTCTGGGCAATCACGGCAGATTCGATGAACTTACCAATGAAGTATTTAACTTCGTCTGTTGTCAGTTCCCGGTGGGTGATCGATGGGTCGAAGCGGTTTTGAGCTTCTGACGGGGCAATAGATTTATCTTCCGGGGTGAAGCCCGGAATGCAAGAGCGGCCCCAGCCAGCGGTGAGCTGGGCAAAGATTTTGGTACCGTAGGCATGAACACGCTCGGTCATTTCCTTGGCGCTGCGGATATACGCAGTCGGCTGGTAAGTTGGGCAAGGCAGCGACGGCATCGGGAACTGTTCAAGTTCGTTTTCGACCATCTGGACGCCGGTAATGATCAGGCCAACTCCGCCTTTGGCGCGAGCAACATAGTAATCAACACCGCGGTTGTTATAGGCGCCATCGCCATCCACACAACCCAAGGTACCCATCGGGGCCATGGAATAGCGGTTTTTTAGTTTTAACGAGCCAATATTCATCGGCTCGAATAAAACTTTATGCCCTTCTTTCATCATTGCTAACGCTCCAGTAATTTTACGGCGGCTATTTTGGTTAACCGCACTAACTGGCACGTATTAAAACAATATCTGATAGTCCTGACTTTGCTGTTTGGGACAATGACATTACATTTACCGCCATTGTCTCGTAGTTTGATTCAGATCATGCTTATTCAGTGGCTGCTTTTCTTAAGATTATGATTGTTAGTTATTTAAATGGGTTGGGCTAGTGCCGGTCCAGCGTTTGAATGCGCGCGAGAAGGCACTGAGATCTGAAAAACCCAACTGAAAAGCAATTTCAGTCATGTTGATGTTGGGCTGGTTTAACAGCTGCAGCACCTTCTCAAGTTTATATTTCTCTACCACACTTCGATAGCTGGTATTGACTTCGGCCAGGCGACGATTGAGGGTCCGGATACTGATCAGCATTTCTGATGCGACTTTATCGCCGGAAATATCGGCCAGTGTCGGTAGTTTATCGAGGGTATTATAGATCTGTAATACCATATCGTCGGTTTTTAATTCTGCCGTGCGCTTGCGAAGCAAGGCCCGTGTACTGGGGTAAATTTCAGCATCGCTGGTGACTAAGGGCGCAAACAAGTACTGGCGTTTAATACAAAGCTTCCGAATGGGGGAGCCTAAGCTTACCTTGCAGTTCATGTAGTTTTCGAAACGAGGAAGAAGCTCACGGTCAAACGGCCAGTTGATCAACTGAACTTCCAGATCCGGTATATCATGGGCTGAGGTTTGGCGAATGATCTCGATCATGGTGGCGATGTACAGCGTTACCCCGACATACGTCACGTGGGACTCTTTGTTGAGCGGCTCGTTATTGATCAGCCAAAGTTCAACATCACCCTGGGCCGTTTCGTGAAAACTTACCCGCATAGGGGCTCCGATAAAAATACAGTATTCGCTGATATCTTTTAGCAAGGTGTACAGATTGGGGGCAGTCCAAAGCGTCAGGGTAAAACTACCGAAGGTCAGCGGGTTGACTTTTTTTGCGGCCACTACTGAAAAAAGGGGATCATTGATATCATTCGCCATCTGGTGATGAATGTGGCGGACTGTGCGGACATCCCAGAGGATCGAGTCTTCTCTGTCGGTTTCCAAAGGCGTGAAGTAGTCTTGAACGTTTAGCTCATACTCCTTGGCTGTTTGCTTTAATAGCTGTAGCCACCCCTTGTGTATGGATAGTTTCGGATGCGGGAGTTCGACGTTCGTTTTCATAGCCTATTAAATACGGCTCTTCATAATATCTAAACTGTGCAGAGCCAATTCGTCATCATGACAGGTCTTAGGCTCAAGGTAGATAAGCAATTAATCGTATCAGCGACGCTGACTGACTCCCTTTCGGTGACCTTAACGTTTTGATTGCGCAAGGTTATATGTTGAACAACAAGGTGTTCGAAAAACAATCCATGTATCGCGCTTGTCTATCTCAAGTGAATGAGCAGAGATTTATGAGAACAATATAACCTTTTGAGATATAAAACATATAAGGATAATAATACTTTTTTTGAAAGATTAAAAAAGGTGCGGCTGTTTTTGAGGGCTTGGTAACATTTTATTTTTTGTTTAACCCTGTCCTTATCCGCTGAGACAGCTCTTTCTATCTCACTGGCGCTGATTTCGCTTTGTCCGCAGAATACCCTCATGCGGTATTTAAGATCGAGGGCACCCGTTGGTTAATCGTCATAATGCTAAAGATAATGGGTGCTGAGGAGATCATCACTCAGCACTCCAGTTTGCGACACAACCACATTAAGGCCGTTATTATGTCTCGTTAGGGTGTAAAACAACCCTACGGCTAAAAGACCATAAGTTAAAACGTAAACATATAAGACCAAATTAATATTGTCGATTATTGTTGACATGGGTTCCCTTCCAATTCAGTTGTTTAGTACTTGATAAGAGCCAACCACCGTTCCGCTAGTTGCTGACAAATAATGTGCTGAGTGGAAAACTCCGCAGTGGTAAATTCAAGCATTTGTTGCGCCATGTCATGTCCCTTTTCCCCAAGCGCCTCGCGAACTGAACCTGCCCAATCGCGAACTATTTGCTCGGTAACTTCTGGATGAAATTGAACGCCATAACTCCACCGGCCAGCCCGAAAGGCCTGATTACTACAGTTTTCGCTAGTCATCAGTAGTTGACTGTTTTTGGGTAGATAAAAGCTGTCCTGATGCATTTCGTACAAACGGCACTCTTGTGGCAAGCCGCTGAAAACCGGATCCTGTTCGCCTGCTACAGTCACATTGATATCTGTAAAACTGAGCTCCCAGCCATGATTGGAGCGGAAGCCCGTATCTAAGGCTCTTGCCAACAGTTGGGCACCCAAACAGATGCCAAACACCGGTTTTTGCGCGAGGTGAAACTCGTGAATCAAACTGATCACATAATTTAAGAACGGATTTTGCTGATCATCAAATGCCCCGATTTTGCCACCGAGAACCACCAATCCGTGATAATCAACGGAGCTGCACTCTGACAGACGATCCCCTTGATAGCTGTGTAATGTTTCTAGCTCTGCGCCAGAAGATATTAATGACTGACCAAAGTGTCCAGCAGGTGCCAGTTTGTCATTCTGAACAACTAAAATTTTCACCAAAACTCACCACCGATGTGTTTTCCATTAACCGCTACTTAGTTATCTCCTAAGCAATCAGATCAAATGTAATATTTATCATGTTTATTAAAATATAATATTTATCACATTTGTGAAGTGTTTTTTTTACAAAGATTCAAAAAGCAGAGGCGGTAGTGCACAGATCAGTGTGCACACTTGGTGATATTCGAAGGGGCAAACAAGGTTAATAAGAGTTTGGAGTGTTAGACAGCTGAAGTGGATTTGGTTGGTAGAGACTCACCCAAATGGGTCGTAAGATAACCGATAACGGCTTTCAAAGCTTCATCGTAGTAACCTGGACGGATTTCGTCATACAGTGAAAGACTTCGCTGAAAAGCGGCATCTGCAACATTCACGGAGATCGCAACTGGATCTTTCAGGGCGTCAATATCTTCAATAACAAATCGCTGCTCCAATTCAACGCAAAACCATTGAGAAAAAGTGGTTAAACGGCAAGCTGCGCCCATACGCACATTCAGGGTGGTATCCATCCCTAGAAACAGACGCTCATTGACAATATTTGATGTATAAAAGCGGTAAGAAGAAAGCACTAAAATCTCCGCTAGCTGTTGCCAACGAGAAACAACGGCATTTTCAAGCCGCTTTTTAAACCCTTCCATCAATTCATGAAACTGACGTTCAGCTAATGTCTCAAAGATGAGTTCGCGAGTAGGAAAGTATTGATATACGGAAGCGGCCGGTAGCTTTGCCCGTTCAGCGATCCGATATGCAGTTGTCTCTTGTATCCCCACTTCCGCAATCAGCAACTTGGCAGCAACAAGTATACTCTCATAGCGGGCAATCCCCCGGGGCTGAACCGGTCTTCGTACTTTTTTAAGCTTCACTTTTTCCAAAATTCCTCCATCAATAGGGTGAAGATTGATCAACAGACCCTACAACAGTAGGTTTGCGAAATAAGATAACATGCTCTGCGTAACACTAGTCGTAGAAAATGATAGTAATTACAAAGGTGATAATTATCATGTTTTAAGTCTAGCTTAGAATTTCTCAAGGGTTGACGTGCTCAATTATGCGTTGTTTACATTAAAATCACCTATTGGTCATTTTTTGGTGTACTGCGTTGATCGCCATGTGCGGCCGGCCAGCGTCCTTCTTCAAGCCTGGGCATGTTGCCAAGAAGTATATTTAGAGTCAGTTGTTTGAAAAGTTTACAGAAGATATGGATGTAAAATTAGATGAGCGGTTGGACATCAAGCGCTATCCTAACTTTCAACTTGCTGCCGAGGTGGACGTTACTAACGGCATTCAGTTAAGTACAGTAGATATGACCAGAAGTGGCGAAACACTGTAAAATAGGGCACCAAAGGCGGCGTTGCTGTGTGATGGATGATGTAATGGAAGTAAGGCTGCTGGTATCAGCAGCCTTAAGCTATTTTATTTACCAGAAGCGATGATTTGCGACGTGATGTCACCGCCAAGTTTAGGATCATCCATCTTGAAGCTGATGTCTTTTCCTGATTCTAGAATGTCATAGAAATTAAACTTAACATTGGTCCAGGTATCGCCCCACAGGTATTCCCAAACTGCATCACCAGTGTTGAGGTTCTGGGTCAGAGACCATTCTGTCGCGTAACCGGCCATCACACCATTAACTTCTTTGTTAGAAGCATCATGCGGGATCCGGAATGCCGTTGTAGCCAGTTTCATCATACCGTTGATAGATGAGCTTGGTTGTTTTAGCTGCTCGCTGAAATAAGAAGCGTGCAGGAAGCGGTCACGTGGGTTGGTGTTACCGGTCGAGCCAAAGTCGGCCTGGCTCCAGGTTTTGGTGATTTTGCCAGAAGCATCTTTCCATGCATCAAGGTGAGTTTGCTGGCTTGGCTGGTTGGTCATCACCATCGCTTCTTCGCCGCGATAAAGTGAAACACCATCTTTATCATGCTCAATAACCAGACGGTCGCCTGATTTATCTGTCAGTGACCAGTGGAATGTTGGCGCCGCAGGTATTGCTGGGTGTGAGACTAGTTCTGCTTTAATCTTATTGATGCTATTGGCTATCTCTTCAAGCGTTGCGAAGTTTGCGATCAGGTATTCACCGAATGCCAGCTGAGAGACGCTACCTGCACCTTCATCATTCATGTTCATCGGGGCATAATACAGGGTATTAACTTGCATACCTTCACTGTTAATTCCATCGTGAACCAGACCGCCATATGAAAGAATGGCTAAAATGTCATATTTGGTTTTATAAGTATCACCGTTGCCTTTTATGCCATGGTTAAAACGCTCTGTGCCCGCCTTAATGGTACCAAGCACCGGGGATGTAGGTTCCACCCAGTCATTAGTTCGCGTGGTCAGCACACCCGAGTCGGTATTCCATGCAATAGCGGTACACGCTTGTGAAACAGCAGTGAATGAGGCAGCTGCAATGGCAGTTGCAAGAATAAGTTTTTTCATGTTTTTTTCCTATGGAAATAAATTTACAAATTCAAAACAAGGTTTATTATTTTTATTGATAAATAAACCTTGTTAGTTAAATTACTTATGTTTCTCCCGATTGGTATAAAAAACTAATATACAAAGCTTGTCTAATCAAAGCACCACCAATAAGCCCGGTGAATAGCAAGGTGGATTACAGGTAATATTTTAATCCCATTTCGACACGGGATGTATTTTGCCAGTCATTATTACTATCCGCTATAGTAAATTTTGACTCCTGGTGTTCAAATGTGCTGGTTAACCATAAGCGGCCAGTGTCTGTAATGGGGGTGGCAAGTAGAAGTTTAACCTTAAAACTCTCTCTTTCAATGTCGCCACCGGATAGAGACATATATTCAGGAAATAAACCAACATAGGCACGATTAGATGAAATACGGTGAGTGATATATAGGGCTGACATATAGCCATCTACATCTTCACCATACATTTCTCCTTTCGTATAGGCAATATTTGGGAATGCCATAAATTTGCCCGTATATTCCTGACTAATCATTGCAACCGTACCTAAAGAGATGATGCTCATATCATCACCATAATGCGGAATTTCCGGTAATTCACTGTGAATTAAGTCAGCAGAAAAGCCTATTTTAGGTAAAGCGGAAATACTGGTTGTCTTGGCCTGAAAATACTGCAGTCGGGTATTGCTATAGTCAAGTCCATAATCTTCATCATGAAAGTGAGTATCACCGAAAACAGCTTCACCATATAGTAAGAAGTTGTCACTGTTACTGTATGTACCTGATAATGAACCTAGCGCCTTTATATTACTGTCGCTATCAATACTGGCACCGACCTGAGTGTACACCTTAGTCATATCACCAGGGTCAATACTGCTCTCTTCATTAGCATAAAGCGTATTGTTATAAGATAAAGCCAATAACCCAGTTAATAAAATAGATTTTCTCATTATTTATAATCTGCATTGTTAATAAAATCTGGCGAAAGTCTAATCGTTGAAATGACGAATTTATTTGACCTGCATCGCTATTTGCGTCTCGTGACCTGTCAGGTCAAATGAATGTCTCAAGCAATCAAATGATTGTGTCAACACCAACTATCTTCGGAGTGTAATTACCATTTGGGCTCTCTAATAGTTGGTCGGTTTGCGCTCATGTTGACTTGAAGTTGTCAGCGAGAAAGAGAGTGTTCAAGCATTTATTCATCCAGCATCTTGGTAATCTCGGAACATAATTGGTTAAATGTTTCATTTCTGGTTGATTTTGTTGCTAGGGGGGAATGTTTATTCAGTGATCAATGTCTTATTTGTAATGAATATAAATCATGCATTTATATATATGTGAATAAAGTCTACCTTTCTATTCTTGACGTATGCGGTCATCTGATTGGCCGGAAATGCAAAGTGATACTTCTTGAATGAGGATATATTAGCTGCGTCAGAACAAGAAATTGTTTTCTGACCCCTACATTAACGACGAAGATAATATTACCAACCTTATTTAAAGGAATATAAATAAATTAAAGGTGGTAATAATCATAATGCTTTGTCTTACTCTCTGAGAGGCTGTTATGGCACATTGGCAAACGAACTATGAAAATAAGATAATTCCATTATCTGATGCAGTAAATATAATAAAGTCTGGTGATAAAGTTTGGGCCGGCGGGTATTTGTCTGTACCTGTTGGTTTCTTGATGGAATTAGATAAAAAAGCATTAACGCTTGATGGTACTGATATCTATGCCGGACTTTTAACTTATCCGTATAAGTTTTATAAAACCTGAATATCGAGGTCACCTGACTTATCGCAGTTTGTTTATGGGGCCACTAGAGAAAAAGTTCCAGCATAAAGGTAACGTTGAAATTGTAACCTATCACCTTTCTAACGTAAAAGAAGTGCTTGACCGCGTTAAATGTAATGTGATGGTGGTAGAGATGACGCCGCCAAACGCCGAAGGTTTCATGAGTATGGGCGCATGCGGAGGTGTTGGTAATGAGGTTGTTCTCCAACATGCTGACATGATCATTGGTGTTATCAATAACCAGCAGCCATTTGTTGGTAATGCTGAAAACTTGATCCATGTCGATCAGGTCAATTTCCTGACCGAGGCTCATCACCCGATTGCCGGTCCTAAAGCGGCCGAACCTTCCGACGTTGAAATTTCAATTGCAGAGCATGTGCTGCCTTATATTCAGGATGGCGCAACAATTCAGATTGGTATCGGGACTATTTCAAATGCGCTGGGTATGGGTCTTAAAGACCGCAAGAACCTGGGCATTCATACTGAAATGTTCACCGAATCAATGATGGAACTGTGTAAAGCCGGTGCAATTGACGGCACAAAGAAAAATTATAAGCCGGGTAAAATTATTACGGCTTTTGCGGCAGGTTCACAGGAATTAATCGATTATATTGATGGCAATCCGGATATTGAAATTGGCAATGTTGTTGTCGTCAATGATCCCTCTGAAGTTGCTAAGAACGATAACTTTGTCTCTATTAATACCTGCATTATGACCGATCTGACAGGCCAGGTGGCATCGGAAGGTGTTGGTCATATGCAAATTTCAGGTTCTGGCGGCCAGGTCGATTTTGTCCGTGGTGCCCGTATGTCAAAAGGCGGTTTATCTATTATTGCCCTGTCTTCTACCTATAAAGGAGCCGAAGGGATTGAATCAACCATTAAAGTGTCATTACCCGAAGGTACACCTGTTACTACGTTACGTAACGATGTGCAGTTAATTGCCACTGAACACGGTGTTGCTGATTTGCGCGGTCTGACAACCGTCGAGCGTGCTGCGGCATTAATTGATATTGCACATCCTGATTTTAGAGAATCCCTTCGCAGCCAGGCTAAAGCCTGTGGCCTAGTGAAGTAACCTGATAGCCAGTTGAGGAAATAAAAATGTATGTAGGTCAATATTTTCAGGTTGCAGAACGCGGCCAGTTTGCGGAACTGATTTTCGATGCCAAAGCCGACAGCGTTAACACGCTTCGTAATGATGCTCTGATTGAACTGAGTGAATGTGTTGAGACGATCAGAAGTAGCAGCGCGCGAGGTTTGATCATTCGTTCTGGCAAGAAATTGTTCAGTGCCGGTGCCGATGTGAAAGCGTTTCGTGAGCTGTTTCATGATGGTGAAGAAGCCGTTAGTGAGTACATGCAGTGGGTGCATGGTATTTACAACAGCATTGAAGATCTTTCTATGCCAAAGGTTGCGATTATCAATGGCGTCGCAGCAGGTGGTGGTGTGGAACTCGCATTACTGGCTGAATACCGTTTGGCGACAACTGATGCAAAAATCAGTCTGCCAGAAGTGAAACTTGGCATTATGCCGGGGTGGGGCGGTATGACGCGACTACCTCGTGTGATGGGGCTGGATACGTCGCTGCAGTGGCTGACAACAGGCAAAAACTTCCGTGCTAACGATGCATTGACTCACCATTTCGTTGACGGCGTACTTGACCCGCGACAAGTTGATCTTTTAGAAGAAGCGGAAGCTATTTTAACCGCTTGTCTGGCTGGTGATTTTGACTGGCGCGCACGTCAGAAAGAAAAACAGTCACCGCTTAAACTAAGTGATTATGAGCTGGCGATGTCACTGAATGTTGCTCGCGGCATGGTAGCAAAAGTGGCGGGTAAACATTACCCTGCGCCAACAATCATGCTAAATACCATTGAAAAAGCAGCAAAATGTCACCGTGATGAGGCGTTAGCGATTGAGCGTCAGGGCATTGTTGCATGTGTTGATACCGGTGTTGCTGATGCGTTGGTTTCCGTTTCCCTCAGTGACATGGCGGTGAAAGCAAAAACCAAGTCACTGACCAAAGGTGCCGAGCCAATCCAGGAAGTCGGTGTTATCGGTGCCGGTATTATGGGCGGGGGGATTGCCTATGTGACAGCAGATAAAGGCGTTGATGTAGTAATGAAAGACATCAACAAGTCTGGTCTGGCACTGGGTCTTGCAGAAGCGAATAAGCTACTGGCCAAGCAAGTAGAGAAAGGCCGCAAAAAGCCTGCGGCGATGGGGGACACGTTAAACCGTATTCAGCCAACCCTGCACAATAATGCGCTGGAAACCAATGATCTGATCATTGAAGCCGTTGTCGAAAATCCTAAAGTAAAAGAAAAAGTACTGGCGGAGCTGGAGCAGGTTGCGCCGAATGCAATCATTGCGTCGAACACATCGACATTGATGATCAGTGGGCTGGCCCATGCGCTCAAGCAGCCTGAGAAGTTCTGCGGTATTCATTTCTTCAACCCTGTACACCGTATGCCATTAGTTGAGGTTATTCGTGGTGAGCAAACCAGTGATGAGACCATTACGAAAGCGGTGAAGTACGTCAGTCAGTTGGGTAAAACACCGATTGTGGTGAATGACTGTGCAGGCTTTTTGGTCAACCGCTGCCTGACACCTTATTTCCATGCGTTCAATCAGCTGGTTGCTGATGGTGGTGATATTCCGACTATCGATAAAGTGATGAGCAAAGGTTTCGGCTGGCCAATGGGCCCGGCATATCTGCTTGATGTCATTGGTCTTGATACTGCTGCACACTGTATTGACGTGATGGATGAAGCGTTCCCGAGCCGTATGAGCAAGCCAGAGGTGAACGTTATTCAGCAACTCGTCGATCACAAGTGGTTTGGTCAAAAATCATCACAAGGCTTCTATGCTCATATCGCCGATCGTCGTGGCCGTATTAAGCCGCAGGCATCGCCTGAATCTAATAACCTGATTGCAACGTTACGTGACGGCACTAAAGAGTTTGACGCCGATACCATCACGTTACGCATGATGTTGCCAATGATGTTTGAAGCGATCCGCTGTCTTGATGAAGGTGTTGTTGCTTCGCCTGCCGAAGCCGATATTGCAATGATTTATGGCACGGGTTTCCCTCCATTCCGTGGTGGCCTGTTCTATTACATGGATCAATTTGGCCTGGAAAAACTGGTACAGGCTGCAGCGCAGTTTAAAGACTTAGGTGCATTGTACGAAGTGCCGCAAGGTCTGCTTGACCGTGTGAATAACAACCAGAAATTTTACGCATAATTGGGGATATGATGATGAAAAATGTAGTAATTGTTGATGCAATTCGGTCCCCAATGGGACGTTCGAAAAATGGTGTGTTCCGCCACACTCGTGCAGATGATCTTTCTGCTAACTTGATGAAAGCAATGTTTGAGCGCCAGCCGAATGTAAAAGCGGCTATGGTCGACGATGTTATCTGGGGTTGTGTACAGCAGACTGAAGAACAAGGCGTGAATATTGCCCGTAATGCTGCGCTGCTTGCCGGCTTACCGGTAGAAGTGCCGGCAACGACGGTTAACCGTCTATGTGGTTCGTCAATGGATGCACTGCATATGGCGACGCGTGCAATCAAGGCTGAAGATGCTGATATCATCCTGGTCGGTGGTGTTGAGCACATGGGCCATATCCCAATAAACAAAGGCATTAACCTCAATCCTGCCAATGATAAATATATGGCGCAGGCGTCAGCCATGATGGGATTAACCGCTGAAGCGTTGGGTAAACTTCATAAAGTGAGCCGAGAAGAGCAGGATACATTGGGCGCGCGATCTCACCGTCTTGCTCAGCAGGCGACTGATGAAGGCCGTTTTGATAATGAAATTATCCCGATGATGGGCCATGATGCCAATGGTCGTCCAATCCTAGTTAAGCATGATGAAGTGATCCGCCCGGAAACAACGGAAGAATCACTTGGTCAGCTTCGCCCGGTGTTTGATCCTATCCATGGTACGGTTACCGCAGGTACATCTTCAGCACTGTCTGATGGAGCTTCTTGCCTGCTGGTAATGAGCGAAGAAAAAGCCAAAGAACTCGGTGTGATACCGCGTGCCCGTGTGCTGGCAGCTACGACGGCCGGTGTTCCAGCTGCAATCATGGGGTATGGTCCTGTTCCTGCGACAAATAAAGCGCTGGATAAAGCCAACCTGACGATTGCTGATATTGATTTTGCCGAAGTCAATGAAGCATTTGCCGCGCAGGCAATTCCATGTCTTCGCGACCTGAAGCTGTGGGATGAGCGCGAATCGAAAGTAAATTTGCATGGTGGTGCGATTTCTCTCGGCCACCCTCTGGGTTGCTCGGGCGCCCGTATCGTCGGCACGCTAATCAATGTGATGGAGCAGCGTGACGGTCGTTACGGTCTGGCCACCATGTGTATCGGCATGGGCCAGGGGATTGCCACGATTATTGAACGTATCTGATACGATTTTTGACCGTAATAATAGCTAAATAAATAAATAAATATCTACCTACCTTTTTGGGCTCTTATTGAGGAGCCCTTTCAGATAGGGACTTCTTCTTTTTGGTATCTGCCGGAGAATGACAGGATACGCAGGCTTACTAATGGCGGGAGCTGTGACTCGCATCAATGTAATCGATTGCATTTGAGGTTATTTTAGCCTTGATTATCAAACTGTATGGAGAGAAAGATGGATCTTTTACGTTGTACTATTTCGTCTGATAATATTCCGACGCATTTTCACTCAGCGGATACCGCTATTGGGTTTATTGAGAAAATCCTTGAGGACGAGACGTTTTTTAGGGGCTCAATTGTAGTGCGAACTCAATCTCAGGAGGCGGAGTTCAGGTTTAAGAGTCAAGAAAACATGCTGGAAAGTCTGATGAATTTATAACGTTCTCTGAACAGGCGTTCGCTATACCCCCACGATGAACATCCTCTTCGTATGCATGGTTACCTTGGTGACCATGATTTTTCCTCTGCCTCTGAAAAAATGAATATTTTTTAAAGCGTGAATCGGATCCAGTTAAGTCAGGTTTATCAAGTAACTGGAGGAGATAAATCGCTGCTGTGGGATTTTGAGCCAGCATTCACCTCAGTGATAAGACCAGTCTCACTATTGATAATGATGATAATGTGGCAGCTGCGAGAGCATGATAGTGACAAAGTGATTTTGTCACGATGCTCTGGCCTGACTGCAAATTACAATTAGAAATTATCAAGGACAATAAAAGTGAAAAAAACAATGTTAGCCGCTATGTTATCGGCCGCTCCGTTTATGGCTTCTGCTGACGTGATGCTAGGTGCGGATGTTGAAGTTAATATGTGGCAACAAACACACAATTTTGCAGGTTCGGAAGTTGATGGTGATGACTATAGTTACACTTTTGAAGCTTCGCTAGAGCACTTTATCCCACTTATCCCAAATTTTAAAATAGGTCAGTCTGAAGTTGATAACGATGATTACGCTTATACTAAGCGTGATTACACACTGTATTATGAGTTTTTGGACAATGACTTAGTATCGCTGGATGCGGGTGTTGGCATTACTGAATTTTCTGATGGTAAAATCATCGGTGTTTCACTTGAGAAGTTTAGTGGATTTATACCGCATTTGTATGCAGGAGCAGAAGTCGGTATTCCTGGAACGCCGCTGTTTGTGTTCGCAAAAGGTAATGGTATAGCCTACAGCGACAACCACATGATTGATGCGTCAGTCGGTATTCAGTATGCAATCGGCCTTTATGCTTTTGATCTTGAACTACAAGCGGGATACAGAGTTCATCAACTTGATTTAGTGGGATTTGATGACTTGACCACTGATTTGGATGCTAAGACGGATGGTTTGTTTGCGGGCGTAAATTTCGATTTTTAAAGACTACCCCTTACGACATTGACACGGAAATAGGTCGCCCATGGCGGCCTATTTTGTATCTGCGTAATCATTGGGGAGATTTAACGTTATGGGCTCGTCCCGACAGGCGGATCCAGAACTATCGAAACGGTGTCGGATCAATACCAATTTTCCCCGGCGTTAGCCCACCTTCAATGTTTAACTCACTTTTAGCAAGGTTGATGTATTTAACCTGGCGATAGCTATTGAATTTCAATGAATAAAAGCATTTAACGACAGGCTTGGTCATCTCTTTTTTATTTGATTTCCAGACCAGGCCTACCAGGCCATCAGACAGTTTAACTAGCGATCCGACAGGATAGAAACCGACACAACGAATAAACTGTTTAAGTAAAGAGGGGTCTAGATGATGCGGGGCTAATCCCATCATCAATTTGAAAGCAGCTGCCGGGCTCATGGCTTCCTTATAACATCGGGTGGCGGTTAAGGCGTCGTAAATATCAGCGATACCGCTCATACGTCCCACCAGAGTGATGTTTTTGTCTTTTAATCCGTTCGGATACCCACTACCATCCAGCTTTTCATGGTGCATCAGGCTAACGTCTATACTGACTCGGGACAGGCCGGGAAAGCGTTCTAAAATGGGTTGTGACAATACCTGATGAAGCTTCATGTGTTCAAACTCTTCCGCCGTGAGCTTGCCAGGCTTATGTAATATTTCGTCTTGAACCTGGGTTTTACCTATATCATGAAGCACTCCGCCGACCGCAAGATCTTTCAGTACAGCTGGCTCAAAACCGAGGAAACGGCCAAAATTGACCAGGAGAAAAGCGACATTCAGCGAGTGTTCCAGTAAGTAACAGTCTTTATTTCTGAGTGCAGCCACACATTGAAAGGCATCGGGGCTATGCACAATCGAATTAACGATGCCATCAGCAAGATCTTTAATAGGCTCAATATCGACACTTTTGCCCTGATAGACCTCCTCCAGTACTTTCCCCAGAAGATCTTTCGATTCATCTATCAGGTGGCGCGCCTGATCTACATCAACACTAAAGCTAATATTATGTCCTGATCTTGAAGCTCTGGGAGGATTACGACTTTCCACAGAAGCTGTAGGCGTACCACTTATTTCAACGAAGCGAGCCGGATCGATCCATACCGACACAATTCCTTTATTGCGTAGATTTTCGAGAGCCTTCTGATGCTTTACTACTCCCGGGTTGGACACTGAAATTCGTCGCTCTTGATCTTCAACGTCAACAACGAACATTCCAATTTGAATTTCGCTAACCGGTAATTTTTCCAACATCACTTAATTGTTTCCATGCTAACTATCTCCCCAGGTCATTATAGGCACAAATTATTATTACTCCTGGCAATAATGCACAATTTTGTTTGATCACACCTCTTTTGATTCCATGAGAGAGTTATTTCAGTAAGAGTTGCTGACTATATAAGCAACGTGTGAAGTGGGCCATTTTTTTGCGCCAGGTAGCAGTAGGGGATAAACATTCGTACGTTTGAGTTATTTAAATCTGGATCGCCCTGCCGTCAACCCGCGGCATTTTTTATTTTTTTTGCCAGCAACGCTGGAGCGCCAGTTCCAGTGGGGTATGAATGAGCTTGCTGTTCGATATTCCATTAAAGGTATTGTTGGGGAGTTTAAAACCTTGCTGCCAAAGGCTTCGCATTTTTAAAAAGCCCCGGAACAGTGGTGAAAACAATGCAATCAGTTTCATTGCAGACCAATGTAAACGGGTAATGGCAACGGGTTTTCCGGTACTCAATTCCAGACAACGGGCAATCTCGTTCATACTGGCTTTATGGCCAGGGTAGTAGATCATATCAAAAGCGGCAAAATCTTGTTGTTTATGAGTTACCAGTTGCACCAGGTTTTCAGCCAGATCAGGTAGATAGGTCCAGTGGTGTGCCAAAGCTCTCGGGCTAGGTGATTGAATAATTAGCTTGTGTTCGGTTTCTTTGATTAACATGCCCAGATAGCAGGTGTTATGGCTGCAGCTTAAAGTGTGGCCGAAACATAATACTAAGATTTTTGCTCCGGCCTTTTCGGCTTGTCGCAATCGGTTGGTGAGCCTGGGTGAAATACCTACTTTAACGGGGTATTTGTTATTCCAAAAAGCAAGCGAAGGTCGTGAATTCGGGTTAATGTTATATTTATTTGTCGTAATGATTAGCTGCAAATGAAAATGCTCAGCTAACGCTATGATCTGTTTTAACTGAAAAATGAGGTCGCGATTGTAGATATCAGTTTCTTGTTGGTGGAAAAAAATCGCATCGACGTCCTCAGCAAGCTGATAAAGAAAATCGAGATCGTTACGTGCTAACTCAACTAATGTGAGGTTACCTGTAATGGGGGCGTTAACGTCACTATTTTTTACTATGCCAACCACTTCCCAGTCATGCTGGACTAAAGCGTGGCAAAGATTAGAGCCCATTTCCTGACCGACTCCGAATACCAAGGCTTTTCTCATTCGTTAATCCCATCCGTGCGACTTATATCATTATTTCTTTTAATCAGTTTGTCCCGTGTTAGCGATATAGTAAAGCTACATGCAGGCATAGCAGGTATACGAATATGAATAGTATGGAATGGAATAGTATTCGGATATTTCTTGCAGTTGCTGAACAAGGCAGTATGTCAGCAGCGGCACAAGTCTTGGGGATGTCGCAACCGACGGTCAGTCGACATATTCAAGCTCTGGAAGAGAAAACCGGGCTTAATCTTTTTGATCGCTCAACCAGTGGCTTGAAAGTTACTGATGTGGGGAGCCGGCTATTGGAATCGGCGAGGGATACCGCGTCAGGCGCTGAGCGATTTTCGCGTCACGTGAATGCGAACTCTATGGATCTCGGTGGACATGTTCGGCTCGCGGTGAATGAATTGATGGGCTATTACTTTCTCCCTGAAGCGATTTCAGCGTTTCAACGAGAGTATCCATCCATAGAGGTGGAAATTTTAGTCTCCAATAGCAAGGTGAACTTGAATAAGCGGGATGCGGATATTTCAATTTGCCAGAATAAACCCGAACAACCGGATTTGGTTGTGACCCATTTGGCGGATAAACCGTTAGGTTTTTCTGCTTTATCTCTACAAAAAACACCCGCTTGAGTGGGTGAGTGAGTGAACGAACTCAGGCCACATAAGGGCTGGTCTTAGGTAGCTCACTACAAATTCCATTACAAAAGTTAGCAGTTTTGTAAAGGACGGCTTTTCAGTTCATAATCCCCACCAAATCTCCCCCATCTTTTGTCTCAAATCCTTTACACTTTTACCCACTAACGCAACCACCGATCTGCCAGTAAATTCAAAATTACTTCGATTAATGTGGCAGCTACAGTAGTGACCACTACGACAATTTGAACGCTGTTAGTCCGCTCTATAGCTTAGCAGGGGGCGCATTGCTGCGCATCGAACTTTGCCCCTTCCTGTACGTTACCGCTTCGCGGGGCTTCGGGCGGATTTCAATCCAACGCTCTTCAAACGTTCTTTCCGCCCTTACATCGCTGCTGCGCGATAATTACCAATCTTCTAGCAAATTTCTAATCACACCAACATGCCTATCTGCCAGTAATTCTCACCCCAGTTTTAACGGTAGTAAACCAGCAGTCTCTGTTGCCCACGTCCGTTTAAGTTCGCTTTTTCCCACAAGCGAGCATTGTCATTAAGTGGTTTTTGCCCCATTCCTGCTTAGAGTTTTAGCTCATTAATATCCTGTTCACGTCGATTTTCGATATTTGAAGTAATGTGGTGACGGGCGATTACTGAGAGTCGGCAACGCTCATAACTCCCATTTGTGAGCGTTGCGCAAAATTCTTCAGTTCAGGTGCGTGGTGTTTTTTTTTGTCCGCTTTTAGAAAAAGCGTGCGAGAGAGTCTTGCTCGAAATTTCCCTAAACAGATGTATTTCCTAACCGTTGGGTGGTGCTGGCTAGCCGCAAGCATTCTGCTATTTTAGTTAGTATTGGTTCGTCTATCATTGGTGAATTAATCATATTCATATTGAGCACTAAATTACTTTTTAAAATACTTGAAGATACCTCTTGGATTTTGCAAGCATCAAACATCGATTCTGGTAACAGCGATATGGCRAAACCGGAATGAACGGCGGTGGCGACATTTTCGAGTATTGAACTGCTAAATACCTGCCGATATGAGATATTGGCTTTTTTCAATCCACTGATACATAAATCGCTAACGATGCAGTTATCATCATAAATGGCGACAGGTACTTCTTTCAGTTCTTTCAAATTGATATGGGTAGAGGCTGACCATATCAATCGCTCACTCCAGAGCAATAGCTCATCTGTGTAGTCTGCTTCCCCTGCAACAATAGCAATATCCAATTCGCCAGCTTCCAGCTTCTCTCGTAAGTTTCGACTACGGTCACAGACTATTCTCGCTTCAAGGTTTGGAATCTCACGGGTCAATACTGGCATAAAGTAATTTAAAAAATCTTGGGCATAGTCCGTCGGAACGCCAAAATTGAACTGACCGGACAGGTCTCGCTCATTTAATGCCGAAAAGGTTGCGTTATTGAGTTTCAGAAACTGTTCGCTGTAGCCGAGTAAGGTTTCTCCGGCATCGGTTAATTGTATCCCCCGGTTGCTGCGTTCCATCAGCGTGCAGCCAACCAATTCCTCTAGTCTCTTCATCTGCATACTAACGGCTGCTTGAGAGCGGAAAATGGCTTCAGCTGCTTTCTTTAATTCTCCGGTCTTAGCGACCATGACAAAGGTACGCAATAACTCAAGATCGAGCAATAGATCCATTTTCAACCTTTTATCCATCTCAGCTATCTCTTCTGCTTTATAAATTAGATGYTTACGATTCARTTCATAAATTCTGAATCGAAGGTTAACTATTATTCGTTTGGTTGAAGTATACGTTTTTTTTATTGTTATAGGTAGTTGAGCTGTTCCGGCTKTCAAGCGCTGATACGTGAAGAAAGAGTTGGAATAGCAATAATGTGAACAAGTTGTTGTCGTTCAATGAGATCGAGGAGAGTGATATCACAATGAACAAGCTACCTAAGAAAATGTCTGGYGTTCTATTGACTGGTCACGGAGGTTTAGAAAAACTGGAGTATCGCACTGACTTGCCAGTACCAACTCCAGAAAAAGGTGAGGTACTTATYAAGGTTGGAGCWAGTGCGGTGAACAATACCGATATTAACACCCGTATCGGGTGGTATTCAAAATGCGTAATAGAACAAACCAATGCTGGCGCTTTCGATGGCTTTCAGACTATTAATGACAATGATGCCAGTTGGTCTGGTATTCCAGTTAAGTTTCCCCGGATACAAGGTGCTGATTGTTGCGGTGAAATAGTAGCAGTCGGAGAACAAGTCAGCTCTGACCGAATTGGAGAACGGGTGCTGGTGCGAACTTTGCAGCAAACGGTAATGACAGAGGCTGAGTACAGTTGTATTACTTATGGCTCTGAGTGTGATGGTGGCTTTGCCCAGTATACCAAGGTACTGGCAACGGAAGCGTTTCCGATTCGAAGCTCGTTGAACGATGCTGAATTAGCTTCGTTTCCATGCGCGTACTCAACGGCTGAAAATATGATCGATCGGGCCAACGTTAAACCCARTGATACAGTTCTCATTACAGGTGCATCCGGTGGTGTTGGGTCAGCTGCGGTGCAATTGGTCAAACGACGTCATGCTGAGGTCATTGCTATCTGTAGTGAAAATAAAATGGAGCAACTTATTGCGCTCGGGGCAGATAAAGTGATTCCACGTGGACGAAACCTGCTTGATTTCTTGGGGCAAGACTCAGTGGAYGTTGTAATTGATCTCGTTGCAGGGAAGCAATGGCCAGAACTCCCCGRTCTACTACGAAAAGGAGGCCGCTATACTGTTGCAGGAGCAATCGCGGGGCCAATAGTGGAACTGGATGTCAGAACGTTATATYTAAAGGATTTGAGTTTTTTTGGYTGYACCTACCARCCTAGATCAGTGTTCGARAACCTGATCCGATATATTGAACGTAGTGAGCTTCAMCCCTTAGTCGCAAAACAATATTCATTGMAAGAAATTAAAAGCGCACAACAGGAYTTTATGGYTAAAAAATTCGTAGGRAAGCTGATATTACTGCCGTCTCAGTAATATTGATTAAATTCGTTGACACCTTTGTTTCTTTTCGTTTGCCCAACACAGTATATATGGAGTTGCCGAAGGGYTAAAACGCTGGCTAAGCATATAAGGGCTTGAACAAAAGTTTAAGTTTTCAAGATACTTTTCCTAATGTAAATCAACCTTGTTGGAGTCGCAACTCTAACAAGGTTCTGTCCCTCAATGATTTAGAGCAGAAAGTCTAAGTGATTTCTGCCCCATTGTGTGTTTCGGCTACTTGATACCACACTGCACCAAAGCATCATTTGACCAAAGTTTCCTAACCGGTGTTGTGTCGAAGGACGTACCCTAAACCACTTCAACTCACTGTACAGAATCCACACTTTCATTCTATCTGTATGATATCATGATAGAAATAGAGAATTTTTTATGTTGGTGTGTGATTTATGTCTATAGCTTTGACTGGTCCTGGCAAGTATGACTTTCAAGACCTTGTGTGTATCAACTACATCCTTAAGTTCTACGATAAGGATGGTGTGAAGTTTTTAGTTGAACCTAACGGAGGAGAAGATGCTGAGTTATCTTTTCTTGACGATACTGGTCAGTCACTCCAATTTGAAATTCAGGTAAAAGGTTCTGAAGAACCTGTTACTTATGAAAAAGTTGCTGAATGCCTTGGGCATTTCCCTGCATACGGTACTAATGATTTTTTACTTGAACGTCTTCTTTCAAATAAAAACGCTCGCGCTGTATTAGTTATGTCTGGTAGAGCGAGCGACTCATTGCAAAAGTATCTTCCCAGAGGTGACTGGGACGGAAGCATTCATAAAACGACAGCGTTCAATCAGCAAGAAGCCCAACTAGTTTTAAATGCCGTTAAAGCTTATGCGCACTCACTACCAGATACTAAAACAAATATTAGTCGTAAAAGTCATATTGACCAGTTCATTAAATCTGTAAGTGTCAAAGATGTTAGAGAAGCGCTTAGCCGTTTGATTGTTTTAGACAACGTAAGCAATAATTCTCTTACTGATAGCTGCCGTAGAATATTGAGGAAAGACTTTTATATCCCAGATGATATGTTTTCTGATACCATCAATGGATTAACAACCATTATAAAGGATGGCAAAACATCTCAAACAGATACAATTGTTCCCTTCCTACAGAAGCTTAATGAGAAGCCTGTACTCTCTATTCAACCCAAAAACTACATCACAAGAAATCAAGAAGATGCTTGGCTGGAGCAGTTAAGAAAGGATGACCACCTGCTGCTATCAGGAAGACCTAGGGTAGGTAAAAGCAATACCGCCAAATGGATCGCTTCAAAATATCAAGAAGAAGGTTATTCCGTATTGCTGACCCAACATGTTGACGAGGCGGAACGTTTTCTACTTGATCCAGTAAGCGCTCCTAGATTGGTTGTACTTGATGATCCATTAGGCGGGGTACATCCTGTGAATAAGCCAAATGAAAGTCTTGGACTATTGAAGAAGCTTATCACTAACTTACGCCCAAACCGGAAATTAATTGTTTCTCAAGGA
Organism: Photobacterium sagamiensis; assembly: GCF_050337085.1. NCBI lineage: Bacteria > Pseudomonadati > Pseudomonadota > Gammaproteobacteria > Vibrionales > Vibrionaceae > Photobacterium > Photobacterium sagamiensis. Next base: position 9,489 of record NZ_JAKJSP010000031.1, on the reverse strand, counting down.
CAAGAACGATTACTAGAGGTTACTGAGACCGAAATACTTGCTGATGCTGGTATTGGGGGAACCCACTGGGTAGACCTCTCTGACGTACCAGTAGATCTCCTTCTTAATTATTGGGAATATTTGAGAGGAGAATTTTCTATTTCAGATAACATTTTCACTATGGTACATGATTCGTTAAAACAAGGACAATTTAACATTGAACTAGGATGTTTAACTTATTTGGCGTCTGAACACAAAAAAATTCAACATAACCCAAGTATTGATCAAGTCTTACGCTTTGCTAGAAAAAATGCTATTGATTTGGGTAAGGCTCTTAACGAAGAAGGTTGTAAAAATATATTAATGGGTCTCGCGATAACCAGCAGTAATTTAGAGCCTGTCGAAGAAAAAGATCTTGCTTATGCATTAACAAATTGCGAGCCAATCACGTATGGTTATTCTCACATAGCTACAACCTACAGCTCTTTTGGTAAAACAAAAGATAGAGAAATTCACGTTTTTCCCAAATACAGTCATAGCCCAGAACTTTCAGAAGCCGATTCAGATAGCCTTGATTTATTAGAGCTACGTTGTATGGTTGAGTATAATGATTATGACCAAGCTACTTTTTCTCATCCATTCTACCGCTCTGCTGCCGAGTCACTATTCAAATTTAGCACTCGAAGAATATTCCCTAAAATTGAACAGATTTTAACAAACGGAATTTTTTGTCTATCTCCATCAACCGCTAGGGCGAGTGCCAGAAACCTCAACTGGATTTATGAACGGGTAAAAAAAGACTCCGATAAAGTTAAAGTATTTGAGCTTGCCAAACTCGGTCTAAATTCTAGCTATCCATCAGTGCGAGATATATGTTTTGAGTTCTTGATTGATAATATATCAAGTTTTCCTAATGAATGTAAGAATGAGCAAAGTAAATGGATTTATAAAGTTAATGGGAAAGACCTCACCATTTTGGAATGGCTAGATGGACAGCCATGGTATCCGATGGGTGAAAACATGCACCTAGAAACACCGTGGTTTAGCACTTGTAACGAAGATAAAGCTATTCAAATACTTTCTTGCATTAATAATGATGCTGCAATAGTTATTACTCCAAAAGATGCTTATTATGTACTGACTTACTTAGAAGACAAACCTGAAGAGTTGACTCATGGCGCTATATCTAGAATATTAAGTATTAACGAAGGCTTAATTCGTGCACTTGCTGTAAAACTTTGGATTAAAGCAAACCGAGTAAATGATAGTCAAATACTTGACCGTATTTTTAGAGATAGACATCCCGCTGTAGCTGAATCAATATTCAAATCGGCAATCCGTTCTTGGAATCAATTTAACTCTGAGCGTCAGAACTACTTATGTACTGGGTTAGTAAAATTAGCAGACCAACCTGTGCTAGCAAATGCGATTATTGATGATCTTGTTGTATTCGAGCGTCCACATAAGATGGGAGAAAACCCTCCATGGAAAGTATTTGCTCAACTCTTACCAATCGCATTATCATCCCTACCACCTAATGCGAAGTTTGATTTTGGACGTTTAGGCTGTGTGGTAGATGAAGCTATCAGAATTTTAGACCTAAAGTCCATCATTCCTATTATTGATGGTTGGATAACGCTACTTGAGAAACTCGCGGTCGAAAAGCTCCCAGACGATCATGCTCTTGCTGTTACGGGTACACTGCTTAAAATAACTAAATCGAACGATAAAGCTAGGGCAGGGCTCATAAGACGATTGTTATACATAAAAGGCACAGGACCTCTTGTACGCGTCATTTCAGATTTAATGTATGACTGGGCTGTTCTAACAGATGAAGAGAAAGAACTTGTTATCGAACTACTATGCACAGACAGCGAAGATAAGTATTGGCGACAAGCGGCAGTTTTAACTTCACATAGAGTCCCTTATGAACTTCTAAAATTAATCGCTCCTGATTGCCGTTGTCAATCTTCAGACATGTTGCAAGCTGAGGATATCTTGATTTTACCTCCCAAACTTCTATCATCAGCGGTTAAAATGTATATCGGAGAGCCTCAACCATTGTGGTGGATTGGAACCCATCACAGAGAACAAAACGTTTGGCCTAAGGTTATCGAATTAATCGCACATAGACCTTCGCACCCACTTTTTAAACAAGCTTTTAATCAACTAATGTTCAAAGGGGCTTGTACACAACTTTGCCTAATTGTTACTAAATTTGGAGCCAACCACTCGGATGTCTTATTTGAATTAATGTTTCAATACAAACTTGACACAAGTGGAGAATTTATGCCCGAAGTGTGGGAAGCTTTATTCAATGTAGCTCCAGATACTAAAACATGTTCAACATGGATAGAGAAGATGGCTTCACATTCATTAACTATTCTGAATTCATTAGAAGAAGCTAAAGAATGGATACCAAAAAATTTCTTAAATGAGTTTTATTCCTACTTTAAAAGTGACTTATTGATAATAAATGCCCTCGTCAACTTTGTTCGGTTAAACGATGAAGAATCGGAATACTTGACTAAAGATCATCTACATCAGATAAAGGCTGGTATAGCTGTACTATTCGAAGAACATCCACCTTTACACTATGATACATGTAGCTTTGCTCAAAGAATGATGCAAAAGCTGGGTTACTCATCACAGGAGACTCAGTTTATTCAGACGAGGCGTGATGAGTTAATCGAAAAACTAAAAGCAGACAACAGTGTCACTAAATCAGAACAAATAACAGATTGGATTTTTTGAGGTGATATTCCAGATTAAAATTACACTTCTACTATGTAATTTATAGACGTGACATAGTGATTCCAAGCACTTTGCCAGTACATGATAGAGTAGTAGCTCTGATGGACCTTTTTTAGAAAGGTTCCATTAGGCTACAATCTACAGTAAGAAGTTGCTCAATAGTACGCAGCAACTTCTTCTTTTCTATTCCGCTCCCCCTCTTTAGGTGTCGTTTGCACTTCTTGCCAACCTAGTTAGATAACTAAGATTCAACTACGCAGAGATTAGCTAATTAGGACACAAAGCGCCGAAACCGTAATACCATTCTTGGCTATATCGTTTTTGTCCAGCTCTGTGCAAGGTCTTCAAGCTGGCACAGTTTTGCCCCAAAATCATTTAGTGCAAAAGATCATACACATCCTATTAATACGTATTTTCCCTACCAACATTTATCCGAAAGGGGCGTGCTACGAGCATGGAAAGAAATTATGCCTCAATGTCGAATCTAACCATCACTTCGTCATGCTAACTTATTGATTGTCAATTGAACTGCTGAATGAAAGACGGCATCATAGCAGTATAGAAAACGGCTGGCAGCCGTATAGAAGGCGTGATGAGTTAGAGGTAATTATGGAATCTTCAGCAAAGCAAGGGTTTAGATTTGCTCGCTTTATGAGGCTACTTCCCGTAGGCGAAGATAAGGTCTTAGTTGTCCTTAAAGGGCATTTATTAATCGAAGAACTTTTGAGCGATATTTTAAGCCGCCACCTGAGCTTAGATAATCCTCTAGGTATAAAAATCACTGATAATATGATGTTCGCCAAAAAATTAGAGTTATGTTGGGCACTATCGAAATCTACAGAGTTACCCGATGAGTTTTGGGTTGCAATGAAAAAGCTGAATACGATTCGAAACAAATATTCGCACAATATTTCACCTTCAGGGATTGATGTAAAAATACAAGACTTCACTTGTGAAGTTGAGCGACTTGACCCCTTTGGTTATATAAAAGATGGTGAAGACTCTAAGTTTGAACTTTCAATCAGTTGCTTATACATTATGCTAAATGAGCAATTGGGTGCTTTGCGAAACTCATAACAAGAGACTAAGGCAGATTCCCAACGCTTGGCATTCTCAGTTCAAGGTTGGGTTTTGTGTTTAAGGTGCAATAGGTTAGGTGGTGGCGTTGCACACTACTTAACGCGACGTTAGCCTTCTTAAGGAGTATATAGATCAAATGTCAGTTCAAAAAATGCATGGTGGGGCGATCCATACGGCTGAAGAGTTTGTGTTAGCGGGTTTAGAGGCATCAAAGAGTGTTGAAAATAATCGTTTAGTAGCTCCTGTTATGGTCTGTTTCGCTTTTGCATCAGAGTTATTCCTTAAGGGGGAGTTAGCAAATCAAGGAATTGACCCTGGTAAGGAGCATAGCCTTTGGAGCTTGTATAAACTACTTCCAGAAGATAGGAAAAACTGGGTAAGACGAATGTATGTTCACCTAGTTGATGATATTGAAAAAGCTAGTTTTGAAAGAGAAATACAGCGTTGGTCTAAATCATTTATAGAGATTAGGTACTGGCATGATCAAACATCAAAAGAGCAGGCATATTTTGATTTTTCTAACTTCATACCAAATCTCGCGATCAGCTTATATAACGCTTACTCACACATAGACGAATTTCCAATATTTGAGTTTCCGCAACTTCGAGGAAAACATAGCAAGTAACAGAATGCTAACAAGCGTTTAAATTTTCAAGATACTTTTTCTAATCTGGTAGAAACGGTTTGGAGCAATACTCCTAAATCATTCCTGTCCAAAGGTGTGCTGACGTGGATGTGTAACACACCTTTGCCCCATAATAAGTTGGCCAGGTTTGACCGCTCAGTTCACCAAATAGTCTCTGACTTACTTTTTCTCATACAAGTAAAGTGTCTACAATGTTCAGGACTTACCAGTTGTTTACAAGCAAGGATTTTGAGTAAGAAAATCACATACGCTACCTTTGATACAAATATTCTTAACTGGCCTATCAGGGTGAAAGATTTGCCACTACTTGATTTAAAAAGCAATGACAAATCAATGGAAATGATAGTGCTAGAGAGGCTGTATCTAAATTGAAATGATAAGCAACAACAGACTTAAATGAGCATTATTTTATACGCTTACGTATGATTTCATGAATGATACTCCGAGCATCATCTTTGAATGGATCATCTCTCTTAAGTCTATGAAAAATGTCATTGCGTATATTTAATTGTAACTCAGTTAAAATTTCAACTGCTTCGTCAACAGTATCGATAGTCAAGTTTGTTGCTAGATGAAATTTTCCAGTTGATGTCTTATTAATGTTAATTGCTCGATTAAGCGCTTTATTATCTCCCTCTGGTATCATTGAGCAAGTACTTGGACCATATACCTTACCATTACCACCACATAGTAAATCTTTGTCTAATTGCATTCCTTTCCAGTTCTGAGCGTAATACCACTTTGCGAAGTTTTGAAAATTATGCCACTCCTCAACTACTATCACGCCTTTGTATGATGGTTGACGTAGCTGGTTTTTTTCGCTGTAACACCTTGTGAGCATATTACTCCACGCAAAGTAGGCACGACACTTAACTCTTCCTGGTTCAAAAGGGTTATTCCCGTCAGTATAAGTCGATTTATAAGGTCCAACACCATGATAGCCTATGGCATGTATTATTGGCTTTATCTTGTCCCAAACCTCACCATTTCTTATCTCATGAGCTGAAGCGGTTGTATTATAACCAGTTTCGACAAATTTAACATCAACACATTTTGCATGATGGTATGTTATTACTTTTAGCTCTCCATAATTTTTTGTTTTGTGGAGATAACCTGGCTGCATATCAAAGGGGACTTCAATATTTGGTTTCCCAGCCGCACTACCTGGCGGTTTTAATACCCCCTCGTAAATTCTTGTCACAGATGATTTTATTTCATCGCCAGTGTTTAGAAACTTAACAAGTACATCAGTACCGGAGTTATATTTTAAAACTTCAATGTCGCCATGATAATTTGTGGGGAATATATCACCTACCTTTATAGATGGTTTATTAGGTGAGGTACGGGGCAGAGACGGGTCATGAATATTACCTTTTCTTAAACATGAACTAAATGTCCACTTTTCTACTCCAGTATTATCAAATCTTGCTAATATTTTTTTAGAATTAATCACTTGAATAACTTCAATCATCCCACAGTTAGTAGTGTTAAATCTGTCGCCTACTTTAATTGGATCCTTAATCATGCTTAAGTTGCTCCTTTAATGACTTGATAATTCTTGTCTTTATAGTTCTATACGGGTCATCTAAAGGGTCTACCTTATTTATTTTTTTAAAGATAGATGCTCTCAATGCCAGTTCATTCTGAACAGCGTACTCAATAGCATCATCAAACTCATCATACGTCTTAGAGATGATAATCCTGCATTTTCCAGATGTTTTAGTTTTGTCTACTAATTTGATATAACCTAAGGTATTAAGCATGGAGTTGTCGCGCTTTGATAACATGACGCAACGGTCAGGCGAATATACTTTGTTTACTCCTAATGCTAATAGATCTTTATCAACAGCCTTTCCTCTCCAGTCTTGTTTTTCAAACCAATCTGCAAAATTTTGGAAGTTGTGCCAAATCTTATCGACTTTGACATTACTATAGGTAGGTCTTTTGGCTAAAGATTTAGGACAATAGCAACGCTTCAGAATACCAGACCAAGCATCGTAAGCTGGAGATCTTGTTTCACCAGGGAGATAAGGGTTATCAGTAACATATGCTGTTTTATGCCTACCAATACCTATAAATCCAACATTGTAATATCTTTTGGCCATTGGGTCGTAAGCAGCACCTTTCCTTATATTTCCAGATGAAAAACTCTCACGATAACCAGTGTCAATAAATTTTACTCTGACATCATTAGCAGCCTTATACTCTTCAATAATCAACTGACCAGAGACGTTGGTATTATGCACAGTACCAGTTTGCATATCATCAGGAATATCTTTTTTTTCAATACCATATGGTTGTTTGGGATCTCGAATCCCCATGCCAGATCTAATGTTATATGCTGAAGTCCACTTTTCAGTTCCGGTGCGCTTAAATCGTACTAATACTTTTTTTGCAGTTAAGTATTCAACAACAACTATTGTTCCATAGTGTTTTGTTTCATATGATTTTCCTTCTTTTATTGAAGGCTTTGAACCAGATTTCATGATATTAAACTCCTTGGATCAAACATCAAACCAGCTATGTCTGAGATGTTTTTACTGGTCAGATTTTTTTCATACCGTAATAGTAGATGAGATTTTTAACTTTGCCGTATAATTTTAACTGTTCTGATTGAGGCGGATTTATACTCCTTCCTAAATAGCAGCTTGCGTCTGAATGATCGTGTGCAAGTGATGTATTGGGGCTACCTCAACCCTTTACAGAAGCTTGACGATAATATGGAAATGAAAGTGATGCTCGAAAGTGTATCTATGTACAGATTTACTGATGTTCGACGGGAAAGGAGAGATGATTTGGCAATAATCTGCCACTTTTACCATATGTAATAAATATCACTAGATTGTGTTAGTGAAAGAGAGAAAATCAATTTATGGTTACTAAGTTAATAACTCATATACCGAACTCGGTAAATAAATCAATGCTTAATGACCTGCATCACTGGATAACCTCGCAAAAGGTTGTAGGCTCGAGCCAGTTTGGCAAAGCCATTAAGGCCAATGGCCGAAGCTTGAAAGATACATAGAAGGTGACAATCTTACTAGCGATAATCCCCGCGCTGTAAGGGTTAGTCAAGCCTGAGCCCGATATAGGCGCGTTACTTCCCAGGAACTTCAGGCATTAATATACGCCCCATGCGAGCATGGGGAGCTTACCGAAAACGTGCCTAACAAATAGAATAAGTGGTGCGCAACCGGCACGTTATTCGAGTGTTGTACAAGCCTGTCCTCCAATATTAAATTAAGTAAATTGCTCGGTTGAACACTGAAGAGGATGAAGCGCATGGCTGTTTTCAAGGTGAACGCTAATCAGTTTCGGTCAGACAGGACAGTTTGTTTGCGATTTTCCATACTTGTCGTAATTCATTAATTCCTAATTTAGCAAAGTCACTGACACGTAAATGTCCACCTTTGAGTCAGCGAGACCTTTGCTGACTCATTCATGCCCCAGAATTATTTATGCCTCGACATGACAAATTACTTATGTGGTCACTAATCCCTACAACGCCATGAGATTTGGATCCCACTTTCTCCCAAGAAGTTTCAATCACTCACAGCATAGTGAGTAAGTAAACTAGCCTTAAATACATAGACTTATGAGTGCTTAGTAACTATCTAGGTTTTAAAGCTGGTACTAGGTTGTTCTAGGAACATATTTTTGAACCATTTTGCCCAAGAAGGAATAGAACAATGATACTGAAAGAGATGGAATTACCTGAAATTCGTAATAGTAATCCCTTTGGTGATGATACTCATGCGAACCTCAACTTCAATGAGTCTAGCGTTGGTTTCTACTTTTACCCTGAAGATTTTGATAATTATGCCATAACCATACAATCACCTAACATTCCTTTTCTATTCGTGTGCGCAACAAATAGCTCAAGTCGAGAGGAAATTGAAGGTACCTGTAGTATTGAAACTGCATCTGCATTTACGGATGATAGTGAACAATACCATCAATACCTTTATGTTCAATTTAGTAATGAGGATGTACCTAACGCGAAGCCATTCATTTGGATAGGTCTTCGACTTAAGGACTTAGAGGAAGGGGCATATTTAACACTAAGGACAAATCATCGCTATAAAGCAATCAAAGTAGTCCAGTACAATGAAGCTACTTTTCAACTTGATACAAAAGCAACATTTGAGGACTGTAGCCAAAGTATGAAGCTCTACCTACATGACGAAGTAGCAAAGTAATTCTTCATACCGAAATTTAAAGTTGAGCTGTTCAAAAGGGATGTAGCGAGACGGGCTGGACTGCACAGACTTTAATAGATACTTTTCGCCTATTCTTGGAGAGTCTATGAAAGCATCGCTATGTCTTTTTTTACCATACTAAATGTTATTGATAGAAAGCTAAATCAGAGAGGTCACTGACACGTTTTTGTCCAGAGGTACCCCCTGTGTCAGGATAGTTGTCACCCCTTAGTTTTCATCTAATTGCTAAAACAGGGAGCGGTAACCTAGGTTGTAATGAATCTATATTCTCCAGAAAGAAAAGAGGCGGTTTTAAGCAAAGTTCTTCCACCTCAATCACGATCAGTTAGTGAAGTTGCACAAGAGGAAGGCATTCCGTACCACACCTTGTATCATTGGCTAAAACAGGTAAAAAACAATGGTAGTGCAATGTCGAATTCAACATCCTGGTCTGCTGAGAAGAAGTTTGCTGTAATTGTTGAAACAGCCCCGTTGACTGAATCTGAGTTAGCTAAATACTGTCGTGAAAGCGGGTTATATCCAGAGCAAATTAAGGCTTGGAAAGCGGATTTTTTACAAGGTGTTCAAGTAAAGAAAACAACAGGGAAAGCTGACCTCAAAGAGGCTCAAGCAGATAAAAAAGAAATTAAGCAACTCAAGCGAGAACTTCGTCGTAAGGAGAAAGCACTGGCTGAAACAGCGGCGCTATTGGTATTGCGAAAAAAGTTGAATGCGTTCTGGGACGACAACGAGGAGAGCTAACTCGGCTACCTGAGCGCAACATGCTGATGTCATTAATTAATGAGGCGTATACCGCTGGCGCAAGAAGAC